>JAFGIR010000194.1 GCA_016929515.1 Pirellulales bacterium | reverse complement strand
GTCGGCGCCGGCGCGGTCCATCTTGTTGATGAACGCGATCCGCGGCACGCCGTAGCGCCGCATCTGCCGATGGATCGTCAGCGATTGAGCCTGCACCCCACCAACCGCGCAAAGCACAAGCACGGCTCCATCGAGCACGCGAAGGCTTCGCTCGACCTCGATGGTGAAATCGACGTGCCCCGGCGTATCGATCAGATTGATCGTGGTTCCCTTCCAGTCGACCGTGGTCGCGGCGCTGGTGATGGTGATGCCCCGCTCGCCTTCAAGTTCCATGTGGTCCATGGTCGCTCCCCCGCCATGGACTTCTTGGATGCGATGAATGCGGCCGGCATAGTAGAGCACGCGCTCGCTGAGCGTCGTCTTGCCCGAATCGATGTGGGCCGAAATGCCAATGTTACGAATACGTGCTAGGTCCATGTTGTGTCTCGTCTTGACGCCTTTGTAGCTAATGGTCGGAAAACGACCAACGGGTGGGGTGGTTTCAAGGCTTTTCGCGCACCGCGCCTGGACAGCACGCGTATCGGTCGGCATTCCGGAGCCGGTTGATTTCCTTGAGAAACGGGTCCTGCCAGCGAGGCAAAGACTGCCTTGGACATGAGGTTCCGACGTTCCGGCCGACTGCCGCTGAGCACCGCGCAGACTTCTTAGTCTACTCCAACTCGGGCGTGAATACCACACGGGTCTGGTTGGTTTCCGCGTATTTGCCGACGATGTGTCACCGCCCGTGGATGCCCGACCGAGGGCAAATCGAAACCCAGTCATGAGGTCACATCATCTTGCTGTAAAACAACTTACGTGAATAGCCGCGGGTCGCTTTGGGCTCGGTTATGCAGAAGCGGACCGTCGCGGGTTCTCGAATCGAGGATTGTCCGACAAACCCCTCGGACATTTCAGCAAACGACCGTGTCTCCCGCTAGCAGCCGCTTAACGCCTGGGCCAGGTATTCATACTGAGCACGAGAATTATAGAGATGGGCCGACACGCGAAGGATCAAATGCGGCTCCTCGGGCCAGTAGAAGATGGGCACCTCGATGCCAAACCGCTCGAACAGCTCGGTCTGCAAGGGGTGAACCTCGCCGGCCGGGGTTGCCACGGCCGCACGAGGCAAGTCCATCGCCGCTGGCAACTCGAACGCCGCCATCGAGCCGAGCATTCCCTCCGGGCAGACCGGCCGCACGTCGAGCCGCGAACACAACACGCCGCACGCCTCGCGAACCAGGCGGTGATGGTGCCGCATCACGCCTTCAAGACCTCCCTCAAACCGTTCCAGAAATCGAATGGCCTCGCCCACGCATAGCCAGGGCGTCGGGTCGTCGGTGCCCGTCCAGTCGAACTCATCCTGGAGTCGCGAATAGCCGGGCCGCTGATAGTTCAGACCGTGACTGATCACGGCCGGGTGAATGTCCTCCTGCCGATCGGGGCGCACGTAGAGAAAACCGGCTCCCTTCGGCGCGCAAAGCCACTTGTGGCAATTGCCCGTGTAATAAGCCGCTCCCAGACGTTCTAACTCCAACGGTACCATCCCGGGGGCGTGCGCGCCGTCGACCAGCACGTCGATTCCTCGGGCGTCGAGCCGGGCAACGAGTGCTTCGATCGGAAAGACCACGGCCGTTGGGCTGGCAATGTGGTCGACCAGCACCAATCGGGTCCGATCGCTTACGCACTCCATCACTCGATCGACGATTTCGTCCGGCGAACTGATCGGCACGGGCAGCTTGACCACGACGAGTCGAGCCCCGGCGCGATCGGCCACGAACCGGGCCGCGTTCGAGCACGCATTGTACTCGTGGTTGGTCACCAGGAGTTCATCGCTCGGCGCGAACCGCAGCGAACGCAGCACACCGTTGACGCCGGACGTGGCATTACGCACAAATGCGACATCGCAAGCTGGGGCGCCAACGAGGCGGGCCAATGCCTCGCGCGACGCATCAAGCAAAGCCGGCATCTCACGCAAGAAGAACCGTACGGGCTCGGCCTCCAACCGGTCGCGCAATTCCTGCTGACGCTGTAGCACGACCGTCGGGCACGCCCCGAACGAACCGTGGTTGAGCATGACCACGGCCGGGTCAAGCCGCCAGGCCGACGAGGCAGGAGATGGACTGGGAAACGAAAGGGCGTTGGGGTTCATCGATCGATTGCCAAACGAGGATTACTGCTTTTGCACATGGCCCGAAAGCCAAAATATCCATTCTAGCTCGATATTGCCAGAAGGCCATATAGTACGTATCCTCTAGGGAATCCTCTCCGTCGAAGACCGAACTCCAGGAGACCCGTTCATGCGTCCAGAAATGGTTGTCGACCGTGCGTGCCAGACGGCCGAGAATCCGTTGTGGCATCCCCTCGAAAAGCGACTCTACTGGTGCGACATCCCCCGGGGACGGCTCTTCCGCTACGATCCGGCTTCGGGCGAGGATGAGATGTGCTACGAGGGCGACCCCATTGGTGGGTTCACCGTGCAAGCCGACGGGGCCCTGCTGCTGTTGATGGCCGACGGAGCGATCCGGACTTGGTGCGCGGGCCGACTCAACACGCTCGTCGATCATGTGCCCGAACTCCGCGGCAACCGCTACAACGACTGCATCGCCGATCCGATGGGCCGCGTTTTTTGCGGCGTGATGTCGACGCCGGAGCGAGCCGGCCGACTCTATCGACTCGAAACCGACGCGACCTTGACGGTTCTTGAAGAGGGGCTGGGTACCTCGAACGGCATGGCCTTCACGCCTGATCGGCGGCAGCTTTACCACAGCGATTCGAACGACCGATTCCGGCACATCCGGGTTTTCGACTACGACCATGCGACCGGTGCGTTGACCAATCCAAGGTTGTTTCTGACGGCCCAACCCGGCGAAGGCAAGCCCGACGGGATGACCGTCGATGCCGAGGGCTACGTCTGGAGTGCCCGCTGGAACGGTGGGCTGTTGATCCGCTACGCGCCCGACGCCACGGAAGATCGCCGCATCGAGTTTCCAGTCCAGAAAGTGTCGAGTGTTACCTTTGGTGGCGAGGATTACACCGAGATCTACGTCACCACGGCCGGCGGCCACGACCGCGAGCATGAAGGGCCACGAGCCGGGGCCCTGTTCTGCCTAAGACTGGGCATCCGCGGCGTGCCGGAGTTCTTTTCGAGAATCGGCCTGTAGACCGGTCACGACTCGGCCGGATTTTGATGGCCACGAAAAACACAAAAAAGAAGTACGAAAATGTATCAACGCATTCTCTTCGTGTCTTTTTGTGTTTTTCGTGGCTATCGCCTCCCTACGGCTTCTTCTCCGGCACGACCTTCGAGTACTCGGCTCGCACTTCTTCCTTGCTTGCCGGTTGGCGGATCTCGTCGGGCGCGATGCTTCCACGCAATGCTTCGACGTCGGAGGCCAACGCGAGATGCGGACGAATGACGTCAAGAAACAGATCGAAATCGCGACGGCTATAAGCGTAATTGACACCAGCCAGCGACACATAGCGAACCCGCTTCTTGACGATGTCCTTCAACGATTTCACGGTGTCGTCGAAGTAGAGAAACAGATGGCAGCCGATTCCTTGTCCCGCCTCGCACGGGTTGATTTGGACCATCATGTTTCGAGCACCCATCTTGCGAAAATCGTCGACGTGTGCCGTGTTAAGATAGTGGCTCACGATCGTACCGGGGTATTCGGACAACAACCAGCGGTGGAGTATCTGCGGTCTGTACCATTTCCCGCCGATCGAATCGATATAGACGAGCACCTCGGGGTTGACCTTCTTGCATGCTTTCAAGAAGGCGTCGAGTTCGTGGGCCATGTTCTTCGGTTGTTTCTGCCAGCCGCCGAACCATTCGATGCTGAGTTTGATGATGTCGGCTCGCCTGGCCTTCGGCACGTCGGGACCGATCCAAGCGTTGAGCCACTTGGTGAAATGCTCTTCGTCGCGGACCTTGGGCAATGTGACCGGCTCGATCGAAACCATCAGCCCTCGCTGGTGAGCATACGCAATGGTGTCGAACAGCACGTCGGCCAGCTTCGGATTGACGCCTTCGGTCGTGAAGAGCCGTCCCTTGCCCGTGCGCGTGTCGTCGCCCATGCAAAAGACGTTGAATGCTCCCAGGGCCACGCACTCGTCGACCCAGTACTTCGTGCGTTCTTGGTCCCAAATGAAATAATCGAAGCCTTTGCCTCGCCGGTAGAGATTAAAAGAATGGCAATGGCCGCGTTCCAGGTAGAGTTTGTTCAGTGCGCGGTAGGTTTCGGGGCCGACCGGATCGGCCCAGATTTGGAACTCGGAAAGAACGATGAATCTCTCCGGGGCGGGGGTTTCGACAGGTCCGGCAGCCGTCATGATGAACGATACAAGTAGAGCATGAAACATGGCACGATTCTCCTCGACAAGGCGGGAAACGGTCGACTGAGATGAAAGGAATGGACCTCTATTTTCATCGTAAACAGACCGCCCGGCACGGTCAAGCTTGGACCAAATGGTCGATGCAGCGGATCCACAATGGCCCTTTCTTGGTTGACACTGACGAGGCGTCGGGGACAATGAACGATATACTCCACACCCAACCCCCACGTTCGCGGTTTCTACTGAGAATGGACCACCTCTGTGGCAACCGACTCGTACTTCAGGGAATGGTTCAAGACGCTCGAATCCCCACCCTTCTCTTTCCTGGAAGGAGTACGTCGTGAGAGACTGTGCCTTTGTCATTCTCGGACTCTTGCTGAGCGTCCCGGCAGTCGGCGCCGAGTCCACGAAGATAACCTATCCGCCGGCCCTCGACGCGGCGGCCATTTCCGTGCCGCGATTGGACAGCATTCACGAGTATGCTCTGATCATCGGCAACGGCGACATCAACGCACTGGTCTATCAAGAGACGGATAGACTCGTCCTTCGAATCACCAAGAACGACGTCTGGGACGCGAGGCAATTCGCCGCCGCGATGTGTGTCTCGGAGTTGCTGCTGCAAAGCGTGGGAGACGTGATCCGTGTCTTTCCGGCGCGGCCCAAGGACAAATCGGCTCGGTTCACCGACCTGCGTGCTCAGGGAGGATTCCTCGTCAGCGCCGAGTGCAAAGAAAGTCAAGTCACACGGCTGAGAATCCGCTCGACCGTCGGCGGGCCGTGTCGGGTGTTAAACCCGTGGCCCAGCCAAGACGTTGAGTGCCGCAAGGGAACAGAGACACTCACGGTCAAACCGGAAGCCCAAGATACTCTCGTGATTGACACGCAGCCGGACGACGTGCTGTTTCTTTCCCCGGCCCGGGGCCATTGAAAAAGACAATGTCGAGCACGGTGGCCACGTGGCCTGTTTCCAGGTACTACTGAGCACGGAAAGAGCGTGGTTGTCACTTCGCTCGGGGAGCGCGCGGTTTCGTCGGCGTCGTTTCGTCGTTCACCGGTTCTTTCTCCGGCGGTCGAGGCTCCATTCGCAAATCGGTACGCATCACAACGACTTGGTAGGGATTCCACGTTGACATCGTGTAGTAGATGCGGCAACCGTTCGCGTCGCCCGTCGTATAGCGTGCGATGAGGTAAGGGCCGTATTCTCCACCCCACGTTGCCGCCCGGCGCGGATCCGCAAGCCCGTCCGGTTGTGCGGTGAACCAGCCCGTTGCGTGCATGAAATATCCGTAGCCTTTATCCTTCCACGGATCGAAGATGATTTCCAGGTCCGACCACGGGCCCCAAGGCTCCGGGGCCGATCGCATCACGATTCCCCGCGGCTTGGTCGAGTTGTAGAGCATTACGTAGCGTTTGACCGATGGGCAGTACGCCACCGAATGCTCGCCGACAACGTCGTGCCGGAACAGCACCGTCGAGTCCTGCTCCTGATTGGACCATCGTGGGCGACCGTTGGCGTCGGTGCCTTGGAAATAACGAATTGCGTCATGGTCGCGAATCTGTTTCAGTTTGACGCGGGCCAGCGACACGCTGCTTCGGCGATATTCACTGATGCCGAATAAGTAGAGCCAGGGATCCGATTTCCAAAGGGCGACGACGCGGAACTTGTCGTCCGAAAGTTGATAGACTTGCGTGAAGGTCTTTCCGTTGTCGTCCGAAACCGCCAGCACCGAGCGACCAAACAACTTGGGTCGTCGGGAATCGGTCGCAAACACGACATACATCTTGCCGTCGATCGACACGCCGTTGGCGGGCACTTCGAACGGCCCAAGCGAGATTCCCGGCACGTCCAGCGGCAACCACTTGCCGTTCGGACCGCGGAGAAAATCGAGCTTGATTTTCGTTGGCTCCCGGCTGTCGGTCCACGCCAATGCGTCGCGCGCGATGCGTGCGTCGCGCCCGTCGGGCTCCCTCCACGTGTCACCAAACAGAAAAAACAACCGTCCGTCGTGTTCGAAGGAACTTCCCAGATCGGTCGCGGCCACGCCGGCCGTCGTGGCGGTCCGGCTCAGAGTCGATTGCTTCGTCTGGCGATCGAGGTCACCGGTCAATTGGCAGACCTTGACGGTGGAGCCGACTTCGTAGGCGAGCCGTTTCTGTTCCTCGGCCACCGAAGACCGTGGCAGCATGACAAGCGCCAAGCCGCATGTGACGCCCACGATGGCCGCGAAACGACATGAAGACCAGATTCCCATGGTTACCCTCCGGGCGCCAGCCTTGCACGTGACGGGTGGCTGAAACATAGAACGGTGGTGCCCCAAGGTGCTCCAAGGACTGAACCTCGCGGTTCACTCATTCCCAATCACCCAGTATAGCCAAGCCGCCTTCGGATTGGACGCTAAATCCACAAATGCAGCCGCCCGTCGAGCATGTCGGGCAAGGTTTTTGCGACGTGGTGGCGAATTTGGCTCGCATGATAACGCGTGCTGAAGTGCGATGCGATCACCAATTCGTTGGCAAAACGGTCGCGACGCTCGATCAGGTCGTCCAAATGCATGTGACCGAACTTATGGATCCGTTCCTTGCGATGGCGCGGGGCAACGAAGGTCATCTCCATGATGAGCACCCTCGCTTCATACATGGCGGGGCACAAGTCGAGGCCCTCGGGCGTGCTGTCGCCCAAATAGGCCACTTGGGGAATCCGCGTTTCGTTGGTCACTTCCTGGCCCGACAGCCGAAGGTCGCGGATCTGCTCGCCCGAGAGTTCCTGCAACTCGGGCTTGAGCTTGCGGCGGCGTTCCCAGACGACGTAGCCCAACGAAGGCACACTATGGCGCGTTTCGCTGACCGTGGCCACCAGTTCGCGCGAAAGCTCGATTTCGTCGCCCGGCGCGGTCGGAACCAGTTCGCACGGGAGCCGACCTCGATCCAAACGGCTGAACAACCGGAGAATGCGCTGCATGGGTTCGACAATGTGCTCGGAAAGGTAGATGGTCGGGGGTTCCATCTTCATCATCCGCCGCCGCGCCACGTAGACCGGCAATGCGACGAGATGGTCCATGTGGGCGTGAGAGACGAACCATGTGGGCGTGCCCATGAACGACCACGGCTGCGCGCCCAGATCGAAACCCACCTTGAGTTCAGGCACTCGCCAATAGGTCTGGACCGCGGCGCGCGAATAGCCCTCGATCGTCAGGCCGTTGTGTTCAATGGTTTTGACGGGCAGGTTGTGGATCATGATGGGCGCTGCGGGCCGAAAAGGGGACCATCCCTTGGGAAACGGTTGCCAGCGGGACCTAGGCGGTCTGGCCCGTGTGATCGTAGTTGTCCACGGCGGAAAGGTCCAGGGGGGTTGCCCCATCGGTACGAGGAAGGAGCCAAATTTCGCCGAAAAGCTCGTTTTGTTCGACAAGCAGGTGCTTGTAATTCACTAATTCGAGCACGGCGAGAAAGATGCCGACTAGCGTGGACTTGTGCATGTCCGGCTCGAAGATATCGACTAGCGGCATGTGACCCCGTTCGAGCACCAACGCATGGATCTTCGCCATGTAGACGTGAATCGGCGTATCGTCATAGACGATGTTCGAGGGTTTCGAAGCCTCGGTGTCGCGGATAATCAGGCCAAACGCATTGACCAGATCCCACAGTTCCACTTCGTGAATCGGCTCATCCGCCAAATCGCGAGATCGTGGCGGCAGATCGCTACCCAACCGTGCAAAATGCCGCTGCCAGTTCCGGCTCTGCTCGTCCAGAATGCTGGCTGCGTCGCGAAATTCCTTGTATTCCAACAACCGGCGGACCAGTTCTTCGCGCGGATCGTCGATCGCGTCCTCGACCTCATCACCCCGCGGGAGCACCAGCTGTGATTTGATCTCGATCAGGCTGCTGGCGACCGCCAAGAACTCGCCCACCGCGTTGACATCCAACTCCTCGATGATGGCCAGATACTTCAGATACTGTTCGGTCACCAGCGCGATCGGCATGTCGGTGATATCCACCTCGTGCTTGCGCACCAGATAAAGCAGCAAGTCGAGCGGACCTCGGAAGGAATCCAGGTCGACACGAAAATCCATGGCATACTCTGGGTCGGAGGTGCATTACGGCGGCCAACGCGGGTATCGGACGTTTTTTTGTCGATGTCTCCATTGACAGGGAACGGTCGTTCAAGAGCCGAAGCTCTTGGAGCGGCCCCTCCCGTCCATCGCGCCGCCGGCAATGAATACACAAGGGTCAATGGGCATCCAGTCGAGATGGTGGAGAACGAGCGACTTTTTTGCAGGACCACTCATGCCAAACGGATGTAAATTGCCACAAGCCCTCAGTTTAACCGCTCAGCGAGACAGAGGCGAGTGGCCACGGCCATGCCCCCGCCCATACAGCCCACAAAGTCACGCTGTTCGCTACAGTTGGTTTCGTCCCGAATCGCGAGGAAACTTGAAAAGGAACCGCAGAGCTGCCTATAATGTGGGGTGTAGTGTGGCCTGAGGAGTGATTCCAAGGGGATGGGTGCCCTTGTCCGAAGCCTTACCGCCCTATAGATTCGCAGCGTAGGAAGACTATGGAACCCAAGCAGGAGACTGCATACGGTGACCGATGATCCTCTCTGGGCACCCTGGCGACTGTCCTATATTCTCAGCAACAAGCAACAGCCCCCACCGGACGGTGCGGAGTTAGAGTTGCTCGACGGGGCCGATTCGGCATGTTTCTTATGCCAGGCTGCCGTGGACGACAACCTGCCGGCGAGGCACATCGTTGACCGAGGAGAGCATGTGGTTACCGTACTCAATCGGTATCCGTACAACAACGGCCACCTGTTGGTCGCGCCGCGGCGCCACCTTGCCCGACTCGACCAGCTGCCTCCGGCGGCCGAGATCGAATTAGCCAGAACGATCACGCGAATGGTCGGGGCCATCGAGCAGGTGCTCCAACCCCAGGGGTTCAACATTGGGCTCAATCTGGGCGAGGCCGGGGGGGCAGGCTTGCCAAGCCATCTCCACTGGCACATCGTGCCTCGCTGGAATGCCGATACGAACTTCATGCCTATCGTGGGCCAAACAAACGTTATCCCTCAATCGCTTGAGGCGTTATGGGGGTTGTTGGTCGAGCAATTGAAGCAGCGAGGCTAAACGGTTTTTTGCACCGGGTACTCGTCCCGCAACGAAGTCTATCATTATTACGCAAAGCAAACGTGTTGGTTCGAAGGCCAGCATCCATCATCCGGGGCGGTTTCATACATTCAGGGAGTTCTTGACTCATGAGCCTCTTCATTCTCCGAATTATTTTTATCCTGGTTGCCGCCGGGATGCCGGTGTTGTTAATCTCGACCGAAGCCATTCCGGCCGACAACCCCGTCATGATGTGGACCGCGCTGATTAGCATGGTCAGTACTTCCGTGATTGTCGTCGCCGCGGATATCTTGATTCGACGCAAACAGCTCGATGTGATTTCGTCGGTCTATTTCGGATTGGTTGTCGGGCTCTTCCTGGCCTACGTGGCTAGGGCCGCCATAAGCACCATGCTGCCGGACGATGAATCGCATCGCACGATGGTTAGTGTTGGGTTAGCCATTGTCCTCTGCTATATCTGCATCAGTCTACTTCTTCAAACCCGAAACGATTTCCGCTTCATCATTCCGTACGTTGAATTCTCGAAGGACGCCCGCGGACATCGGCCCTATATCCTCGACACGAGCGTGGTTATCGACGGTCGAATCGCCGATGTGATTGACGCGAAACTCTTCGACAGCCAACTTGTCATGCCTCGTTTCGTGATCGGCGAACTCCAGGGCATTGCCGACAGCGACGATCGGCTGCGGCGTGGTCGGGGGCGGCGTGGGTTGGATGTGCTGAACCGGCTCCGGAGTAATCCCGAGGTCGACCTGCACATTTTTGATCGTGACTTGCCCGAATTCGCCGACCAGCCGGTTGATCTGAAGCTGATCACGTTGGCCAAGCACCTTGAAGGAAAACTGGTGACCAACGACTACAATCTCAACAAGATCGCGCGATTGCACGGAGTGGGCGTCATCAACCTGAACGACGTAGCCAACGCGCTGAAACCGATCTTCTTGCCCGGCGAACATGTCTATGTTCGCCTGGTCAAACAGGGCGAGGAACCCGGCCAGGGGGTCGGCTATCTCGAAGACGGAACCATGGTCGTCGTCGAAGGAGGCCGCGATCATGTCAACAAACAGGTGCAAATCGCGGTGACCAGTGTCCTACAAACCAGCGCCGGCCGAATGATCTTCGGACGCTTCGAAGAAGGCACCGTGGAGAAGCCCCGGGAATCAACGCAACAAGGCTGACGTGCGGCGCCAACCGCACAAGCTCGGTCGCGGCATCGTGCCGATTCTGCTTAAGAAAGCCGCGAGGCGAAGTGGTATCCTATTTGACCCAGAGCACAATCGGTCGGGCAATCGCTTGCTCCTCCGGTTTTTCCCCGTGGATGCCAATAACCTGAAGGTAGGCAAACCCCATGCCGAGTTGGGCTGCCTTGAAGGTTGTGCTGCCCGAACTGCCTTTGATCGTGCCTAGCGTACGACCGTTGTGGCGGATTTCGATCCGTTTGGCACCGGGGCTCTTGGCCGTGACACTCAGCGTTCCGTCGAGCGTCACCCGGTTCGATGGAGTCGTTGCAGTAATGGTGCGTTTGTGGTTGGCCGTAACGATCCAGATAATCTCTCGGCCCTGGGTGAAGATGGGTGCCGGCCCGACGGCCACGATCCGGATTTCATGATAACCATCGGCCAACTTCGCCGTATCGAGCGAAATGGGCTCGCCCGGCTTGGCGATCTGCGTCCGAACGCCATCGACGAACAACTCGAAGTGGTCGACTCGTTCGGCGTCTGTGGCGCCGGAAAGCTCGACATCGGCCGATTCCTCGACGGCGGAGACCTTGGCGTTGGGATCGACCCGGGGAGCCTTGGGCGGAATCGTGGCCTTTGGCCGCAATGCGAGCACCCCGCGCACTTGCTGACCTGGCTTGATTTCCGGCGCGCTTACCCGAGGAATTTGGGCAAAGGGTTGGCAGAGCGCATCGCCGATGATGAGTTGCTGATACGGTCCGTGAATCGACTGATAAAAGGCTTCGGCCAGCGAGCATCCACGAACGTAGTGAGCGTGGATCAGGGGGCTGGGGAATTTGGCGGGAATGAGATACGGTTCGGCAACCGTTCCACTACCTCCGGCCGCGCCGCACTTGAGGAATTCGATGAAAGGTGTTTGGCCGTGATTGCCCATCATGCGGCCGCCCGTGCTCGTCAGATTATCGCAGATCGCGCCGGGCAAGAGCGTGCTGCCCGTTTTATCCCACGAGAAATTCGCCGCACCGCACGTCAGTCCCAACACGTTGTTTTTGCCCATCGGCATCTTGGTCGAAATGACTTCGCTTGGCATGTCCAACTCGCGAAGCGCGTCTTGTGCTACGGGAAACGCCGAGGCTCGCCCGGTTGTTCGCTTGTCTTTCGTCAGCGTGAAATAGACTTTGCCTAGCGGCTGCGTACCGTCGGCTTTGAGGCTCCGATTGAGATAGGCAATCGTCTCGCCGATGGAAAGGCCACGTTGCTTTTCCGTGGGAATAACGCCCAACATCGCGGACAACAGATACCGCGGACCACCCGAAGTAACGAGCCGACCCGATTCGTCGAATTGGTAGGCGCCGCGAAAACCCATCGTTGGCGCGCTCTGGCGACCGCCGACGACCGGACGCATGTAGCGGTTGGCAACTGGCGATACGAAGTCAAGATTCCGCCCCATGACGTAGGGATAGAGATACGTTAGGCCAGTGATCGAGCCCGTCATCCCAATTTGTTTTGGCCAATCCGACTTCCCCGTTTTCTTGAGAAAGGCCTTCACGTCAGGCGTGAAGTTGACCGCGGTGGGAAAGCCAGCCGAGTAGATGATATAGTCGATTTGTCCGCCCAGTTTCCGACGGTCAAGCGTTTGGAGCACCGGTCCGAGAATTTGCTCACGGAAAGGACCGATCATGACCGTAGACTCGAGCGGGTCTTGCGGAACATAGACGACATTGCCCGGCGGAATGTGACGCAACTGCATGTAGTGATTTGCAATGACCAGCGACTCAGGGCTGTTCGGGTTGACCACTAGGCAGACGTTCTCCGGTCCGCCGCCGGCCAGCGCGCGCGGCGGGCCCAGAATCAAGAGAAGGACGATGGCCAATCCGATAGCGAGCAGCTGTTGAAGCATGAGTGTCCGTGTTGTTAAAGGCGTCGGCCGGATAGACTCGGCTCGCGGACCGCACGAAGAATTAGCATCCGAGATCGTGTTTTGGCCGCAGGGTCCAATGCCGGTCTTGGGGTCTGAGGTGGCGAGGCACAACGACCGTGTTGTTCGCCTACCTCATTCTACTACCAAAACGATCAGACGCTTGGGACCGTGGACGCCGAGAATCAGTATCTTCTCGATATCGGCCGTGCGGCTGGGTCCCGTGATCACGACAAACTCGCCGCGCACGGCTGGATCGGCTATGCGGGGGGCGACCTCCCGCCAGGCGGCCGGCATGTGCTCGCGTAGTGCCTCGGCCCGGGCGACAATGATGCAAACCGGCGGCAGATAACCCATCATCCGCTCCTCGGCCGTCGCGCATTCCACCAGGCAGCTGCCCGTGTCGGCCAACAGCAACTCGGACGACAACAGCGAGGCTTTCAACTGCGCGATGGCCGCGCTGTCCCACTCGGCATCGACCCAGGACACCTCGGCCGCCGAAAGCCCGTCGACCAACTCGCGCGCCAACGGTCGATCGACCGCGCCAAGCCGCGTACACTCGAGTTCGCCGAGCAACTCGTCCAGCTTGGCCTGGGCGGCATCCATCGACGCGCACCGGTGAAACTCACCTTGCACGGCCCCGAGTTCTTCGCAAAAACGCCCCAACATGGTCTCGCGGTCGGGATGAGTCTC
>JAFGIR010000193.1 GCA_016929515.1 Pirellulales bacterium | reverse complement strand
TTGGGCGGCTCACCCAAAGAGCAGTATGACGCTCGGGGATTCAGCGCGCAACGCGAGTTGCTCGTCGCATGGGAAGACCGCGACGCGCTGGCCGTCGAGATCCTTGGCGAGGCCGCACAACACGGCGGCAGCTTTTGGACCACGTACCCGGGCAAGCCGTCCGTCTTCGCCGTGAGCATCCGCTACGAACCGGTCGACGCGGATCAGCCCGACCAGCAGGAATTGTCGAGCCTGAGCGCCGGGCTCAACAGCTACCACCACGGTCTGGCGAAGGCGATTGTCCGATACGAGACGATCAACGAACTCGATCGCGACGACGGGCCGGAGAACGAAACCGGCACCCAGATCAGCTATCGGATGCAATTCTCGGCCGATCTTCAGGAAATCGGCGCGGGCGGATGGTCCTGGCTCGACACGTCGGTCGCGCTGCCGCCGGACCAGCCACTGATCAAGCGGATCCCCGTGACCGAACACCATCTGACGTGGTACAAGGTGGTCAACCCGCCTTGGGAAACGATCCACGCGTTGCAGGGCACGGTCAACGCGAGTGAGTTCCTAAGCTGCCCGGCCGGCACGCTTCTGTTCGAAGGAGCCGACGCCAACAAGCTTTACGCGGGCGATTTCGAGTCGGGTGCGTCGCCCTTCTGTTGGGAAATCAAGTACCTGTTTCGCGAGCGCTCGGTCAAGCACAACGGCGGCGTCCATGGCTGGAACCACTTCTATCGCGAAGATCCGGCCGGTTGGGTCGAGGTGACGAACGGCTCCGCCGGAATGTATGACGCGGCCGATTTCAATACGCTGTTTCAGTCGGCCAGCGCTGGGTGAAGGGAGCCCAAAACGAGGGCGAGCGCGCCGGTGATCCAGAAGGCCGCATGCAGCGCGCAAAAAATAACCCGCTAGATGTCTGTCAGGTATCGACGTCTAGCGGGTATCCACCGCGGGATTCAACCTGACGCCTCGTGCGGTGGCCCTGTCAAAGCGACGCTGGCGAGGCAGCCACGCACTTCGCTCTGACATTAAAATTATAGGCCACAAACGCCAAAAGGCAAATTGCCGTTTCTCGATTTACGTAACGTCCGTCGGACGCTTGCCTATCGAAAAACGTGTTGGGAGCCTCGATCGGAGAAAACACGTTCTTCGACCCATCACTCGCCGGCGGGTGCTTCGGCCGGCTGCCATGGGTTGGGCCAATCGCCCCAGTGGTCCAAGTAATCGGCGTAGGCCTGAACGGATGAACGGCGTTCTTCGATCCAGGCTTTTGTTCGAGCGATGATCTGTTGCTCGGTTTCCAGCGTGAGTTCCCCGCCCAAGACGCGCGACCGCAAAAAAACGAAATAGGTGTCCAGCACGTCGCAGCGGCAGTAATCGTTGATCTGGGCCAATTGGCCCGCCTCGTACATGTCCTGGACCATGTCGCCTTGAATGTTCATTTTGCCTGGCTTGCCCAACAGGTTGGCCGCCAAATTCAACCCGCCGGTGAACCGGGTCGCCCCGAAGTTGGTCAGCAGTTCGCACAAGTCGACGTGGGCCTGGGCGTTGAAGCGATTTCGCGGCTGCTCGAACGATTTGGTCTTGGTTTGAAACCAGCCGGGCACCTGCAGGCCATAGCGAAACGCCGAGAGTTCGAGCAACGGGATGTCGAAGCCCCGGCCGTTGAAACTGACCAACGTCGGACGCCGGTAGCTCTCCCAGCCGCGCCAGAAATTCTCGGTGATGACGTGGGGACGAAACTCGGGCGAGTCGAGCACGACCAGGTCGACCAGCTCGAATCGGGCGTCGACCTTGGCCACGGCCACGGAGATGGGCACCTGGTAGGTGTAGGGGATGAAGTCGCTCTCGTATTTCGCCATCAACTCGTCGCGGTAGCGCCGGACGGCCTCCCGCGGCTCGATCGACTCGCCCGGATATCGAAGCCGCGCAACCAGCGGGGCGTCGGCCACGCTTTCGATGTCGAAGACCAGATAGCGGACAGCGGGGGCTGGCATGATTACACTCCTGGGCGGGTTTCGGACAGGAACACGCATTCGGCGCGCCCTAGCCTACCAGAACCTGACCAGGTTTTGAACCAGCGGTCACATGAACACGTCTATCCCAAATTGGCCGGATCGTCATTTCCTCGAAGGGTTGCCCAGCGTGAACTTCTGAATCCGCTTATTATTTACCTCCGCAACGTAGAGGTTCTTGTCCGCATCGATGGCGATGGAGTGTGGCACGTCGAACTGGCCAGGGCCCTTGCCGGTCGAGCCGAACTCGGCGAGCACCTTGCCGGCGAGGTCCAGCGCCAAGATCCGATGCGGTCCCTCGGGATTGCCGTCGGAGACGAACATGATTCCATCGGCGGTGAGGAAAAGTCCGAACGGCTTGCCGACGTTGGTCAACTGGCGCAGGAAGCGTCCCTCGGGCGAGAAGATCTGGACGCGATTATTGCCCCGGTCGGCCACGTAGACGAGCCCCGCTTTGTCGATGACGATATTGTGGGGATAGACGAACTGGCCCGGGAGCGAGCCTTTTTCGCCCCACGCCAGGCGGAAGGAACCGTCGGGCGCGAGGCGGACCACGCGGCTGTTGCCGTAGCCGTCGGTAATGAAGATGTCGCCGTCGGGTCCGAAGGCGATGTCGGTCGGCTTGTTGAATTCGTTCTTGCCCAAGCCGGCCTTGCCGCGGGTTCCAAACGCGCGCAGCAATTTGCCGTTCAAGTCGAATTCGTACACTTGGTGTTGCGCCGTGTCGGCCACGTAGACCTTGTCGTTGAAGATCCGCAACTGGTGCTTCTCTTCGATAAGGCCCTTTCCCCAGGCCCGTAAGAATTTGCCGTCGGGCGCGAAGACAAGCACCGCGTTTTCATCGCCGCCGGCCGCATACACGCGCCCGCGACGGTCGACGTCGATCCCGTTCACGCCTGCCCATGCCACGTCCTTGGGCAACTTGGCCCATCCAGGAACCGGTTTGTAGTTGAACCGCGACACCAATTCATCCTCCGCTGCCTGCGATTGCCCGACAAAAAGACTGCCCACGGCGCCGGCCGCCGCAGCTCCCAAAACACAGTCTTTCATGAATTCCCTGCGACAGCACTTTGGGACATTCACGTTTTGTTTTTTCATGAATCGTATCCTTCTTACGGTGCGGGCAAGTGCCGAATCGCAATTATCAACCATGTTCAGCGGGCCTGTCAAGCAAGGAGATTTCACGTCTCCGCGGGCTACTCGATCGTCAAAAACCCGTAGGGGCGATGGGTATCTTCAGGTCTCGGTGGAATCGGGTAGAATACACTGGGTCGCGGCGAGTCTGCCGGGCCGTTTTTGTCTTGTTCAACCCAACGGAGGAAAACGCCATGCCCATCGAAGTCCGCAAACCCACGCCCGAGGAAGAGGCCGAAATGAAGACCTGGCCCACCTGGTCGAAAGAGCCGTCGGAGTTTCCGTGGCACTACGATCAGAAGGAGACATGCCTGGTGCTGGAGGGGGAAGTCACGGTCGAGGTGGCCGACGAGACGGTTTCCTTCGGTCCAGGCGACTGCGTGGTCTTTCCCCAAGGATTGCAGTGCACGTGGAAGGTTAACAAGGCGATTCGCAAGCATTACAAGTTTGGATGATGATTCAAAAAAGACAATGGAGACAACCATGAACGCGGATCGACTGTTGGAACGGTTTCTCAAGTACGTGCAAATCGACACCACGGCCCGGCCCGACGCGGCCGAGTACCCAAGCTCGTCGGGTCAGCTCGCGTTGGGCAAGGTCCTTGTCGACGAGCTTCGTGCCTTGGGGATCGCTGACGCCCAACAGGACGAGCACGGAATCGTCCTCGGCACGCTCCCGGCGAGCGTCGAGGGCGAGCGGCCCGTGGTGGCCCTGTGCGCGCATCTCGACACGTCGCCCGAGACATCGGGCGAGAACATCCGGCCGCAAGTGATCCGCGATTACCCGGGCGGCGACATCACACTGCCGGCCGATCCGGCCAAGGTCATTCGGGTCGCGGACAACCCGGAGTTGAGCGACCTGATCGGCCGAACGCTCATTACGACCGATGGGACGACGCTCTTGGGCGGCGACGACAAGGCGGGCGTCGCCGTCATCATGGAAACCATCGCTTGGCTCGGCGAACACCCCGAGTTGCGTCATGGACCGATTCGCGTTTGCTTCACTTGCGACGAAGAAATCGGCCACGGCACCGATCATATCGATCTGGCGCGGCTTGGGGCGACCGTTTGCTATACGCTCGATGGCCAGGGAGCCAATACCATCGATGTCGAGACATTTTCGGCCGATCTGGCCATCGTCACGATCCGCGGCGTGAACATCCATCCGGGCAATGCCAAAAACCGGATGACCAATGCGGTCCGCGTGGCGGCCGACTTCGTCGCGAGTTTGCCTCGGCGGACGCTCTCGCCCGAGACGACCGATGGGCGGCAGGGCTTTTTGCATCCCTACGAAATGGGCGGCGGCGTCGGCGAGGTGGTTCTGAAAATCTTGCTTCGCGACTTCGACGAATCGGGGTTGGCCGATCGGGCCGAGGTGCTCCGCCATGCGGCGGCTCTCTGCGAGGCCGATCATCCCGAAGCGAACGTCGATGTTCAGTTCCGCCGGCAGTACCGCAATCTGGCCGAGGGGCTGGCCAAGGAGCCGAGGGCGGTCGATTACGCTCGGCAGGCACTCAGACGCTTGGGACGCGAGCCGAGCGAGACGATCGTTCGTGGTGGTACCGACGGATCGCGGCTGACCGAGATGGGATTGCCTACCCCCAATCTTTCTTGTGGGCAGCACACCCCCCACTCCAATCTCGAATGGGCCTGCCTCGACCAGATGGTCGAAGCGGCCGAGTGGCTCGTGAGTCTGGCCGAGATTTGGGCTGGAGCCGAGTAACGCACGGTGCCGGCAACGCCCTCTTTCTTCAGCCGTGGCAGTCGTTGGTAATCTAGGAAAGCCAGGAGGGCTTGTCGCCGCGAGGTTCGTCTACAATGCGAACTCAAGCGGATTGGGATGGATTTGTTCTTCTACAAGATCCGACATGACCGACGTTAGAAGAAGCGCTTGCGTTGGTCGCCGTTCCTGGAACCGCAAGCCGGAAACAAGAAAAATGGATTGCTCGCTCTGGCGGCTCCTCCGGCGCCGCGCGAGATTGAGTCTTTCGCAGGAAGCGATTTCGTGGCACGGCTCTCAATAATCATTCCCCATTCGGGGAGTGTTCAACGGTTAGAAAACACGCTGGTTTCGGTCCTGGAAAACCGGCCGGACGACAGCCAAATTGTCGTCGTCCAGAGCGAGGTCTACGACGATCCCTACGACCTGAAAGGCGAAGTGACTTTCGTCTACACACCTATTGGAACCGACAACGTGCGCTGTCTGAACGTCGGCATCGACATGAGCGACGCGCCGGTGGTTCATTTGCTACTGCCGGGCATCGAAGTGACGCCCGGCTGGGCCGACGCGGCATTGCGACATTTCGCCGATCCGACGGTAGCGGCCGTGGCTCCGCTTCTCGTTCACGGCCAGACGGATGGAATTCTGACCGCCGGTCTCGAATATCGCCCAAGCGGTGCGGTCCGACCGGTCGGTCACGGTCAGTCGGCGACCAAGACGCTCGGCGATTTTTCGAACGTCGCAGGCCCCGACCCACGTGCCGCGTTCTATCGCAAGTCGATGCTGCGACGCGTCGATCGGTTCTGTATCGGTTTCGACGAACAAACGGCCGGCGCCGATCTGGCGTTGAGACTGATCGCGGCGGGCGGGCGGTGCGTGGTCGAGTCCGATTCGCGCGTCCGCGCCGTCGACTTGCCGCGCCGTCGGACGAGCGCATTTTGCCGGGCCATGCAAAACGAGAGGATCTTCTGGCGCTGGGCGCCGCACGGCGGCTGGCTGCGCGGTCTGACCGGCCACCTCGGCCAGGCGGTTGTGGACGTCGCCAGCGAGTTCCCCGGTCCGGGAATGCTGGGCAGTCTGTTGGGGCATCTGCTGGGAGCGTGCCGCTCGCCAGCCCAACGCCGCGAGCATCGCCGGCTCATGAGTCTCTGTGCGGAGCCCGAACAGACTCCGGGAGACGTGGTTCCGCTGCCCCATTTCTCGATGACCGGCCGGGCCCTGTGCGAGACGCCGGTCCGACGCCGAGCCTGACGCTTGCCGTGGCGTTCTACGGCGACGCGCTGCCCAGGTCCATGGCCGAGATCTGCTGCAATTCCTTCTGCTCGTATCGACGGCGAAGCACTCGGCGCATAGGGCCGACAATCAGCGTGCCGAGGCCTCCGATCAGCAGCAGTGGGTAGTGGACGGCGTAGGGTTGTTTCAAAAGCAACGCGACCACGCCGGCTCCGAGCAGGGCTATGCCGAAAAGGACGATGGCCGCCGTCAACGCCATGACAAACGCCCGCGCACGGCCGCGGCTGGCCAGCACACCGATCAATCCTCCGAGACATCCCAAGGCGGATCCGAGGATTCCGCCGATCAGGCCGGCGGTCCGGTCACCCCACCATGCCCCGGGGAGCATCGTCGCTTCTTGTGCATGGGCGTACTGCTTAAGTTGCATGGGTGCGAGGTAGACTGTTCCACTCCCCTTGAATACCAGATTGACCACCAATCGATCTGGTCGATCGGTTCTTCCGCTGATGGAAAACGGCAGCGAGAAATCTCTCCAGTCGGACGTGCCTTCGAGGTATTTCAGGACTCCCCGGGTCGCGAGTGTTCGTGAAAAGAACCGGGCACCGTCAGGAAAGTGGTTCCACATTTCCAGGTAACTCCGGCCTTTCATTTTTTCATAACGGGCCCGGCCGCGAATGGCGTAAGCCGAATGCGTGACGCCCGGGCTCTTCAGTTCAAACAGCTTGACCGTCTTGGGCGTATTCGTGACGTTCTCGATTTTCAGCATTTGAACATCCTTGGGCGATTTTGCCGGAAGCACTTCGCCGGCGGAAAGCTGGCCCGACTTCCGCAGTTCGGCCCAGGAGATGTCGCGTAGCGTTTCCGCTGCGTGCGTGGCCGGCAGCCATGAAGCCATGAGGGTACCAACAACCAGGAGCATTAGTTTTCTCATGATGTTTCTCCAAGTTCCTCTCGATGAGCGGTCAATAGGGTTTTGAGTGTGTGGACATCGATTTTTCCCTCGGCATACTGTGCCCGAAGGAGTCGCTCGAACGACGAAGTGATCTCCTGGCTGTCATAGACCTTGATTTTGGCGATGAGCCGGTCGAGCCGCAGGCGGACGGTGGGGTAACTGATGCCGTAGGCCTCGGCCATCTGCTTGAGCGATCCCGAAGCCAGGATGAATCGCTTGATGAAGGCCAAGTCTTCTTCTTCGAGCAGGTCGACCCAACGTTGGCTTTGCGGCGGAATTTGGTCCATGGTTGTTTTTCCTGCTTTCGGAGAACTCGCATTTTTAGTGAGGTTCTATTTAAGTGTAGTGTTCATAATAGTGAAGTCAAAATAAATATTATTCAATTTTCCCGGTCAGAAATGGCTCTAAAGAGGGGGTATTGGCTTCAGGCTGGAAACGCGCGTTCGCCGCCAGCGAAGACGCGTGGGAAGAGCAAGGCGTCAACGCGTCAATACGCGTTGCGATGGTGAAGGCCGCACCAAACGGTCAACAGGAGAATTTTGAGGTCGAGCACGAGCGACCAGTTGGCGATGTAGTAGAGATCGCAACTGAGCCGGTGTCGCAACGACGTGTTGCCGCGCCAACCTTGGACCTGGGCCCAGCCGGTCATGCCCGATTTGACCCGATGTCGCTGCTGGTAGCCTGGAATCTGTCGCCGAAACTTGTCGACGAACACACCTCGTTCGGGCCGTGGGCCGACGAGGCTCATCTGGCCGGCGAGGACGTTGAACAACTGGGGCAGCTCGTCGAGACTCCAGCGTCGCAGGAATCGTCCGAGCCGGGTACATCGCTGATCGTTGCGAGTAGCCCAAACCGGCCCGGTGGCTTGCTCGGCGTCGACGCGCATCGTGCGGAACTTGAGCATCGAGAAGGGTTGTCCGCCCAGCCCGGCGCGTGTCTGGCGATAGAAGACGGGTCCCGGGCCGCTGAGTTTGATCGCGACGGCAATCAGTCCGAGTAGCGGTGTCAGAAACACCAGTGCCGCCGTGCCGAGGACCAGGTCAGTGGTACGTTTGGCCCAACGCGCCCAGCCCGCGTGCGGGTCGGCGCGGAGGCTGAGAAACCCGACGTTGTCGATTTCGAGCATCCGGAGTTTCATGCCTGCCAGATTGGGCACTTCGGGCACAAGTTGCACCTCGGCCAACACGTTCGACAGGCAGTTGTAGACTCGCGGCAATTCACCGTAGCGCGACAACGGCAGGGCAATGAACACATGGTCGACGTCTTGCTCGGCCACGATTTGCTCAAGTTGGTCGATGGGACCCAAGAGAGGACGGTGTGTCGGGGGGCTTACGGTGTCGGCCCGATCATCGACAAACCCGACGGCCTCGAGCCCCGTCCATGCGTTGTTCTCGATGGTTTGAAGGACCAGCCGGCCGGTTCGTCCGGCACCGACGATCACGGCTCGGCCGTAATTGAGACCTCGTCGCCGCAGGTGTTTCAACAGAAGCCAGACGGCGCGGCGGGCCAACGTCAGGCCGACGACGTCGATCGCCAGGAACAGGCCGAGCGCGAGACGCGATTCGTACAGATCGCGGCGATAGAACGTCACCGTAATCACCAGGACGAACAGCAATCCGGCGGCCCGACATACGACGCTCAATTCACGAGGCAACTCGCGTAGCCGGTGGATTTCGTAGAGCCCAACCAGATGGTAGGCAACCGCCGCGAGGAGGAGCACGGCAGGCAAGGCGCGAAAGACGAGAGGGGCGTCAGGAATGCCCAGCGGCGAGGGCCACAGGGCGTAACGAAGGCCATAGGCCACGAACCAAACACCGGCCGTGACCGCCAGATCGCAGCCCAGAAAGACCCAGCGGAGCTTGTTCCCGTGACGCCGATACATGAAGTGAGTCTCGGATTATCGTGTTGCCGGGAAGCATTGCCGAAAAGCGTGCAAGAGCCTCCCGAATCGTGGGGTTCGTTTGACAGAGGTCGCGACTTGTAGCAGTTCACGCGGCGCGAGTCAAGGGAAGATGGGGAAGTTGAGTCGCCGGCGTGGGCAGCGGATCGCGGCCAATCGGTCGGCTGGTCGCTGGGCGGCCCGTCGAGTGTTATATTTCAGAAGCAAGTTGACCGTTCGGAAACCTCGATTGTCATGTCCAGACTAACCAAAACGTCCGAAGCGGCCGAACCGAAACGGCCCGTGCTGACGGCCAAGATCGTCGCCCCTTACGAGCCACGCTGGTTGGTCCTGGTCATGCTTTTCGTGTTGATGGGCGCCTTGGCCGTGCCGATGCTCTGGCGAAGCCCTTATTTCTCTCCAGGGTCGAAAAGGCTGCTGACGTTCGTCGCCATCCTTCAGACGATCGTGGTATTGGCCATCTTCGGATGGGTTTTCATGTGGTTTCTTGAGCGGGTCTCGGCCGTTTGGTCGGGCAAGGGGGTTTATTGAAAACGAAAGGGGTTGTCGCCATGAAACTCAATGTGAAGGCGTTTGCGCTGGCTTGCGGTTTGATTTGGGGAATCGGACTTTTTGCGTTGACCTGGTGGATCATCGCTCTTGAGGGACCCACCGACGACACGACCTTCCTCGGTCGCGTGTACGTCGGCTACAACCTCAGTCCGATGGGAAGCGTTCTTGGTCTCGTTTGGGCGTTTTTCGACGGGCTGATCGGCGGGGCTGTCTTCGCCTGGCTGTATAACACGATCTTGACGTGCTGCGCGGAGAAATGTGGCCCGGCGGAATCCAAGATCTCGACGTGAGACGAGTCGGGCATCGCCCGACGAGAGACTACTGCCCGGCAATCCGCTTGCGCAGGGCTTCGATTTGACGTCGTCGCGTGGGCGCGTCGGCAGCCGGGTCGAAATCAATGGGGCTTTCCAACAGACGCTCAAGATATTTTGCCGCCACCTCGCGCGTCGATTGCGAGTCGCGACCCAGCAGGACGATCCAGATCGTCGGGTCGCCCAGCATCGAGTTGGCTGTCTGGCGGGGTGTCTCGTCGGTCAAAGTGTCGCTGAGCGATTCGACGATGCGGTGGATGCGATACTGTTGTTCCACGTCGAGCTTCTCGCGATCGAGATCTCTCAAATAGGGCAACACCTGTCGACCGATGGCACGGAGCTGGCGATCGGCCGCTTCGCGTCGAGTGAACCGCTCGTCAGCCAACTGGGCAACCAGCGCGGCCCAGTGTTGCCGGTCGGGCAACTTGCCCAGCCGCGCCGCCGCGAGCAACGCCTTCTCGACCGCTTGAGCCTGGTCGAGCAATTTCCAATCCGGCCGCAAGCGTTCCAAGTCGGGCAGCACGTATTGCTTGCATGGGTCGGGATGTTCGAGCAATAGGTGCCAGAGGGTGGGCGCTGTGAGCGTTTTCTTCTCGGCGTCCTTTCCGAAAGTGAGCACCAACGGTTGCGAAGGTTCTTGCAGGAATTCGCTCGGAACCGTCTTGCCCCGATCGCCCGGTTCCTGCCGAATGGCCAATCGACCGTTCGCTTTAGCGGTGATGGTCAGCTTCCGCTTGGGCGAAAGCTGCCGGTAGGTGAACTCGGATGCCCCGGTCTCCGAAGAGTGCACGATCGCAATTTGCTCTTTTCCGCCGAGTTGATCCGTCGACCACGGACTCACGAAACCACGGGGTAGCAACATGGTGAAGACGACGCGACCCGAGTGAATTCCAAACTGCACTCGGGAGCGGGCGAAGACGAGCCACCGCGATTCGGATTGCGCCTGCTGGGCATCCGTCGAGCGACCCCAAACGACCATGCCGAATAGGAGCAGGATGAGTATTCCGATCGTGCTGCGTTGAGGGCTCCACATGAGAGTCTCTACCGGCTCGGAAGTGAGAATGGGAGCAAAACAACTGTCTAGTGCATACGCCGGGCGGTGGCGCGCCCGGAGATCACATCGGCGACATCCGAGTTTGTCGTCAAGCCAGAGGAACGATGGGGTACGTCGGGCCAATCGACCTGACCGTTTTGCTTATCGTTGTTCGATTCGTCACTCGGTTCAGCCGGGTCTTCCTCATCGGCGGCCGTTTCCTCCGGCTTCAAGGCCGACTCCTCGGCCACGTGCCGAACGTGACGACGCCAGAGATAAATCGCAACGACTGCGAGCACCAATACGGTAATCGTGGTCACGCTGAATTCGACCTGACGGATCCGCCGGAGAATGGCTTCTCCGTAGCAGTAGCTCAGACCAAAGAAGGTACCGATCACGGTCGTCGCACAGAACAGATCGATCATCATGAACCGCAAAAACGGCATGCGGAGAATTCCGGACGAAAGATAGACGGGCGAGCGCAAGCCAACCAGAAAACGGGCCAAGAAAAGCACCTTGAACCCATGATTCTGTAGCATTTGCTCCATTTGAGCTTCGCGCTCGGGTTTGACAAATCGATTCCACCAATGATGTTCTCGCAGTACGCGACGACCGAAATGATGGCCAATCCAATACATCACGCAATCGCCGGCCAACGCGCCGAAAAGGCAAGCGGAGAGTGCCAACCACGGATCAAGCTTGCCAACCGAACTGAGGATACCGGCTGCCACGATCGCCACTTCTTCGGGAAGGGGCAGACCGGCGCCCGTGAGGATCATGAAAATGATGATCCCTAGATAGGAGCCGTGATCGAGCAAGAAGTCCATCATCAGAGGTCTTTGGCCAGAATCAACGTCGTCGGTCGATGGATAGCCGCGTGGTCAACCATCGGTGGCCCATCACCCAATGTGCCGAAAAACGGGCTTCCCACCCGTCGGCTTTCGCTTGTCGGCTTCGCGGATAGCGACAGAAGGACATGAGCCATGCCACAAAAAACCGGTATACCGTATTCAGATCGGTTCGACCTACTAGGAAAAACCGGACGATTTTGCCCATTTATCTCCAAATAAGCCAGTTTTCCTGGTCGCAGGGTGATCGAACGCCACAGATCGGTTGATCGTCACCGGCGGACTTCCGTTTGCCAAGCAAAGGCCAACCCAGTCGTTCCGATTATCTCATCCTAGAAGAAAATCAAGTCGATCACAACGGTCCTTTGTAGCCAACCCGATTGGTTAGAGGTATTCGCTTGCCTTTTGGGGGGATCTATAATCACCCCCGGTGCAGTCCCATCTGAGGGGTGGTTACGCGAGGACTTTCAACTCACCTGGTTCGAAACCGCATGAAAGTACTTCGACACGATTTGCCTTGGATTGGACCAGAACGGTTGCCAGTTCACTGTGCGTCTCGCAAAAAGCAATCGCTTTTCCCGGCCCCATGACGAACATCGCCGTCGACAATCCGTCGGCCACCGTGGCGGTAGGCGCGAGGACGGTCGCGGAAAGAAGCCCTTCGGCCGGCCAGCCGGTCCGTGGGTCGAGCACGTGACTCAGCCGTCGACCTTGGTAGCGAAAGAACTGTTTTTCCGAGCCCGAGGTACCCAATGCCCGATCATCAAGCCGGACCTCGGCCAATCGGCGTCCGTGGTGCAACGGGTCGTGCACGCCGACGAGCCAACCGGTCGGCTTGGCTTCGGCGGGCGTCGTCCCGACCGGCCTGATGGATCCCCGCGCGATGACGCTGCTCTGGCCGGCGTGAATCATGAAGTCGTCGATGCCCTGTGACGTGAGCAAATCGGCGCAACGATCGAGGGCATGGCCCTTGCCGATTGCGCCCAGGTTGATCTGCATACCCGGCGTGCGAAAACGAACGGTCCGGCTTTTGGCGTCGAGTTCGAGCTTGTCGCATCCCACGCAGGCCATGGCCTGTTCGAGTCGCTGCTGATCGGGGATTTCTCCCTGGCGGCGCGAGAAACCCCAGGCGTCGGATAGTGGACCGGCCGTGATGTCCAGCGTGCCGCCGGTCTCGCCATGAAGCTGCACGGCCAGTTCGAGCAGGTCAAAGAGGGCCGCTTCGACTTTCACGGGCCCGGCGGCGGCCAGCTGGTTAACCCGCGTCAGTTCACTGCTTGCCCGATAGAAGGAAATTTGTTCCTCGATTCGCTCGGCTTCGTCGAGCGCCGCCATGGCCGCTTCGGCGGCATGCGGATACTGGCCGACGTTGAAGAGAACCTCGAATTGCCCGGCCATCGCCTCGCGGCTGACGCGGAGGAAGCATCCTTCGGAGAGGGCCGGCTCGTTGGTTTTGTACGTTGGGTCCGTCGGCGCGTGATCGAGCCGGTCGGCCATGGCGTCGACGGCCGGCCGGCCTTTGAGGAAATCGCGGCGACTGTGTTTTCGTTTGGCCATCAAGGGTTCTTCTGGGAACTAGGGACGGCCTTGCAGCGAGGGGAGCATCTTGAGGTCGACGAGTTCGGCAAGTCCGGCTTCGGCCATTTCTCGCCCCGACACATAACGGCCCGGATTGGACCAGGTTTGAATTTGTTCGATCGACGTGCCAAACAAGTCGGCGAGGAACTGATCCATTTCGGATTCCAGGGAGCCGAAATGGCGTGCCCATTCGGCCGCCTCGATCAAGGCGACGTTTTCCTCGCTCTGCCATTTCATCGGATGGAACAACAAGAAGCTCAGCGGTGTCACGAGTCGGCGACGGCACGCGGCAAACGGCCACAGGGCGGCCGAGGCACATTCGCCGATCACGATGCCGGTGGCGTTCAGCCCGCGCAGACGAATGGCCGAAGCCATGGCGACGGCCGCATAGGCGCTGCCGCCAAGCGAATCGAAATAGAGCACGCACGATCCGCCCGGCTCGACGCCCAGGAGCTTCTCGAACAGATCTGGTTCGTGTTCGGTGATGTCGCCGACGACGGCGATTTCGAGGGGCCCCTCGTGTTGCGGTTCTTCCATGTTGTTTTCTCTCTTGCGTTTTTGAACGGTCGACCGTTCCGCGTAAACCAGACGTCCATGGAATTTCTTATCGCAAAAACATCCCTGGCACAAGATCACCTTCGGCAACCCGATCTCCACCGAGGGCAAACGAACAGCGGCGGCACGGTCGATTTGAACCGTGCCGCCGCTTGGCCGGGGGACGTCGAAACAACCTTGCCCGTTTTAGTAGGCGAGCGGGTTGGCTGGAATCTCGAACTCGGGTTCGTGGGGAGGCGGTTCGTGGCCCACGCGAATCAGTTCCCAGCCACGCTCCGCACGGACGAACTTGTGAATGCCGTCGACCAGCTCATATCGGGCGATGCCGAAGGGACCGCCACGATGGAATTCGATCGTCCAAACCCGACCCGGCTCCAAAGGAAGAACGCGACCGGGCTGTAATACGACCACTTTACCGTTGATCCGACACTGCAGCGTGACATCATTCTCGTTGAGCAATTCCAGGGGGCCGAAGGCCGGCTCGACCATGGGCACAATCGGCATGGGCATCGGCCGGGGACGCCAGTCGGGATCGTGGTGAGGATGCACCGGATGGTGGGGATGATGATCCGGGTGGGGACCGCTCCACCACGGTTTGCCCAGGTGACCGCCCGGATGCTTGCCCGGGTGGTTGCCAGGCTTCTTGCCGGGTTGGTTGCCAGGGTGCTTGCCAGGAAGCTCGCCGGGGTGCTTGCCCGGGCCTGGCTTCTTCGCGCCCGGTTGCTTCGGGGGATGGGCCGGCGGTGCCTTGTGGGTTCCGGGATGGGCCGGCGGAGCTTTGTGGGCACCGGAATGGGCCGGCGGAGCTCTGTGGGGTTGTGAGCCGGGAGGCGGGGGCGTGCGATCCGCAAGGGTCGCGCTGCAAGTGGCCAGCACGATCAACGCGATCCACAACGGCAGGCTTCTGTTGAGCAGGGACATGACGGATCTCCTTGTTTCGCAAGCGGTTCTCACTTCCTTGCGGGATTTCCTTCTGACATGGTCCTGTTCAATATGCAACTGTCGGGCCAATCTCGTTCATGGGTCTCGTTGGTGGTTTTGTAAACTGTTTATCCTTAATGTTTTGCGACAAATCGGCATGAGGAATTCGACGCGGCGATCCCGGATGAGATGATGTCAATTGCGCATCTGCCGGGAATCGAAGTGATGACACCACGGCCCGATGGTGTCGCGATTTCGTGACTCGCCACGGTTGC
>JAFGIR010000192.1 GCA_016929515.1 Pirellulales bacterium | reverse complement strand
TGGTCACGGCCGGCGCGACCCAAACGGGCGTCTGGCAGAAGGCCATTGACCGGATGCCCACCGCGCTGCAAGCCGGGCCCTATTTCGTCCTCGGCCGGGCGTTGGCGCGACAAGAACGATTCGATGAAGCGGCCCTGGCCATGTTGCGCGCGCCGATTCTGTATCCGCGCGACGACGCGCTGGCGAGCGAAGCGCTCGTCGAGGCAGGCCTCATGCTCGAAAAACTCCAGCGACCCAAACAGGCTGCCCGCCTCTATAGGGAAGTGCTTCGCGACCATCCGTCGGCCCGCGCGGCAACCGAAGCCCGAGCCCGATGGGAGGCCATGACCGAGCACGACCAAGAAAACCCCCGACCGACCAAGGCCGACGAACCACCTAATGGACCGTAATACCAGAATAGGGAGAAGACCCTTGCGAAACGTAACGTGTTTCTTGGTGATCCTCGTGGCGTGTTTCTGCGCGACACTCTCGGCCGAGGCCCAGGGGGATCGTTCCAGCGGCGCGCCGATCGCGGCCGCGTCGGATGCCGGACCGCGGCCATCGTCCGACCTGGGTGTGCCCGCCGGTGCCGAAGCGCCGGACGGGTCCGAGATGGACGAGGCGGCAAGCGGGAGTTTTTGGGACATATTCAAAGCGGGCGGCGTCGTCGGGCTGGTCATTTTGTTGCTGTCGATTGTGGCCGTGGCGTTGGTGATCGAACACATCATGACGATTCGCGCATCGGTGTTGATGCCGGCCGGCTTGGGCGACGAGGTGCGGCAGCTTCTGGCCGACGGCGACCTCGCGGCAGCCGAACAGCAGTGTCGGCGCCGGTCCAGTTTCCTGGCGTTTGTGCTCGCGGCCGGGCTGGGCGAGGTCGAGGGTGGCTGGGCAGCCGTCGAAAAAGCCACGGAGGATGCCACCGCCGATCAGTCCGCCCGGCTGTTTCGAAAAATCGAATACCTCTCGGTCATCGGCAACATCGCGCCGATGCTGGGTCTTTTGGGCACGGTTATCGGCATGATCTTTGCTTTTCACGAGGTGGCCGCCACGCAGGGTGCCGCCCGCGCGGCCGATCTGGCCACGGGCATTTACCTGGCGCTGGTCACGACGGTCGAAGGTCTGATCGTGGCCATTCCGGCGTTGGCGGCGTTTGCGATTTTTCGCAATCGTGTCGATCAACTCGTCGCCGAGACGGCTTACGCGGCCCAGCATGCTTTCGGACCGCTCAAACGGCGTGGTCCGGCCCGGCCGATGACGGGTTTCGCGCCGCCCGTGCCGCCGGTTCCGCCCCGAGGAGGTCGTGATTGATGCGACTTCCGAACCACTCATCGGGCGGTCGCCTGGGATTCAACATGACGCCGATGATCGACGTCGTGTTTCTGTTGATCATCTTCTTCCTGGTTTCGAGCCATCTCGCGCAGCAAGAGGTTCAACTCGAACTCGATTTGCCCACGGCGGCCAGCGGCCGGCGAGCCGAAGCGGAAGGAAAAGCCCGGCGGATCGTGGTCAACGTTCTGCCCAAGACGCGGGACGAGCGACGGATCATGGTCGGCGGACGGCTGTTCGACTCGGACGAATTGGGTCGTTTAATCCGCTTCGAACGAGAGCGGACCGAGGGAGCATTGGAAGTGCGGATTCGCAGCGACCGGCGCGTGCCCTACCGCGATATCGAACCGGTCATGCTCGCCTGTGCCCGATCGGGCGTCTGGGACGTGACTTTTGCGGTCGTGGCGGGCAAGGAGTGACGCGAACCATGCGACTACCGCTTCATCATCGCAACGGAAGGACCTTGGAGGTGAGGATGACGCCGATGATCGACGTCATTTTTCTCCTGCTGATCTTCTTCGTGTGCACGGCCAGCTTCCAGGCGGTCGAAGAAATCCTGCCGACCAATCTCCAACTGCCCGGCGCGGTGGAAACCGCGGCGCCGCCCGATCCGGACATGCTGGATCTGGACGAGATCGTCGTTCGGATTCTCTGGCAAGACGACCAACCCCGTTGGCGAATCAACGAGCGCGATTATGAGAAACTCGCGGACGTTCGCAACGTGTTGGTCTCTATTGCCCGGCTGAAAAACGACTTGCCCGTGATTCTCGACGTCGACGGAAACGTGCCTTTGGAAAAAGTGATCGACGTCTACGACGCGTGCCGGCAAATCGGATTGCGAAGAATCCAGTTTGCCGCCTCGGAGAAGGTATGATGGGCGTTCGGCCTTGTCGAAAAACTGAAGTCACGGGCGTCTGGACCATCGCGCTGATGTCGGCGGTAATCGCCTTGGCCGCCCCGGCGGCCCGCGGCACCGAGGTTTCGACCGACGCGACGTTTCTCGACGGTCTGCGTCGACGTGAGTTGTTCGAACTGGCCGAAACCTACTGCCGGCAGCGATTGGCCAATCCGTCTTTGTCGAGCCGCGACCGGGCCGAATTAACGATCCAAGCGGCGCGGACCTTGACCGAGCACGCGGCCGGCGCGCCGTCCGAGCAGCGGGCCGCCCTTTGGCGGCAAGCCCGGCAGACGCTCGACGCGTGGCTCGCGGCCGAACCCGACAGCCCATGGAAACCGCTTGTTGCGCTGCAACGCGCGTTGGTGGCGCTAGCACGCGGCGAACTCGCGCGCCAGCAATCGGAAGTCGCGGCCGACCGTGAGCCGTGGCTTGCGGAAGCCAAGGACCAGTTGCGCGACGCGGTCGGGCGGCTCCGGGCATTGACGACCGAAGTCGACCAGATGCTCACCACGGCCCAACGGGCTTCGACGACTCGCCCTTCGAACCGCTCGGGGCGCGATCAGCCAAAAATGCTCTCGATCGACGAATTGATCTCGCTCGGACGCCACCTGCGTTTCGAGTTGGCCCGGGCGTGGATGAGCCAAGCCCGGTCCTACAACGAGGCGAGCGCCGACCGGGCCCACGGCTTGACCCAGGCGGTTCGTCTGCTTGATGAGTTGGCCGGGCTGCCCGACGACCCGTTGATCTGGAAAAGTCGCCTAAGCCGGGCAACGTGCTATCGGCTGTTGTCCGACTACGCGGCGGCCGAACAGGCGTTGGCATCGATTGCCCAGCAACACGCTCCGGCGGCCGTGGCGCTCAAGGCTCGGGCCGAGGCGGTCCGCTTGGCGCTGGCGCGGAATCAAATCGACCAGGCCGTCGGTTTGCTGCAAGTGCCGAACGACCTGGCCCAAGTCGACTCGCCCGACTGGGACTTCGCGCGGCTCGAAGCGTGTCTGGCCGCGTGGCACGCCGCGAGCGACGCGCGAGATTCGGCGGCCGCCGAATCGTGGCAAACCCGCGCGAGCCAACTTGTCCGCCAGATCGAAGCACGCCATGGGGCCTATTGGACTCATCGGGCCGAAATGCTCTTGGCCGGCCATTTTCACGAAGCGGGCGATCTCGACACACGGGTCCGCGCGGCCAAGATCGCCTATCTGAACGGTCAACTCGACACGGCGCTGACCGGCTACGATCGGGCCGCCGCGCTGGCCGCCGAACAGGGCGATGCGGCGGCCGCGCTCGACTTGGGCTATCTGGCCGCGATGATCGTGCAGAAACAGGGCCACCACCGACAAGCGTTCCAGCGTTGCCGCCGATTGGCCTTGGCCGCAACCAGTCAGCCCAAGGCACCCGCGATTCACGTCGAGGCCATTCGCAACATGGCCCAATCGGTCGGCGCGAAATCGGACGACGCGCTCGACGCGTATGTGGAGTTGCTCGAAGAACACCTGCGCACCTGGCCCGGCGCGTCGACCACGAGCCAGGTGCTCTGGTGGCTCGGCGGCGTGCGTCGCTACCAGCGCGATTGGGAGCGAGCGATTGCCGCGTATCGCGCCATCTCGCCGGCGGACGAGCGATTTGCCGGCGCGGTCGATGCCGTCGGCCAGTCCTACGCGGCCCGGATCGCCGAACTGACGCCGGACGCCCCGACAGCCCAGACCATGGCCGTCGAGGCGGCCAAGTGGTTCGAGTCGCTCCTGCAGACTCCCGAAGGGCGTCTGCCCGAGCGAATCTCGCCGGCCCAGCGCAACGCCGTCCTCTGGGCCGCGCGGCTGCGGCTGCAATCGTCCGAGGGGGGATACGATCAAGCCCGGCGAGTGTTGACCGTGGCGCTCCGCGCGGCCAACGACGCGCCGGACGAGTGGCGCCAGACGGCCCAAACGTTGCTGGTCGCCGCGCTGGCCGGCGGGGGGCAGATCGACCAAGCGCGAGAGATCCTCAAGCAGCTTTCGGCCGCCGGCGTGGGCCCATTGGTCGAGGTGATCGACGAGCTGCAACGAATCGGCGAAGGCCGGCCGACG
>JAFGIR010000191.1 GCA_016929515.1 Pirellulales bacterium | reverse complement strand
GTCGACTCGCGAACGGCCAAGGCTGCCTTGCGCGACGAGCTGCGGCGGGCGGGCGTCGAGCCTTCCTACCAGAGTCCTACGCTCTTCTGCGTCCGCCGAGACCATTTTGCGTTGATGGCCAACCACGAGTACGGCGCCTCGGCCATCGACGCCCAGCAGGTGACCGACGCGACGATTGACGGCCGGGCCGAGATTCACAGAATCGTCGACGCCCTGCGGCGGACGGGCGGCGTGTGGAGCGACCTCCGGTTGTTGGCCACCAGTTCGCACATCGGGGTCCGCGAAAGCCGGCGAATCGACGGCCGCTACACGCTTACCCGAGATGATCTGACGCGCGGCGCGCGGTTCGACGACGCGGTGTGCCGCGCGGCGTTCGCCGTCGACGTTCACTCGCTCGATCCGGAACACGCCGACGGCAACACCACGAACGAAGGCGTCGAGACGCGCGCTTACGACATTCCGCTCCGCGCGTTGATCGCCAAGGACGTCGACGGGCTGCTGACGGCCGGGCGGTGCATCAGCGGCGATTTCTTTGCCCACGCCAGTTACCGCGTGACGGGCAACGCGGTCGCCATGGGCGAAGCGGCCGGCCGAACGGCCGCTCGGGCCTCGCTCGGTGGCCGATTGCCCCACGAGATCGGCATCGACGAGATCCGCGGCGGGTAAACACGCAAGGCTGCTTGGACTTCGCTCCGAGATTTTGGGGCGGCGGCTACAGTACCTTGGTCACGCCGGGCGTGGCGATGGGGTATTGGCCGTTGGCGTCGGGCACGACCGGCGGCGGCGAGTCCATCGTCATTTGATCGAGGCCCGGGGCCAACTCGACCTTCGAAGCCATCGCTTCGTCCCAGGTGATCTGCTGGCCCGAGAACGCGGCCATCCGGCCGAGGAGGCCCGTCATGCAGGCCTTGGCCGACCGCTCGGTTTCGTTGTAGGGCTTATCGTTTCGGATGGCGTCGAACAGTTCGTCGTGTTCGACCTGGTAGCAGTTCGACGCTTTTCCGCGAAAGCGCCAGACGAGCTGATCGCGCGACGGCTGGTAGCCGCGATAGATCGCCGGTTTTTGGAATTTCTCGCCCAAGACGGCCGAACCCCGCGTTCCGTGGACGGGCACCGAACGCAAGTTGAAGCAGTTGGCCATCTGGCGGCATTCGCCCATCATCCGGGTTCCGTCGGCAAACGTGTACTCGACGGCGTAGTGGTCGAACATCTGGTCGGGCACGTTGCGGACTTCGCGGCCGCCCTGGCCCTGGGCCGAGACGGGCCAGGCGTTCTTGGCCCAACAGGCCACGTCGAGGCTGTGGACCAACCAGTCCAAAAAGAAGCTGCCGCTGAGCCAGGGGAAGCAGTTGAAGTTGCGGATTTGATGGGCCAACTCGCTGGTGCCTTCGCGCCGCGGCGTTAGCTCGGCCGGAAAGGTCAGTCGATAAGCCCAGGCCGAAATGATCTCGCCGATCGCGCCGTCGTGGATCCTTTGAACGGCCTCGATCAGCGGCCGACAGTGGCGGCTCATCAGCCCGGTGCCGATTTTGAGGTTCTTCGACTCGGCCTGCTTGCCGGCGGCCATCACGCGCCGGAGGCCCGGGGCGTCGACGGCGAACGATTTTTCCATGAACACGTGGCAACCCTTCTCGACGGCGTACTCGACGTGGAGCGGGCGGAAGGCGGGCGGGGTGGCCAGGACGACCACGCCGCCGGGCCCAACCGCGTCGATCGCCTTGCGATAGGCGTCCATGCCCAGGAATTGCCGATCCTTGGGCACGTCGACCTGGCGGCCATAAGGTTTGGCGAGCCGGTCGCGGCTTCCGGTGAGCCGAAAGTCGAACACGTCGGCCATGGCCACGAGCTTCGTGGGCCCTTGGGTCGCCAGCGCGTTGGCCGCCGCGCCGGTGCCTCGCCCACCGCAACCGACCAGCGCAATCTTGATCGTGTCGTCGCCGGCCGCGTGGACGCGCGAGGCCATCGCGCCGGCCAAGCTCGCGCCGGCAATGGCGCCGCCCGTCTGCTTCAGAAATGTGCGTCGCGAGGAAGAACTTGTTGCGAGAGCGTTGTTTTTCATCGTTGAAACCCTTTCCGGTGGGTGGGGCAGGGGGGTGGGGAATGCGTGGCGACGGCCGGCCGGCGCGGGCCATGCCTCCATGATACCCGGCGACGGTCGTCATTTCCACCACTCGGTTCTTCTGTCATCCTGAGCAAAGCGAAGGATCTCGTCGGCCTGCTCGGTAGGCGAGATCCTTCGCTGCGCTCAGGATGACAGTTTGCGGCCGGGATGACAGTTTGCGGCCGGGATGACAGTTTGCGGCTCAGGATGACAAAAATCGGGCTATTTGCGGCGGTGTGGCTGGGGCATAGCGAAGCGGTGCCCCAGATGGCCAAGGACTGGGCCTTCGCTGCGCTCACTGCCAAGCACCCTGCGCCGCCAGTCTGGTCCCGGGGACACGCTCTGACTCAATCACGATTCGGCCAGCATTCGCTCGATAAGCGAGCGGGGGGTGCCGATGTCGACCAGGTGCAACTGGCCGACGTAGGGTCGCGCCTCGTCGACCACCAGCCCCGACTTGGCCGCCGCGAACGTGCACGTATGGGCAGCGCGGACCGTGTGGCGGGCCGCCTGGCCCGTGTCGCAGTCCAATCCGCTGGGCAAATCGACGGCCAGCTTGGGCGCCGGCGCGACATTGATCTGGTCGATGACCTCGTCCAGCGGCGGCCGCGGCTCACCCCGGGCGCCGGTGCCCAAGAGTGCATCGACGATCCAGCCGGCGCCGTCGAACTGGGCTCGCAGCCGCTCGGCGTCGTGCTCGGCGGCAAATAGCTCGACCGGCACGTCCGTTTTTTGCAGGATGCGGAAGTTGGCCTCGGCGTCGCCCGTCAAATCGGCCGGGTCGGCCCAAAGCAGCACGCGGACCGCATGGCCCCGCAAATCGAGATGGCGGGCGATGACAAACCCGTCGCCCGCGTTGTTGCCTCGGCCGCAGCAAACGACGACCGGCCCGGCGATGCCCAGGCCGCAGAGGACGTCGGCCGTGCCGCGTCCGGCGTTTTCCATCAGGACGAGTCCGGCCATGCCGTATTCGGTCATGGCCAGTTGGTCGAGGCGCCGGACCTGGTCGCGGGTGAGTATGGGGAGTGTCATGGTCGGGATTTCGGGATTTCGGGATTTCGGGATTTCGGGATTTCGGGATTTTGGGATTTTGGGATCTTGGGATTTTGGGATTTTGGATTCGCTTCGCGTGGTTGGCCGACTATGGTAGAGTGAAGAGGCTTTTTAGGGAAGTGTCTTTTGCGGAGAAATCGGCCATGCCCATCTACGAGTACGAATGTCGCGACTGCGGCCAGCGGTTCGAATATCTGTTGCGCGGCGACGAGAAGCCAGTCTGCCCGGCCTGCGGCGGCACGAAGCTCGACAAGCAAATGAGCGCCCCGGCCGCGCCGCAGATGAGCCCAAACAGCAACCGTTGCTGTGGGGCCCGAGGCGAGAAGCCCTGCGACGCGGGCGGCACCTGCGGCGGGTGTCCGTGCACGACGGGACATTGATGCCGCGAGAACGTGGAAGAACAGAAACGGCCAGACGCCGAGGCGTCTGGCCGTTTTTTCATTTCGTCATGAATCTTGCTACCGCCGTCGACGCACGCCGGCAAGACACAAAACACCCAACGTCAGCAGAACGAACGTGCTTGGCTCGGGAACGCCGACTTGAACGTCTTCGAAAGTAGCAGCCAGGGTCTCCAAGCCACCCAGGTATCCAATGATCTCGCCACTGAAATAGACGGCCGAGTTGGCCGGAATGACGACCTGCATGACGTCTATTTCGGTGCCCGAGGCGACATTGCTCGATACGCTGTAGTCGGTGCTCGCGGTGATTTGCCCAAGGCTGATTTTGGTCAATCCGCCGTTCGTATCGAGGCCGTACGGGTTCAGACCGCTGTTGCCTTCGTTGGGCGGATCGGTTCCGAAGATCAGCAATTCACTCAGGCCTTCCGCCAGAAGGACGTGCGTATCCGCCGCCGTGTGGAGGTCGGTCCAGCCGGAAGCGCCCCAGGACTGCGTGCTTTCTCCCTCGCGGATTTGGGCGAGCAGCACGGTGGGCTGGAGAACGCTGTTGTAGGTGTGTTCGCATTGATGCACGATTCCGTCGATGGCCGGTTGTTCGAGATATAGCGTGTTGAGCAGTGCGGTGTCGGTGACGGTCCGGAGACAGTAACTTTCGAGCCCCGCCACCGGATCCGCTTGCCGGATGACCTGCAACGTGATTCCGTTGACCGTAACCGACCTGGTGATTTGGACGGCCGAGGCGTGAGTGGTCATTATTAGCGTGAGCGAGACAGCGACCGAGAGATTTGCCAGCGTTTTCATAACACGTCCTTCCCAACTTCTGATGATAGAAACCTGGTGAGAAACACCCGAGAAGCCCATCGCCCTTCTAAGAAACGGCCAGCACCTCCACCCAAGTGGGGGCTGGCTGAATGATGGTGATTATGGCAAATGCTCTCGTGGAAGTCAAGTATTTTGTCGTTCGAGAAACCCAAAAGGGCCAAGCGCCCCGGAGGCGCTGGCCCTTTGTTTTTGGTTGGGTTGGTTTGCCGACGCTCAGCTGCGTCGACTACGGAAGCAGGTAAGCCCCGCCCGTCCAGAAACCCGCCTCCAGAAGTGCTCCGCGAACGCTGATCGGCAGCGGATCGAGCATGTACGGGGCGCAACTGCCGGGCCGGTAGTAGCCCAGCGTGTAGAGGCACTCGTTGGGCGGATTGACGCCCATCAGGTAGGGCAGCACGGGCACGGTGGCGAAGAAATGGCCTTGCGAGATAACCGGCTGCAGATACGGTCCGAACGAGTGGCCGTAGCGTTCCAACTGGACTTCCTCGAAGTAGAGGGGTTTGTGGCAAAGCCCGCTCGCTTTCCAGGTGAACGTGGTCGGTTCCCAAACGCGAGGCACGAACGTCTCTTCCTTGACGCCGCACACGCCGGGAATCGGGTCGCCCTTCGGTTTGATGTCGATGGTCAACTCGCCAATTGGCTTAAAATCGGCCGGCAGACACGCGGGATCGCGTTCCGAGTTGGCCGCCACGTCCTTGTTAAGCGACCACTCCAGATCCGGTTCACGCAATTTGTCCGCTGGGTCGCCGACTCCCTTCCTGAGCGTCGACGGCGACCTGTTCGACTTGGGCACGCCCGACGAATCGGCGCCGGGCAGGGCGACCGGGTCGATGAACTCGGGTTGGAAGGGCTTGTCCTCGGCCGCTGGCGTCGTGTCGGCTTGGGCAATCCGGTCGCCGAACGGATCGGACATCGGGTCGTTGCCCGCCGCTCCGACCGCCGTGGCCGGCGACTGGAACTCGGCCCGGGCCACCTTCGACGAGCGGCGTGCTCGCGCGGCTCGCAGTTCGGCGGCCGAGGGGCGATAGGGCAGCCAGACCAACTTCGCATCGTCGATTTCGGCCGAATGGCTGATCGGCGTGATCGAGTGGTCCGGGTCGCCGGGCTCGAAGGCCGCGACGACCGTGGCGCCAAAAAGAACCGTCGCCACGACCAGCAGGCCCATGGCGACGGCAAGGATTTGGTTTGACCGGTTGTTTTGAGCGAGGGCGGTCACGGGCGTCTCACGACTGATCGTCGGAGTACCCTGTGCTATAGTTTGGCGCTTCCTGCGTGATAACGATGTCATGAGGGTGACTCTCCCGTACACTGGCGGCAGAAACCTGAATGAATTTCGCTTCCGTGCGTAATCCTTCGATGGTTCGTGTTCCACAATAGCCCATGCCAGCCCGAATTCCCCCCACAAGCTGGTAGACAAACGGTCCTAAAGCGCCGCGGAAAGGCACGCGTCCTTCGACGCCTTCGGGAACGAGTTTGCCCTGCCGCGATGTGGCAGGCTGGCCATAACGTTCGCTTGATCCTTTCACCATGGCTCCCAGGGAGCCCATGCCTCGATAAACCTTAAACGTTCGCCCTTGGTAGAGGATTTGCTCGCCGGGGCTTTCCTCCAATCCGGCCAACAAGCCTCCGAGCATGACCACGTGGGCACCGGCGGCGATCGCTTTCGTCGCGTCGCCCGAGTAACGGATTCCTCCGTCGGCAATGACGGGCGTTTGGGTTGCTTCGGCCTCCTTGGCAACTTCGTAAATTGCGGTTACCTGCGGGACTCCGACGCCGGAGACGACCCGAGTCGTGCAGATGGAACCAGGACCGATGCCCACCTTCACGGCGTCGGCACCGGCCGCGATCAAGTCTCTACATCCGGCAGCCGTCGCCACGTTGCCGGCCACCACGTCGATATCCCATTTTTGTTTGATTTGTCGGACGGTCTCGATAACGTTCTTCGAATGGCCGTGGGCACTGTCGACCACAAGTACGTCGACACCCTTTTCAATCAGTCGCTCGGCCCGCTCGTAGTCGTAGACACCGATCGCAGCTCCCGCCCTCAGCCTCCCTTGCCCATCTTTACAGGCAGAGGGGAATCGCCGCATCATATCGATGTCTTTGATGGTGATAAGGCCCGTCAGTCTGAAATCTTCGTCAACCAGTAAAAGCTTCTCCACCTTTTTTTCCATTAAAATCTTTTCAGCTTGCTCAAGCGTTACGGTCCCCGTCGCCGTAACCAGATTCTCACGGGTCATGACCTCCGACACGTTCAAATCGTTGTTCTCAAGAAAGCGGAGGTCGCGTCGCGTGATAATACCCTCTAGGTGGCCATCCTCTCGGGTGATCGGCACGCCCGACACGTTCGACTGGTCCATCAAGTGGCGTGCCTCGGCCGTGGTTGCGCTGGAGGGGAGGGTGGCCGGATTGACAATGATGCCGTTGGCGCTCCGTTTGACCTTGACGACTTCGTCGACTTGCTGCTCGATCGAGAGGTTCTTGTGGATGATGCCCAGGCCGCCCTCCTGAGCCAGCGCGATCGCCATCGCGCTCTCGGTGACCGTGTCCATCGGCGAACTGAGAATGGGGATGTTCAACGTGATTCGCCGCGTGAGTCGGGTGCGGACCTCGACCTCCGACGGAATGACTTCGCTGTACTGGGGCACCAACAGCACATCGTCAAACGTAACTCCCTGCGACACGATTCTGTCTTGCATGCGTCGTCTCCTCCAAAAAAGAATGGGCCAATGTCGCATTATGGCCAATTCCTCGTGAAATGCAATTGGCGAGACGGACAACACGCCGGCGTCCTTGGAAAACGCTGAAGAGAAGTCGCGGGGAATGACGCAGCGATTTTCACCGAAGGCCGCAAACCGGCGAGCCAAGGCACTCGCCCAACAGCCCCCCCGCGCGAAGCAGGGTTTTCCGCACGGCAGTGCGACTCCGATCATTGACGCGCGAGTCTCATCCGAGTAAATTTGGCCCATGCCGCGCGGCCCGACCGTTCGCGGGGGAATGGTTTCTCCCGGACACAACGAGATCGCCGCGCAGATGCCAATCCTCGGCAAGGGCGACGACCGCGCGGCCTTCGAGCGGGCAAAGGGCCGAGGCGCCGGCCAAGACGACGCCCACGTGGGTTCTGGGCCATCTCATCACGCCGAACGTTG
>JAFGIR010000190.1 GCA_016929515.1 Pirellulales bacterium | reverse complement strand
CGGCGTCTCGCGAGGTACCAGGATCAGCGGCCGGCGTTCCTTGAGATGGATTTCGGCCGCGCGATGGATCAAGTTCGTGCCGGTGCCCGAGGCAATCGCGCCGAGCGTGGTGCCCGAGCAAGGACAGACGATCATGCCGTTGGTCTGGAACGAGCCGCTGGCGATGGGCGAAGCCAGATCGCGATAGTCGCGATAATGGATTTCGCCCGGCTTGCCCGAGGCGACCGAAAGCACGTTGCTCTGGTCGCTGGCGATGCCGGAGAGAGAGCGGAGTTGGCGGAGCTTCTCGTCTTGACTCGATCCGTCGCCGATTTCGATTCCCAGCATGGACAAGGAAAAGTAGTCGAGATTGACCTTGAGGTCGAGTTCCTCTTTGAGCACGGCGACGGCGGCCTGGCTGATCGAAAGCTGAACGTCACAACCGGTTGTCGCGAGCGCCTCGATCAGCCGGATTGCGTAGGTGACTCCGCTAGCGCCGGTAACAGCCACGACGAAGTTGCGTTTCATTTTTTTCCCACATACAAAGTGGCCACGCCGAACGTAAGTTGGTGATATTCGATTTGTTTCAGCCGGGCGCGGCGCATCCGCTCGGCCAATGCCTCGCCCTCGGGAAACTGGCTCACGCTCCGAGGTAGATAATTGTAAGCCGATTGGCGATTCTTTGCCAATAGTTGCCCCACGCGGGGGAGAATTCGCTTGAAATACCAATGGTAGATCGTTCGAAAGGGCCATCGTTGGGGCGTCGAAAACTCCAGAACGGCCACTCGTCCGCCCGGCCGGCACACCCGAACCATCTCCGCGAGCCCGTGGTCGGTGTTGTCGACGTTCCTGAGTCCGAAGGCGACCGAAACGATTTGGAACCGGTCGTTGGCAAACGGCAGCTTCCGCGTGTCGGCCTCGACCAGTGACACCGATTCGCTCGCCCCGGCTCGTTCGATCTTCTCGTGTCCGATGACCAGCATGGGCCGGCAAAAATCGGTCCCCACAACCTTGACTTGGCCCCGGCCCGCTCGCCAGTAGGCCAACGCTAAATCGCCCGTGCCCGTGCACACGTCGAGCACGGGCCCCGAGCCCTCGGGCGGGACGAGGCGCGTCGTTTGCCGCCGCCATCGCCGGTCGATTCCCAGCGACAGCAGGTGGTTCAGCAGGTCGTAACGCCCGGCAATCTCGCCGAACATCCGGCGCACTCGCGTGGGCGATTTGTCAACCGACATGGACGAAAAAATGCCTTTCTTGGACAGGATTTACAGGATCAACAAGATTGGAGGCAAGGAGGATGTTGGTGATGATTCAAGCCATAAGAGCAATGCGTCGGAAAGAAGGAAGCCGAAAGAAAGGATGACAGGAGCATTGACCGAGAACCGCATAATCTCTCTCCGATCCAATATTTCCATTTTTTCCCTTTCCCATTTCTCCTCTTTACACAATCAGGCTCACCGTCTCAAATCGTGTCAATCTTGTTAATCCCGTCCGATTTTCCGAAAAAATCGGCCAGCGATGCACAAAGTCATGGCCGTATTGTAGGGTGGCGAGCCGAAAAGAGAAAAGGGGGGAGTTTTTCACATCCACGACCTTCCGTGCCCTAATCCCAACCGATCGGCCAGAACGATGCCCCATATCCTGAACGTCCATTCGCTCCCTTCGCTGGTTGCCGACGAGGAATTGGCCGGCAGCGTGGCCGTCGTCATCGACGTGCTTCGGGCTTCGACGACCATTGTCACGGCGCTCGCGTCCGGGGCGCGCGAGATTCTCCCTTGCGAAGACGTCGACCAGGCTCGCGTCGAAGCGGCGCGGCTTCCGCCCGAGACCACGTTGCTCGGCGGTGAGCGGCAGGCGATGCCGATCGACGGGTTCGACCTGGGCAATTCGCCGTCCGAATATTCGTCCGAGAAAGTCGCCGGCAAAACGATCGTCTTCACCACGACGAACGGCACCAGGGCGTTGGCCCGGTGTCACGGGGCAAGCCGCATCCTGCTCGGCGCGTTTGTCAACGCGTCGGCCGTGCTTGATGCACTGGCCGGCGCCGAACGAGTCCACCTGGTCTGCGCCGGCACCGACGAGCAGATGAGCTACGACGATGTTCTGTTTGCCGGGATGCTCGTCGAGCGGCTCCAGCAACGCCGCGACATGCTCTACGAGCTCAACGCCCAGGCGATCACGGCCGGCGAGACGTGGAAACACGCCTTCGCGTTGCCCATCTCGCTTGGCGCCGAACCGTTGCCGGCCGAACGCCTGGCGGAGAAGCTCCAAAAGAGCCTCGGCGGAGAGTCGCTTGTCAAGGCGGGGCTCAAGGAAGACATTCTCGCGGCCGCACAAGTCGATCGCTACGCGATCGTGCCCGAACTAAACCTCAATTCGGGACGAGTTATCGCCTCGGCCGTGGCGTGACGGGCCGTTGATCGGCAGGCTGTCTACCGGTTTGCTTTATTCCACTGCTCGACCAGATGGTCGCGGCCCTGTCGAATGCCGACGTGATCCCAAGGCAACGGCTCGTCGGTCGACCGAGCCCGATGCAGCACGGCATCGACGTCGACGCCCGCTTCACCGAGCGCTTTCCACCAGCCTTCAACGTCGAGGTGTTCGTGCCAGGCGTCGAAGCGCGCGCCTCGCCGCCAGACTGTTTCCAACGCACGACCCACGCGCCGATCGCCGCGCCCGAGCACGCCTTCCAACAGGCTGCATTCGAGGTCGTGGCGTTTCACCTGGACACTTCGCAACCGCTTGCAGTCGAAAAGGAATCGGTGAGCCTTGCGGAAATAATCGCGCGATTGCATCGGCCCGAATTGCAGCGGCGTATGCGGCTTGGGCACGAAATTCGACACGCTGGCCGTCACCTGGGCCAGGCGTCCCGAGACCTCGCGGCCCAACCGCGAGATGGTCTCGGCCATTTCGAGGATACCGGCCAGATCGTCTTCGGTTTCGCCAGGCAGTCCGCACATGAAGTAAAGCTTCACCCGGTCGAAGCCCTTGGCGAACAACTGCCGGCAGCCCTCGTACAGATCGTCGTTGGTGATTCGCTTGCCGATCCGCCGGCGCATCTCATCCCGGGCAGCCTCGGGCGCGATGGTGACTCCACCACGCCGGTCGGTGTTGAGCAATTCACCCAGCATTTGCAGCTGCTCGTTAACTCGCAAGCTGGGCACGGCGATACTCACGCCCTTGGGGCGAAACATGGCTTGCAGCGCGGTCAGTAATTCGGCAAGGTGCGGATAGTCGCTCGTCGAGAGCGACAGGAGCGAGATTTCGTTGTAGCCCGTGTTGCGATACGATTGAAGCGCCGCTTCGACAATCGTCTCGACACGGCGGAATCGCACCGGGCGTTTCGCCGGAGAGCTTTGACAGAACCGGCACTGCCAAGGGCAGCCGCGCATGATCTCGATGGCGATGCGATCGTGGACCGTTTCGACGTTGGGGACGACCGGCCGGCAGGGCAGGGGGGTGGCGTCCAAGTCGGCGACCACGGCCGGCTCGATCCGCTCGGCAAGCCCGGGACGTGTCGGACGCGGACGGCCGGTCCGCGCGTCGGGTTCGTAGAACCGCGGCACGTAGATGTGGGGCAACTCGGCGGCCGTTGCGGCCAACGCCTCCTCGCGCGAGCGGCCCAACGCTTTCTGTTCGAGCCACGCCTCGCACACGCGCGGCAGCATCTCCTCGCCGTCGCCGATGACGAACAAGTCGATAAACGGCGCCAACGGCTCGGGCGTGGCGGCATACGGCCCGCCGGCGATCACCAGCGGATGGGCCTCCGTGCGATCTTCGACATGCAGCGGGATTCGGCCCAGGTCGAGCATCGTGAGGACGTTGGTTCCGCACAACTCGTATTGCAGCGTGAAACCGACGACGTCGAACTTATCGAGCGGGGTGAACGTTTCGAGGCTTGCTAGCGGCAGACCTTCACGGCGGAGCATCTGTTCCATGTCGCCCAACGGCGCGAACACGCGTTCGCAAGCCCAATCGTCGCGACGGTTCATCACGCCATAGAGCACCTGCAGCCCGTGGCAGCTCATGCCGATCGAATACGTATCGGGGAAAGCCAGGCAGAGCGACCCACGGACCGAGCCGTGATCGCGCGCGACCGCGTTAAGCTCGCCGCCGATATATTGCCCCGGTGTCTGGATGTCGGCCATGAGTTGCCGGATAATCTGGTCTTTGAGCGATTGGCTGAGCATAAGAGCAGAATACCACATTGCCCAGGTTCCTTGTAGGCCGGTCGTTGCGGCAGGCCCGGCACTCTGGCGGGCTTGATTTCCGGTTAGAGAGGGTGCGGATCGGGTCCCGACGTGGTATCATGAAGATCTTGGTTCCGCAGTACGTTTTGTTGGAGATCGACGAAAATGCGACACACTTTGATCCTTTTCGTGGCCACTGTCGCCATGACCCTTTGCTCGGCGTTCGGCGCCGAGGTTGACGCGAAGCAACCGGCCAAGGACAAAAAACCCGACCCACCGACCCAGTGTGAAAAGGGGTTTGTCAAGCTGTTCAACGGTAAGAACCTCGACGGCTGGGAGGGCACCACGAAGGGATACGTCGCCGAGAAGGGCACCTTGGTCTGCACCAAGAAGGGCGGCGGTTTCTTCTGCACCAAGAAGGAATACGGCGACTTCATCTTGCGATTTGATTATAAGATGGCGCCGGTTGGCAACAACGGCGTCGGCATCCGCGCGCCGGTCAAGGGCACGCCCGCCTTCACCGGCATGGAGATACAACTGCTCGACGACAATGCGAAGCCGTATGAAGATCTCGAACCAGTCCAGTTCACCGGCGCGGTCTACGGCGCGCTGGCCTGCAAGAAAGGGCATACGAAGCCGGCCGGTCAGTGGAACTCGATGGAGATCATGGCCGAGGGCCCCAAGATCCGCGTAACGCTCAACGGCACCGTCATCACCGAAGGCGATCTGAGCGAGCTGGGTCCGAAGCGGATACACAACCGAGACCTGAAGGGGCTCACGAACCCGAAGGGACACATCGGCTTCTGCGGCCATCACCACCGCGTCGAATTCCGCAACATCCGGATCAAGGAACTCAAGACACAGGACTAAGTCAGCTTGAGAATCCGCCGGGCGTTGTCGCGAAAGATCTTGGTTTGCACGTCCTCGGGCAGGTCGAGCTTGTCGTAGAACGCGAATTGCGGGATCTTTTGGCCGACTTCGAGGTAGTCGGTGGCGAAACAGAGCCGGTCGGCGCGGCGCAAGACGAACTTGCGCCCGAATTCCACGTCGCGCGAGATGGCCTTGTATCCGCTGTTGGCCGACAGATCGCCGTGGATGTTCGGATACTTGTCCATGAGCCGGTCGATTGTGCCGTCTTTAATTGCGTTCCACCAGCCGGGCGCATGGCCGAAGAAAACCGTGTTCGGGACTGCCTTGAGCACCTCTTCGAGGCCCGGCAAACCGGGCCGGTCGGTGTTGCGGATATGGTCCATGTGAAACAGGATGGGCAGTCCCAGCTCGGCCGCCGCGGCGAACAACTCGATGCGTCGTGGATCATCGATCGGCCCGGCGCACTTGTGCTCGCCGAGCCCCTTCGCCCCCGCGTCGACGTAGCGCTGCAACAT
>JAFGIR010000189.1 GCA_016929515.1 Pirellulales bacterium | reverse complement strand
GACGTGTCGATGTAGATGATGCCGACCACGGCGTAGCGTCCCTGCATGGGCACGCAAATCGCCTCGCGCGTGCCCGCCTGAAGGATACTGGCGGCCGCGGTCCAACGATCGTCCTGTTGGGCGTCGCTGGTGAGCACGCCTTCGTTGTGCTGCAGCACGTAATCCAGAATGGTCTTGCTGATGGTGATCCGGTCTTCGTCCGAGTTCTTCTTGCCGGCCTTTCCGGCGCGCGTGCGCCGGACCTTCGGTTCGAGCCGGTCGCTGTCGGCGTCGACCAGCATGATGCAACCGCGATCGGCCTCGACCCATTCAAAGATCAGGTCCATGATGCGTTGCAGCAGCTGATCGATGTCGAGCGTGTGGCTCACGGCCAAGGCCGTCCGATACATCACCTGAAGGTTGCTGCGTGCCCGGGCCAGCCAGGAATTCTGCGACAAGCTGGCGTCGAAGTCGAACGCGCGACTGCCGTCCTCGGGCGTGATCGAGCGGACGATGCGCGACGGGTCGCCCGGGGGCTGCAACGCAATGTCGACCGCCCGAAAGAGATCCTCGGCCGATTCCTCGGCGGGTCCGGTGAAGAGGAGCAAGGTGCGTCCGAGTTGCACCTGATCGCCGCTGGCCAACGTGCATTGCTGCTCGCGGTTGCCGTTGACAAACGTCCCATTCGAACTTCCCGAGTCAATCAGTATGAACCGATCGCCCGAGAGGCGGATTTCGGCGTGTTGGCGCGAGACCTCGGTGTCGTGAATTTGGATTTCGTTGGACGAGTCGCGCCCGAGGCGCACACCGTCGGAGAACTCGAAACGCGAGCCTTGATCGTTTCCGCGAATGACAAACAACGACGCCACGGGTTTCGCTCCGGAATGCAAGCAGCGGCACGCGTCTCGACCCACCGCCTACAAATTCGAGCGCTCAGACGCCGCGCCCGGCGGAGGAATCGACGCCGACGAGCAATTCCTCGATTTTACGGACCAACGGCCCGTAGTCATAGGGCTTGCGGACGAATTGACTCAAAGAAGAGTCGCTTGAAGAACGCCGGGCGCTGCCCAAGACGACCAAGGGAGTGGCATTTTGCGGGGACGCCGGGACAAAGGGAACGCGAAAGGCTTCGGGATCGGCTTCGTCGAGATCAAGATCGAGCACGATCAAGTCGGGCCGAATTTGCTCGGCCAACTCGACGCCGTGCCGGAATCGACGCGCCGAATAGGTATGCACGCCGCGTCGAGCCAGGGCCGTTTCCAACACTTCGTGGGTTTCTTCCGATCGGTCCACCACCAGGACACGCTGATCTTTCGTCACGAGCTTTCCTCCTTGCCGATTCTTCCGAACTTCCCTGTTCGGCAGGCTTCGCCCGAGAAAACTCTTTTCCGGGAACCGCGAAGATCGAGGTCCTCTTTCGTCAAGCGAGCGACGAAGGATAGCGAGATACGGCCCGCGTGTCAAAGCGATTTACCGAGCGTTTGTCGGGACTTGCCGCCGGAACGGGGTTGCGGAAATCGTGGACCGGGGATCGCGCAATTCACCCGGCTATCTGGCAGGAGAGCACCGCGATGGCCGGCCGCCACCGGGAAAAGCCCAGCCGGTGGTGGGACGATCCGTTCAGCCGGACACGTCGGGCAGGACATCGCGGCACGCAAGTACTTTCATCACAACCACTTGCGATCCTGACCGCTTTGGCGATTATCTGGTCTTTACGTGAAGCGGGCTTCCAGGCAGAATACCGCCTCCGTCATGGACGTTTCTCACAACGTTTTTTCACGTGATGTTGGGGACAACGCCAGACGTTGAGATTGACTATTCGCGGCGGATGAACCGCCAAAACGAGTCCAAGTCGGCTGTGGCGCTTCTCGCGCAAAGGGCGTCCCAGGTCAAGGAAGACCGACTGCAACAGCAAGGAGTGCTGAAAGTGACCAAGATCTCCATTTCGGCCGCGTTGGCGGCCCTCGTTCTCTGTTTCGCGCTCGTCTCGGTCGCCCCGGCTCAGACGCAGCCGACGAACAACGCGTACCGGACCGCCGCCCCGTCGCAAGTCGCCACGCCGGTCGCGCTTCTCGACGTGAGCCGTGTGTTCAAGAGCCACAGCAAGTTCAAGGCCGCGCTCGACATGATGAAAGGCGACGTCCAGCGAGTCGAGACCTGGTTCAAAGGCGAACAAGACGCCCTTCGTCGATCCGTCGATCAACTTCAGGGCCTTCGTCCGGGAAGCCCCGACTATAAGCAACTCGAAGAGCAGATTGCCAAGCGCCAGTCGGCCCTGAAGATCGACTTACAGATGAAGAAAAAGGAATTGATGCAGCAAGAGGCCGCCATCTACTTCAAGGTCTACAAGGAAATCGAGCAGGAAGCTCAGGCGGTTGCCGCGTCGCGCGGTTTTATCATGGTGCTGCGCTACAGCGGCGAGCAAGCCAGTATCGACCGGCCCGACCAGGTGCTCAGCGAAATCAACAAGCCGGTCGTGTGGTTCAACCGTGGGCTGGACATCACCGACGAGGTGCTCCATCGTCTCGAGAGCCGCTACACCGCCAGCACGCAGGGCCGGCACGGCATTCCGCAGGCGCCGCGGCACCAGTAGGCCTCTCGTCTCTTCTCCAGGAACTCGGCAATCGTGTCGAGCAAAGGACGTCCTGGGGTGTCCGGTTGGTTTCCTCACTGGTGGTATCCGCATCGATGATTACGACACGCAAACAACGCACGATTGCCGACTCGGTGGCGGTCGAGGGATTCGGCTACTGGAGCGGCCGCGACGTTCGGGTCGAATTCTGCCCCGCCGAGGAAAACACGGGCGTCGTCTTTGTCCGCCAGGATCTGCCCGGGCAGCCGCGAATCCCGGCAAGGGCGGCCTATCGAAACGACACGCCGTTGCGAAGCAATCTGGAGTGCGGCGGCGCGACGGTCGAGATGGTCGAGCACATGATGGCCACGCTCGGCGGGCTGCAAATCGACAATTGTGAAATCCGGGTCGACGCGGCCGAGATGCCGGGCTGCGATGGGTCCTGCTTGCCCTTTGTCGAAGCCATCGACACCACCAAGATCGTCACGCAAGACGCTCCCCGGCGCGGGGCGGTCGTTTGCGAGACCATTCGGGCATCGCGGGGCAACACGTGGATCGAATTGCGGCCGCCGACCGACACGGAGCTTTCGCTGGATTACACGCTCGATTTCGGCCCCGGCCCAATCGGCTACCAGCGGCTGCGGCTGACCGTTTCACCCGACGCTTTCCGCCGCGAACTGGCTCCGTCTCGCACGTTTCTGATGCAAGCCGAGGCGGAACAACTTCGCAGCCAGGGATTGGGCACGCGGGCTCGGTTCAGCGACCTGCTGGTTTTCGGACCCGACGGCCCCATCGACAACACGTTGCGGTTCAAGGACGAGTGCGTCCGCCACAAGATTCTCGATTTGATCGGCGATTTGGCCTTGGCCGATTGCGATCTGATAGGCTCGGTCATCGCCTCGCGGAGCGGACATCATCTCAACGCAAAAGTTCTCCAGACATTTCTGACAAAATCGCAAACGGTCGGCCGAAGCCGCCGGTGTGCTTGAGCCCACCCGGCCGAAGCCAAGAGGTTCCGAGGAGCCCGTACGATGGCAACCTACATCAGCGAGCAAGCGAGCGTCGACTCGCGAGCGCGGATCGAAGACGACGTTCATATCGGACCATTCTGCGTCGTCGGACCCGAGGCTCACATCGGACGAGGAACGCGGCTTGAAAGCAACGTAACGCTGATGGGGCGAGTCACGCTGGGTGAGGACAACCACCTCTATCCGGGCGCCGTCATCGGCGGAGACCCACAAGACATCAGCTACGCCGGCTCCGACACGCAAGTCATCATCGGCGACCACAACCTCATTCGCGAGTGCGTGACGATCAATCGCGGCTCGGAAAAAGAAGACGGCGTGACGTGGGTCGGCAACCACAACTTCCTCATGGCGTGTTGCCACGTGGCCCACGATTGCCACGTCGGAAGCCATTGCATCATCACGAACAACTCGCTGCTGGGTGGCCATGTGCACCTGCACGACCATGCCACGCTCAGCGGCGCGGTGGCGGTCCACCATTTTGCGACGGTTGGCAGCTATGCGTTTGTCGCCGGCTGCAGCGCGGTTCGCCACGACGTGCCTCCCTATATGCTGTCCGAGGGTTTCCCCTCGCGCCCGCGATGCATCAACGTCGTCGCGCTGAAACGGAATAATTTTGCTCCCGAGGTAATCAACGCCCTGGCCGAAGCCCATCGGTTGCTTTATCGGGCGAAGGTCGGGCTCGACCATGCCCGCGAAATCCTTCGCGGCAACGACATGCTTGTTCCCGACGTGAATCATCTACTGAGTTTTGTTCAATACCAACG
>JAFGIR010000188.1 GCA_016929515.1 Pirellulales bacterium | reverse complement strand
CACAGCACAACAAGATGGCCCGACAGCGATCGCAGAACGTCGGCCGCCGACCCGTCTGACTGCAAGTCGTAGAGATGTGACACCACGGTCAATGCGCGCCTCTCGTCGGACGGCAGTCGCCGAAGCAACTCTTCCTCAAATGCGAGGCGGGGCGGCCCGACCGTGTCCGCGAGTTTCGCCTGCCGGGCACGACACAGGATCAGATGATAATGATCGGCCATGGCTCTACTCGTTGTGTTCGGCGTCTTTGGGGAACTGCTCGGGTGGCCCGAAGCAAAACAGATCACCGTCCTCGGTGCCAATGACCAATCGGCCGTCGGCCACGGCGGGCGAGGCAACGATCGCGCCGCCCGTGTCGTAGCGCCAGGCCTCCTGTCCGGACTTCCGATCGACCGCGTAGAGGCGTCCGTCCTCGGAGCCGAAGACGACCCAGGGCCCAATGATAACTGGCGAGCAGTCGACCTGGCCGCCCGTGTTGAATCGCCAGAGTGCTTTACCGTTTTGAGGATTCACGGCATGGAGTTGCTTGTCGCGCGAGCCTACGAAGACCGCTTCGGGCGAGACGGCGGCCGAGCTGCGCACGGCCTGACCCGACGTCGAATACTCCCAAGCCGTGTGCGCTTGACGCCAATCGATGGCCAGGAGCGCTCCGCCCTCGGTTCCGACAAAAACCCGATCGCCGAGCACGGCCGGAGTGCAGCCGGTCGGCGAGCCCATCGGCACGTCGGCCACCTGGCGGCCCTGCTTCAAGTCGATGACATGCAACTTGCCGTCGCAGCCGGCGATCAGTGCCCGATCTCCGACGACCGTGGGCATGCAACGGATTTGATCCTCGCTGTTGTATTTCCAGACCAGTTTTCCGGTCGCCGCATCGAGACAATAGAGGTGGCCGTCCTGGGAGCCGAACAGAACGTTGGGGCCGTGGAAATTGGGCCCACCGCTAATTTCCGCCTCGGCGTCGAAGTACCACCGCTGGTTGCCGCTCTCGGCCTCCAGGCAGTAAAACCGTCCATCGTCATCGCCGACGAACACGCCACGATCGCTCACGGCGGCCGGCGCCGTAAACTCCATTTTTGTAGGAAATTTCCATCGCGGACGACCGTCGTCCAGGCCCAACGCATAGACATTGCCGTCGGTCGAGCCCACGTAGACCACACACCCCTCGATCGCCGCGGTGGCCACGAAGCCACCTCCGTCGATCGAGAAGCTCCAGCATTGCTCGGGCCGCTTGGCCAACCGGCCGGAGGCCACGCCTTGGGCTGCCGCGTCGCCGCGAAACAAGGGCCAGTCGACAGGCCCAACCGACCGTGTCTCACCAGTTCCTGTCGAAACGGACGCCGCCGGCGCACCAGACTCTTTCTCTTGTGCCGCGGGTTGCGTCGAAGGTTGACAGCCCGGCAAACCAAGCAAAAAAAACACACCGACAATCGCGAGCAGCGAAAGAAAACGCTCGGAGCACGACCGTCGGGCAAACCAACGGCGGGATGAGGGGGGCTCAGGCACGCCAAGGCGAACTGGCTTCACCACCGATCGGAAAATGAGAAACGGTCTCGATATCCGCAAATTTCAGGGCGTGTTGGGCATGCCTGGCGAGTCGGGCACGGCGCTGAGCTGGGAAAGGACCTGGAGGACTCCGTTCAAGTGCGCAAGCCGGGGTCCGAACCGATCCACGAACTCATTCAACATGAACTCCCCGTCGAGTAGCGCGTCGAAGTTGTCGCCGATCTCGGCAGTGAGCGATTTGAGAAATTCCGTCTGCACCTTGCTGAGCGATTCCGCAGCCTGGCGACAGCATCGAGCCAAGTGGGGATTGGCCTCTTTCCACTGGCCCAACTCGTTGGCCCGTTGTCGCTGGGCCGCCCCCACCTGCGTGACCAATTCTTCGAGCAATTCGTTTTGCCGATCCTGTGCGGCGAGAATCTCGCGCAGGATTCTGGTATGCTCGCGATCGCCACTCTCGGCGTGTGCGCGTGCGGTGGCCTTGGGTTTCTGAGACCCGATGTTGGAAACATCAATTTGGCTAAACAGAGACTGGCCAGGTTGGGGGTCTTTGCTCATGATCATTATTTCCTTTCACGCCCTCAGTATAATCCGAACCCATCGGAAAAGTCGAGTCTCTGTTGCCGAAAGTTCTTGGATCGGCTACCCCCCGAGTGAGCGAGTGACTCAGGATGACCTGAAAATCTGGAAATCTTCACGGCGGTACCAACGTTGGTTTCGCCATGGCCTGACTAAAGTCCCCGACCATCGCAACCCGATCCAACGGCAGACTCCTCGGGTAACGCCTTCGATTCGTGCGGAAGCACTTGCGTAGAATCAGCTTGAGAGAAGCGATGGCCGACCACGACAACAGTGAATCTAAACCGAAACAGAGCTTGGGTTTTCTAACGGTTCTTGAATGCCCACGAGACGGTCTCTTTGGCGGCTATCTGGCTCTGACGTTCCTGGGTCGACCTCTGGAGTTTCGCTGCACGGCTCCCATCAAGCCGAACCGAGCCCAACAGATTCTCTACGGCTCGACACTCGATCCCTATCTCTATGGTGAGCAAATCGGGAAGACCCTTCTGTCGGGTGCGACGATTTCCCCTCTTGTTGTCTTTACGGACCAGTCAGCCATTTTGGCCGCGGGCGATTGCGTCGACGTGCCGGTGGTGCTGGTCCAAACCCCAACGAGCGAAAAAGAGGCCCAAGACACGGCTGGCAACCAGGCCGAAATTCCGTCATCCGGCTCCAACGGTAAGACTTGGCGCGTCCACGCGGCCCACGCCCCCGACTTCAACCTGGCGCACTTTCGCGTGGGCCGCAACCATTTGGCAACGATCGCGCGAACCGAAAACGAGCAAGCAACGATCACCGAACGGCTGGCCGGACTGACCGAGTCGTTCGACCTGGCCGAGCCGTTCACGCGAATTCGCGAAGCGATCGAGGAGGCTCGTGGCGGAGGAGGCTCCTGAACCCCAACGCTCGGCAGTTGCAAGTCCCATTTCGAGCAGACAGGTCGGTCATGTCGGAAACCACGTGTTGGGCCATCGATCCGGTCGAGGGTTTGAGTTGGCACGCGCCGGGCTCGCCGGCCGTTCATTCGTTTGATCTGGAGGTTCGTGTCGAAACGGTTCCCCGCCTCGATTTTAAACGGCCCGAGCGGCCCGAGGTTCACGCGGTGCCTCTGTCGCCGGAGCAACTTCGCGTGGTTTCGGTTCCGATCGCTCGCACGCGACCGCCCAAAACGCGCAGTTTTCGCTTTGGCGTGGCGGAGGAGGAGAAAGCGTTCGGTCCACGGCCGGGCGAAGCGTCTTCAAATCGAATTTCGTCGGGCGGGTCTCAATGCTCGGCTCTCACGGGCGGATTATTGACTCGAATCCGACCGCCGAAGGACGTGATCAAGCTCGAAGACCGTTTGAACTATCTTCTGCAACCGCCGCTCGAGGCGCTGCTGGCCGAACGGTCGTTGCGTTTCTGCTTCGAGCCGTTTCATTATCAGTACGAAGGCATCGCCTTTCTCTACCCGCGCCACGCGGCCATTCTGGCGGACGAGATGGGGCTCGGCAAGACCATGCAGGCGATCACGGCGATCCGGTTGTTGGTCCATCGGGGTGAAGTGCGGCGCGTGTTGCTCGTCTGCCCGAAACCCTTGGTCACCAACTGGCAACGCGAATTCGACGCTTGGGCACCGGAGATTCCCGCATCGGTGGTCGAAGGCGACCAGACGAAGCGACACTGGCAATGGCTCTTGCCCGACGTGCCCGTCACCATCGCCAACTACGAACTCCTGCGCCGCGACCGGAGCCTGTTGACCGGAGCCGACTCGGCTTTGACGTTTGACTTGGTCGTTTTGGACGAAGCGCAGCGCATTAAGAACCGCCGAAGCGCCACGAGCCAGGCGGTTTGCAGCCTCCGAAGTCGCCGGCGTTGGGCGATGACAGGCACGCCCGTCGAAAATTCTCCGGAGGATCTGGTCGGTATCTTCGATTTTCTTCTGCCCGGCTGTCTTTCTTCCGACATGCGTCCGCGACGAATGGGTCGCGCGGTGAGCGACCACATCTTGCGTCGCACCAAGGAAGAAGTCCTCACCGACCTGCCGCCCAAGCTGTTCCGCGACGCCGAAATGGAACTCTCGCCCGAGCAGCAAGCGGCCTATCAATTGGCCGAGGGCGACGGGGTGGTTCATTTGAACGACTTGGGCAGCCAGATCACGATTCAGCACGTTTTCGAGTTGATTCTTCGGCTCAAGCAAATCTGCAATTTCGACCCGGCGACCGGGACCAGCTCGAAACTCGAACGGCTCGAAGCCGACCTGGAGGAGGTGGCCCACAGCGGCCGCAAGGCGATCGTTTTCAGTCAATGGGTCAAGACGATCGAGCAACTTCGCGGCCCGCTCGCTCGGTTTGGTCCGCTCGAGTATCACGGCCGTGTCCCCTCGAAACAACGCGACGCCGTCATCCGCCAATTCGGAGAAGACCGCGACTCGCACGTTTTGTTGATCAGCTACGGAGCGGGCAGCGTCGGACTGAACCTGCAGTTCGCCAGCTACGTCTTCCTGTTCGACCGGTGGTGGAACCCGGCCGTCGAGGACCAGGCGATCAATCGGGTTCACCGGATCGGTTCGGCCGGTCCGGTCACCGTGACGCGATTCCTCGCGCTCGGTACGATCGAGGAGCGGATCAACCGGATCCTGGAGGAAAAACGAGAGTTGTTCGACACGATTTTCTGCGACACGCGACCCCATCGCCGACAGAGTCTGAGCCAGGAAGAGATCTTCGGGCTGTTCGATCTGAAAGGCCCGGCAACCCCAAGTCGCGTCGTCGCGTGAGTCTCCTTTGGGCAACTTTCCCCACGATGTTCTTCGTCGCTCAGACCCGACTGGGAGGGTTCAACCGCGGCGCCGCCGGCACAAACCGATCAGCAAGAGGCTCAACCCATAGGCCAAAACGCCCGGCTCGGGCACGGCGGCCGCTTCGCTCGGGCCATAGCCCCAGTTGGACGCCAGGATGGCCGCGTCTTTCGGTCCGACGACGCCGTCGTCGTCGAAATCGCCCATCGACCAGCTCGCTTCATCTTTGCCCCAATTCGCCGCCAGCCGTGTCGAATCGGCTCCGTCGACTCGGCCGTCGCCCGTCGCGTCGCCCGGAATGTGCAGCGCGGCGAGGACGTCGATCACCACGGTGCCCGGCTCCGAGTAATCCGTCCCGTCGAACGTCAGGTACGTGAAGCTGTCGGTCCCGCTGAAATCGGTGTCTGGGGTGTACGTGAACCAACCGGTGGAGCTGAATGTGAGTTGGCCGTGGGCCGGATCGGATTCGAGAACGGCCGAAAGTGTGTCGTTGGCCGGGTCGAGATCGGTGTT
>JAFGIR010000187.1 GCA_016929515.1 Pirellulales bacterium | reverse complement strand
GCCGCCCGAGGCGGATCAAGCCGCGCTGGCTGATCGGCTCGAGCGTTGGCGTTATCACTGGCTCGCCGAGCGACCGGGCCGAATGACGGACATCGACCAGCATTTGGTCGAAGCGTTGGATCTGGCGGCCAACCAGCTCGCCGGTCGCGCGGCCCGGCCGCCGCGCCGCCCACGCCAGGCGGTTCTGTCCGAGGAAGCGACTTCCGCTTGCGAACATCCGGATCTTTCTCCATCATGCGCAGTGCTCGACGACGCGCGACGGTGGCTCGATCCGAGCATCCCGCTCGATGAACTGACTGATCGGGCCGCGCGGACGACGTGGGCTCATTTCGGCGTTGACGACGCGGATTCTCGCGAGTCGCTCACACGGCGGCGCATTTTGCTTTATGCGCCGATCTATCTGTCGAGTTTCTGCATCAACGAGTGCGTCTATTGTGGGTTTCGTTTCGATCAGTCGCTCAAGCGAAAACACTTGAGCACCGCCGAGGCGATCGGCGAGGCCGACATTCTTCGCCAGCGCGGGTTCCGCCACTTGTTGCTGGTGGCGGGCGATTTTCCGCGACTCACGCGAACCGAGTATTTTGCAGAGATCATTTCGCGGCTTCACGCGACGGACATCTGTCCGGCAATCGAAATCGCTCCGCGGACGACTCGGTCGTATGCCGAGTTGTTCGCCGCCGGGCTGTGCGGCGTGACGCTCTACCAGGAAACCTACAACGAGCGTCTCTACCGGCAATACCACCCAGGCGGAACCAAGGCCGCGTTCGATTGGCGACTCGAAGCGCCCGAGCGCGCGGCCGAGGCAGGGGCAACGCGGTTGGGGTTGGGGGTGCTGCTGGGGCTGGCCGAGCCGCGCGACGACGTGCTGGCCATGATTCGCCACGCCGTCTATTTGCAGCGACGTTTTCCCGATTGCCGGTTGGCTTTTAGCTTGCCGCGAATCCACCGGGCGCCGCCCGATTTTCACCCTCCGTACGCCGTCGACGACGAGACGTTCGTGCGGCTTTACTGCGCGTTGCGACTGACTTTCCCCGACGCCAACCTGGTGCTGTCGACTCGCGAACAACCGGCACTCCGCGATCGGCTCACGCGAATTTGCATCACGCAACTCAGCGCAGGCAGTTGCACCGCGCCGGGCGGCTACAGCCAAGAGGAAACCGACGGCCAGTTTCCGGTGCACGACCAGCGCCGCGTCGACCAGGTCGTCGGTTGGCTGCAAACCCAGGGATTTCGAACAGTCTGGGATTTTGACGAATTGGAGGGATGCCAGAACAAACCCAAGTAGGATGCGTGCTTGCACGCATCGCATTGCATTACCTCGGAGGGCACTGTGATTTCCCATCACAAACACCGACGTCATCACTTGACCTTGCCGGAAATTCCTTGGTGCTACCCTGCTTCCGTGATGGCCACTGTCTGGTTGTTGCTGGCCGGTTCGCTCGCTTGGGCCGATGAGCCGGTGGCTGAGAAGACGCCCATTCTGTTGGTCCACGGCATGACCTGGAAGGTCGACCGTCCAAAGCCCGTCTGGGGCACCTACGAAAAGGACGCCACGGGCCGAAAGCGATGGACCGGTTTGATCGGATTTCTCGACGATCGCGGATACGCTTATGGCGGGACGCTGCGGGCCAAGGGCGGCCGGTTCGATCTGCCCGATGGCCTGGCCACCGAAGGCACGCGGGTCGATCCCCGCAAGGGCCGGCTGTTCGTGCTCGAATTCTCGCCTAGCGCCAACACCGACGGGCTGGCCCACAAGGGACTCGAATTGGCCGAAGCCATCAAGCAACTGTGCCGCTTGACGGGTGTGAAAAAAATCGACATCGTTGCCCACAGCGCCGGCGGGCTGGCCGCGAGGACCTATCTTCAGGGAGCGCTGCCGGGCGTGGCCTACCGGGGCGACGTCGACCGGCTCATCACCATCGCCACACCGCACCTTGGGGCGGCCGTTGCTTCGAAAGTCGGCGATCTGATGGGCACTCGGGCAACGTCGCTGAAACCCGATGCCCCATTGATCGAGGCGTTGAATCAGCATTTGGAGTTGCCGACCGACGTCCGTTTCGCGTCGATCGTCGTTCGCGGGTTTTCGGCCGACGTCCGAGGCAAAGGCGACGCCTATCGGAAGATAATCGACGGCCCAAGCGTCGCCCGGCTACCGATCGACTATCGCGAGGGAGGAGACCAGGTGGTCCACGTGTTGAGCCAAAACCTGGGGCTGGCGCCGTGTGCCGCGCGATATGAAAAGGCTTCCGGCCGGCCCGTGCAGTACATGGTGGTTCGGGTAGAGGACCCCTCGCACTCGCCGGCCGGACGTCGCGTGCACGGCGTCGCGGCCATGGACGCCGGAGTCGAGCGAATGGTCGGTCAATTGCTCGATGAGGAGTTCTTTTGGAACACGGCCCGCTCGAAGGAGCGAACGGCCTGGCTCGACGATCAAGCCCGGCTCCATGCGATGGGCGTGATCGAGGCCGAAACGCTCGACGAGCATTCCGCTTCGCAAGTCGAGCGGGTTGACCTGGGCAGCGTGCGGCTCGTCAACCAGAAGGACGGCACGCGATGGTACGCTTTCGACGGCCGGGCCGCGTCGTCCAATCGAGTTCTCCCCGGCCGACGCCGCACGACGCGCGTGCGAGGAGAGGTTGAGCTGAATTTCGACGCGTTCGGCCGGGTCGTGGATTGTCGGTCTCGCGTGCGAGAACGAAAAGACCAATAGGCGGCGGTTCTATTCAAGCACACCGTTGGTTTCTTGTCGTTGCGATTGGTTTCCTATTTCGCGATTAGTGCGTGCCCATAGGTGCCCAATCGGCGTGCTACCGGGGTGTTTCCGGCTTGTCGGCCACTGGCCTGACTTTTTCCATCCGAAGCTGTCCGGCTCCGATTTCCGTGGCCTGGAACTCCGCATGATGGGCGTGGGACATTCTTGCGAACATCATCCACGAGAAACTCATCGGGCCCAAGATGACCGACGGCCCCATCGGCAACGTTTGGCGCCGAATCACCTCGATGCCGGCGCCGGTCTTGCGCAGCGTGCACGTGCTGGGCCGGAGGTGTTTGCGGATCGCCGGGTAGGAGGGCAACATCGACACCTTGAGGTCGATACCATCGCGATGAAGGTTGGCGAAAATCGCTTGGGCGACCATCGGCACGAACGGATAGACGACGTCGAACACTTTTCGCGTATCGCAGTAGCCAATCGCGACGGGGCCGGCCGGGGACGACAATGCGTCGGCCGCGCGAGGCACGGTGGCCAACGACTTGAAATCCTCGCCTCGCGAGAGATAGGCCTTGATATTCTGCGGCGTCGTCGAGACGATCAGCTCCTTGTCGGTCAGGCACCATGCAGGCGCCAGCAGGAAATCGTCGTCGCGCGAATCGAAGAAGTAGACTTCTTGCCCCGCGAAGGTGAACTGCTCGATCCGGGGCGTGCGGCGCGATGTGGATTGTCCGAACTGTGCTCTGAACATGGCCACCAGCATTCCGTGGCTGAGCCCCAGCCGTCCGCGGTCCTTGACGTCGACGACGGCGGTCAGGCCGGTAACGAGAAAGCCGCCCTCGCCCGGCGAGTTGTAGACTCGCCACGTGTCGCCGAGCGACTCGATGATTCCTTTGCGGAGATCGAGCTTGAGCGATTTGCCCATTTGCTCGAAGCCGCGCTGGAACGATTCATGGCCCCGTTCGTCGATTTGTTCGAGGGCCGCCATCCAAGCGTCGAAAACCTTGGCGATGTCGATTCTCGCGGCCGCGGCCACCGTGGCATCGGCCGGAATTGGACCCAGGTCTTCCGGGCCAAGCCGTCCGTCGACGATCGAGCCGAACAAACCTTGTGGCGAGCCGTCAATCGCCAACAACGTCCGGTTGACAAATCCTTCGTCGTCAAGGCCCGACACCGAAATTAGCGCCGTGAGATTGGCGAACCCAACCTGTTGGGCGACTTCCTCCGAAATCGGAATGCCCATCTTCTGCAACACGTCGAGCTTCAAGTTGACATAAGACAGGTTCGAAGTCCTTTCGACGGGCACTTGGCGGCGAATGTCGGCCAGCCATTGGGGCATGGGCGTTGCCATCCGCGCAAGGATTTTTTCGGCGTTGCCTTCGCCCAGGCCGACAACCAGATACTCATCCTTCACACCCCAAGTGATTACCGGCGCGTCGCGATCGAGCTTGAGTCGGTACCAGGTCGCGCCTTCGATCTCGACTTCTTCGACCTGATCGCGAAGAAAGCCCGACTGATAGGTCTGCAGTGATTCTTTCAGCTTGGCGACGTCGGGGCCGACGTGGACCAACATGCCTCCGCGAATCTCGGGACCGCGCCGCGCGATCTTCAAGTCCGAAATGAAGACGGCCGTCGAGTGGGTTAACAACTTCTTGACCCAACCGGCCACGTCGTCGACCAGCGGAACGGCCGACGGCTCTTCCTCCTTCACCGCCTGGTGAATCGAGGCCATGATCTGCTTCTCCAACTCGGTGGCGAATTGCCGGATTTCCGGCTCGGCCAAGAGCTGTTCGAGTTGGTTCTTGCTGGCTGCGTCGGGCTCGGCCATGGCCGACCACGTCGTGTAGAAAACACATTGCTCGGGCGCGACCCGAGCCATCATCGGGTCTTCCGGCGCGGGCGGCACACCCAACGGAAGCCCTCCGCCGCCGAGTCCCAACAGTAAAACCAGTTCTATTATGCCGGGGTACATCACGATCGTTCTCCTTCTTGCGAATGAGTCAAGGGGGGCCTCGGTCGGGCACGTTGGGGCACGGGCGAAAGGGAAGTCTTGTGTCGTCGCACTATTCGTCGGCGTCAGACAAGTATTGACTCTTTGCCCATGCAAACCCCCGTTTTATAGCATCGGGGAAAGCGGATAGCGACTGTCGACGAGGAAGAATCGGGAAGAATTGGCCCAAGTGGGGGGCATTGCCGGAGCCCGACCCGTGTGACCGTCTGTCACGATCAGCGAGACGCCTGCTCGCCGAACGATTGTACTTCGAGCCGGACCAGCCGGTCGATCAGTTCGCCGGGCGTCTGCGGCCGGCGTAGGGGTTCCTTCGATAGCATCTGATGAACCAGAAGAACCACGCCGCTGGGGAGATGAGGAACCATTCGGCGCAGATCGGGCACCTTCGCTTCGCGGTGTTGGCGGACAATCGCTTCGAGCGAGTCGCCCGAAAAAGGCAATTGTCCGCTGAGCATCTCGAACAACACCACGCCGAGACTGTAAATGTCGCTCCGCACGTCCGAGGCCAACGTCGAGGTGATCGCCTCGGGCGCCAGATAATGGCACGTGCCGGTCACCGAGCGATCCAACACCGAGTCGCTTTCGCCGGTGCGACGGGCAAGCCCCAGATCGAGAACGGTCACGTGCCCGTCACGCGAGACGAACAAGTTGCTTGGCTTCAGATCGCCGTGGCGCCAACCGGCTGCGGCCAATGCGTCGAGCGCCTCGGCCGCTTGACGTATGATCCAAAGGACCGTGGGCAACTCCACCGGTTGGCCGTCGTCGAGCAACTGGCGGAGCGATTGCCCTTCGAGCAACGGCATCACCAGAAAATACGGCGGTT
>JAFGIR010000186.1 GCA_016929515.1 Pirellulales bacterium | reverse complement strand
TGTTTAGACCCCGTTGGGGTCGAAAGAACCAAATTCGGCCCTTTTCAGAGGCCTTTCTCAGGTCACCCGCTTTGCCGGTGGAAGCTGATTGGATCGTGACCGATCCCGTGCCTATCCCTTTTCGGGCTGTTCGAGCAGCAAATCGAGGTGAAACCGCTGATACGGCTGGTTCGCCTTGACCACGGCCGTGGGCCGAATCCGAAGCACGCTGCGAACGCCGCCTTCCCGATGGGGAGCCTCGTAGACAAACAACCCGCTGTCGTTCGCCACCCTCCGCCGGAAACCGTATCGAGTCATGAGCAACTGAACGAGTCGGGTGGCGTCGCCGGTCGTCCCGTTGAAGGTGATCTTGCGGACTCGTTGCTCCGGGCCGAAATAGTAAGTCAGCGCGCCGGCCAGGTCGTCCTTCGAAGTGCCCGTCACCAAGGGCACGCGGTAGCCCTGCAACTGGAGTTGGGCCATGCCGGTCGACACGCGAGCCCAACGCGACATTACCCAAGCCGTCGTCACGTCGAACCGGAAAACCTCGCCGAAATCGCGGACCTCCGGACCTTCGAGCGGCGTCGTCGACGTCACGGGCAAGATATCGGCCGTCGACGTCGCGGCCTCCGACGTGTCGGCCGTTCCGGTCAGCGAGGAGACCACCTTCTTGGCGCCTGCCCAGATGTCGGATACCGAGAAAAACACCATGGGCACGACGACCGCCGCCGCCAGCACGCCGGTTCGAAAGAGCAGTTTGAACATGATCGCTCGTGCCTCCCGCCGATTTTCGCCCGCCGGCGTCCATCGGTCTTCTGACGACATGGGGTACCCGGATCGATAACGATCCATTTCCAGAAATCGGCACAATGGCCCGGCCGGATTGTCTCTTGGGCCGAGTCTCCGTCCAGATTGCCCAGCAGGCACAAGCCGCGCGCAAGGATCGCTACAGACTGTATAGCTGGAACGGGTTGCGCGGGAAGAAACGAATCAGCCTTTCGCGGGCCAAACGGCCGACGAAGTCCTTCACTTGCCCTGGCGCCGCGGATGATCTTCGCGCCACTGTCGGAGGAAAGGCGCCTCGATGCGGCGCGCTTCCAGTTCGTCGAGATATTTTTCGAGTTCGGCGGGCGTGCGCGTCAGTGGATTGTCTTCCGGCGGGATGAAGGGAATGTCCAAATCATCCCACGCGAGAACGTCGCTTCGGCGTGCCCAATCTTCATAGAGCTTGGCCAGACGAGCGACGATCTCCGGGCGCTGCTTGGCCAGATCGTGGGTTTCGGTCCGGTCGGCATCGAGGTCGTAGAGTTCCCACGGACCGACATTCGTGGCCACCAGTTTCCATTGGCCGTCGCGCACGGCCCGATTGCCGCAATGTTCCCAGAAAAGAGGACGCGACGGCAACGCTCGGTTTTCGAAGGTCGGCACCAGACTGATTCCGTCGAGTGGTTTGATCGAGTTCCCGCGATAGTCGGTTGGGTATTCGGCGCCGGCCAATTCGATGAACGTTGGCAGAAAATCGATGACGTGCACCGGTTGATGCCGCAAGACGCCCTTGGCTCGAATCCCTTCCGGCCAATGAACCACCAACGGCGTGGCAATGCCCCCCTCGTGAACGAACGTCTTGAACCATCGAAACGGCGCGTTGCTCAGATTGGCCCAGGCCGCGCCGCACCCGGCGTAGGTCGTGGCCGGACCGGGCCGAATGCCCGGAATATCGCCCGCGATCACGGGTTCTCCGCCGCGAGTAAACAGCGGCACGTACCGCATCACGGCCCAGGGCTGTCCGGTCGAGCCGACCATTCCGCCGGGATGCTCCAGGGCCTCGCCACCGTTGTCGGAGAGGAAGAGAATGACCGTGTTGTCGAGCTGACCCGTTTCGGCAAGCGCGTCGACGATAGCCCCGACGCCCTGGTCCACGTGGTCGATTGCCGCGGCGTAGGCCTCCATCCGGCTCTGCCGCCAGTCGGGTTCGTCGGCCTGGTCCCACGCCGGCACGTTCGGGTCGCGCGGCGAGAGCTTCCAGTCGGGATGAATAATCCCCAATTCGACGAGTCGGCGGTGGCGCGTTTCGCGGAGCCTGTCCCAACCCTGGGCAAATCGGCCCCGGTACTTTCGAATAACCTCCTCGCGCGCGTGCAGCGGGAAATGGGGCGCCGTGTAGGCCACGTAACAGAAAAAGGGCTTTCCGCCGCGATCGGCCCGGAGGTACTCGACCGCCTTGTCGGTGATGGCCTCGGTGTAGTAGAAATCGTCCGGTGGGCTTTTGGGGCTGTTCTCTTCGGTGAGGCTGAGTGGATCCCAGTAGCTGCCCACGCCGATCAGCGTCCCGAAGAAACGGTCGAAACCACGTTGCCGGGGCCAATTGTGTTTTGGACCCTCAGGCTGAAAATCGCGGCAGATGTGCCATTTGCCGGCCATGTAGGTGGCATAGCCGCTCGACCGAAGCACTTCGGCCATCGTCGCGCACTGGCGGTTCAGGTCTCCGTGGTAACCCGGCTTGCCCGCATCGAGATTCGCCATGAACCCCATGCCCGTCTTGTGCGGATAAAGGCCCGTCAAGAGGCATGCCCGGGTCGGACAACACCGAGCCGTGTTGTAGCACTGCGTGTATCGCAACCCATCGCGTGCCAGTCGATCGAGGTTGGGCGTATCGATTTCGCCGCCGTAGCAACCAAGGTCGGAGAAACCCATGTCGTCCACCATGATGAGCATGATGTTGGGACGATCACGAGGATCGGCCGCGTCCGCCGCCTCGCCGACAGAGAACAAAAGAACCAAAACGGACAGAACTATCACGAGACGACAAATCCACGACATGATCAAAATCCTCGTTCGAGGGGAGCGATTAACAGCGGTGTGTTTTGGACCGGCTGGGGCTACTCCAATGATCGCCTAGGCGATTGGCGACTGTCAAGAAGTGGACCGACTTCCACCGGTCAACTCCAACGTGGCCCAAAGGCTTGGATCCTGCGGATAGGGCATGGGGTTTCCGGCGCCGAAGGTCTGCTCGCCCAATTCACGGTCCATGACCGCGTAGAAAAACCCGAGACGCGAGTGTTCCTCCGGGTCGAAGCCGGTCAACGCGTCGGCCGCCACGAACGCGTCGAGCACGTAGCCGTCGGCCCGCTTCCGGCTGAGCACCTTCAGTTGGCTCTCGTCGATCGGGCCGTGAAGTGCTCGGGCACGATGGATCGGCAGCACCCCGGCCGCCGGCTCCGTGAATCCCTGGCCGCCGCCGGCCGGGAGGAAGAACAATCGATGGCAAAATCGTCCGGCCCGATGGACGTTTTTGACGTCCCGCGTGTCGAGCCAGATTTGCAGGCCGTCGCTGTCGGCGGGCCCCTCGGCCCGGCACCAAGGAGCCTGGCGCTTGCCGCGAACTTCCAGTCGAAACGCCAGTCCGGAGTGGCTCCAACCGGCGCGCAGCTCGGGCGCCGCGCCGGGCTGCTCCAATTCCGCGAAGCTCGGGAGTACGCAGTTCTTGTCCAGCGAAGCGCCCTTGGCGGTCCAGAGCGGATCGCAATGGCGGCAAGGAACCGAAAACCGGAACAGAAATCGGGGAGAAACAAGCGGTTCGTTCATCGTCATGCCTCGTTGCCCGCCTCGCGGCAAGCTGCCAGATGTTCCGCAAAAAACCGGGCCAGGTCGCCACGTTTCAAATCGGCCGGTTTGCGAAAACGAATGCCGATCAGGTCGGGACCCTCCTCTCGGGCGACAATCTCCGATCGCCACCCCAGTCCGCGCATGCGTCCCAAGGTAAAACGCCCGTGCCGTCCGTACAGCCACAAGTACACCGCATCGAGTTTTTTCGTTTGGATGCTGACCCAGGGCGTTTTCAGCCCCGGCACGTTCCGATGGACCACTTGTTTCTGCTGCCATGCAAACTGGCCGTCGGGCGAGGCCGCTTCGATTGCCTCGCAGAGACGTTCGAGCACCTCCGGCTGCCACGCGATGGTCTTGCCGGGACGGAAGCCCTTCCGCAAAAAATGCCACTTACGCCCCAACGCCTTCCAGGGCATGAGATCGTCGGGTTTCTTGCTCACGCGCTCGGTGAATCGCCCAAAGCCCGCGATGGCCGCCGCGACGAATTCCCAGAATTCCTTCCGGTCGATTTCTTCATAGCCGTGGACTCGAAGTTCAACTTCCTGCCACGGACCGCGCAAGTTCCGACATTTGACCCGGGGCTCGCGCCCATAAAGCGGCAAGTCGGGCATCTCGTTCAACGGCTTCAGATCGAGCCGCTCGACGACCTCCCGGCGATCGAATGTGCCGCGGCCCGTGCGAAACTTCATCTTCAGAAGCCACTCTTCGCCGGTGATGGCGTGGAAGAACCAGCCGGTCGATTTGCGGGCCGCGCGGACCTCGACCACGCTCCGCTGGCTCCAGTCGGTCGGGCTGAACTGGTCCGACTCCTCGATCCGGTCGATGACCTCGGCCAGAATCCGCCCGTCCCAGCGGCACGCGCCGCCGTTTCGCGCCACGCGGTCGGCCGTGTGCCAGCGGCGCCCGTCGGCCTGCCAAGGCATCTTGATCTCGTGCCCAACCTCCGACAAATCGACGTCGCCCGGCCGGGTCTCCTCGTCTTTCGAGAAATCGTGGGCCACGCGCGGTTGTCGTGGACCGGCCTTCAGGACCTTTTCGAGCACCTCGCCCGTGTACGACCGATGCAAGCCGTCGCCGGGCTTCCTTCTTGCATGGTGAATACGTTTTGCGTGGGCCGCGACGTCCTCGGGCGTGCCGGCCGCAACCAGGTGGCCGCCGGCGTCGCCCGCCTCGGGTCCCAAGTCGATGACCCAATCGGCCGTCTTGACGACGTCCATGTTGTGTTCGATCACCACCACCGTGTTACCCAAGTCGACCAATCGATTGAGCACGTCGAGCAACTTCCTCAAGTCTTCAAAATGGAGTCCCGTGGTGGGTTCATCGAGTAGATAGAGCGTTTGGCCCGTGTCGGGACGCGAAAGCTCGGCCGCCAGCTTGACGCGTTGGGCCTCGCCGCCGGACAAAGTCGGAGCCGCCTGACCCAGCGTCAGATAGTCGAGCCCGACGTCGCAAAGCGTTTCGAGCGTGCGGCGGATCTTCGGGATATTGCGAAACAACACGGCCGCCTCGCCACACGACATCTCCAGAATGTCGGCGATCGAACGGCCGTGATACTCGACGGCCAGCGTCTCGGGGTTGTAGCGCTGCCCGTGGCACGTGTCGCACTCGACCCAGACATCGGGCAGAAAGTGCATCTCGATTTTCCGCTGCCCGTTGCCCTCGCACGCGTCGCATCGTCCGCCCGGCACGTTGAAGCTGAAGCGTCGTGGGCTGTAGCCGCGCAGGCGCGCCTCGGGCAGTTGGGCAAACAGGCCGCGAATGTGGTCGAACAGTCCGGTAAAAGTAGCCGCGTTCGACGTCGGGGTTTGGCCCAACGGCTGCTGATCGACTCGAATCACCTTGTTGATTCGCTCCAAGCCGACCAGCGCATCGTGCGCTCCGGGGTGCCCCTTGGCGCGATGCAACATGCGGGCCAACTCGGTGTAAAGTATGTCGTTGACCAGCGAACTCTTGCCGCTGCCGCTGGTGCCGGTGACCACGGTCAGCGTGCCCAGCGGGATCGACACATCGATATTTTTGAGGTTGTTGTGCCGCGCGCCGCGGACTTCGAGCCACCCGCCGCCCGGTGGATCACCGAGCCGTCGCTTCGCCCTGGTCTGGCCGTTTGGCGAGGGCAGCACATTGGGCATTCGCCGGTTGCTCGGCACGGCGATCGCCTTTTTGCCCGACAGGTAGGGGCCGGTGATCGAGCCACGGCGTCGAAGGAGTTGTTGGGGGGTGCCCTGGGCGACGACCTGACCGCCGCTCCGGCCCGCCCCCGGCCCAAAGTCGAGCAACTGATCGGCTCCTTGGATCACCTCGCGATCGTGCTCGACCAGAAGGAGCGTGTTGCCCAAATCGCGAAGTCTCTCCAGTGCGGTCAGCAGCCGGCGGTTGTCGCGAGGATGCAGACCGACGGTCGGCTCGTCGAGCACGTAGAGCACGCCGCACAGACCGCTACCCACCTGCGAAGCGAGCCGAATCCGCTGCATCTCGCCGCCGGAGAGCGTCGGGGTCGGCCGGGCAAGCGTCAGGTATTCGAGCCCCACGTCGACCAGAAATTCCAACCGGTTGCGAATCTCGCCAATCAATTCCCCGGCAATTTGTTTTTCGACGTTGTCGGGTTTCCAGTCGCGAAAATCGTCGAGAAGCAAAGCTAGCGGGCGTCGGCAGACTTCGTCGATCGAACGGCCTCGCAATTGCACGGCGGCCGCGTCGTCGCGCAACCGGCTGCCGCCGCACTCGGAGCATTCGACTTCGTCGACCAGGTGTTCGAGCCGGCCGCGCAATCGTGGCGAGAGCCGCCCAGCCTCGTCCAGTGCCGGATAGAGTCCCTTGTACTGAAAACGAAACGCGGACACCCCCGCGCCCCGACCCGCGACCGGAACGTCGAACCATGCGTCGCCGCAGCCGTGCATGATCGCGCGCCGATGTCTCGCGCCAAGTTGATCATAGGGCACGCCGGCCGGGATGCCGGTCGCTCGGCAAAACGCCGCCAACATCCGCTGGAACAGGCGACTGTCGACACGCGGCCAGAGGTCGATCGCCCCCTCGGCCAACGACTGTTTCGCGTCGTGCAGCAGCGCGGCCGGATGGGCACCCACCTGCGTGCCCAGTCCCTCGCACGCCGGGCACCACCCCAGCGAACTATTAAACGAAAAATGGTGCGGCGCGAGCGGCTCGAAACTCCGGCCGCAACAATCGCAGGAGAAGTGCTGGCTGTGGGTATCCACGGGCCACTCCAGCTCGGGCGTGCCGGCTCGCGGATGCGCCACGCGAAGCACGCCCTGGCCCAACCCCAACGCGTTTTCCACGCTGTCGGCGATTCGGCTCCGGGCGTCGGCGCGGACGACCACCCGATCGACGACCACCTCGATCGCGTGATGTCGCCGCCGGTCGATCGACGGCAACTGGTCGATTCGGCAGGTCTGGCCGTCGACCCGCAACCGCACGTAGCCCGACGCGCGATACTCCTCGAAAAACGTCTCGTACGCCTGGCCCGGCCGCGGCTCGATCGGGGCCATGAGATGCAACTCCGTCCCCTCCGGCTGGGCCATTACCTTGCCGATCACCTCGTCGGCCGACTGGGTGCCGATCGGCACGCTGCAATCGGGACAGTGGGGCTCGCCAAGCCGCGCGAAGAGAATCCGCAGATAGTCATAGATTTCGGTCACCGTGCCGACCGTGCTCCGAGGGCTGTGGCTCGGCCGCTTCTGCTCGATGGCAATCGCCGGCGACAGACCCTCGATGTGCTCGAATTTCGGCTTCTGCATCTGCCCGACGAACTGCCGGGCATAGGCGCTGAGGCTTTCGACGTAGCGGCGTTGGCCTTCGGCATAGATTGTGTCCATGGCCAGCGACGTCTTGCCGGAGCCGCTCACGCCGCAACAAACGGTCATTCGGTCGCGAGGGATCTCGACATCGATTCGCTTCAGATTGTGTTGCCCGGCGCCGCGGACGCGGATGGACGTGGCCGGCTCGGTCTTCGAGGGGCGGCGACCTCGCTTGGTCGCTCGCCTTGCCCCGGTTCGAGGCGCGACCGAATGCTGATCCGAAAGCATGGCGGCCAGCGCTTGACCGGTGTACGAATCGGGTTGCTCGGCGATTTGTTCGGGCGTGCCGGCCGCGACAATCCGACCGCCGCCGGCGCCGCCCTCCGGCCCCAGGTCGATTACCCAGTCGGCCGTCTTGATCACTTCGAGGTTGTGTTCCACGACCAGCACGGTGTTGCCGGCGTCGACGAAATCGTGCAACACCTTCAAAAGCATCTCCACGTCGGCAAAGTGAAGCCCCGTGGTCGGTTCGTCCAACGTGTAGAACGTCCGGCCGGTGCTTCGCTTGACCAGTTCGCGGGCCAGCTTGACGCGCTGGGCCTCGCCGCCCGAGAGTGTGGGCGAAGGCTGGCCGATCTTGATGTAATCGAGCCCCACGTCGTGCAGCGTCTTGAGCTTGTCGTGGATCTTCGGGATGTTCTCGAAATGGGCGAGAGCCTCTTGAATGTCCATTTCGAGGACCTGGGCAATCGAACGGCCCTTGAACTGGACCTGCAACGTCTCGTGGTTGAAGCGGTGCCCTCGGCAAACCGGACAGGTGACCCAAATGTCGGCCAGAAAGTCCATTTCGAGCTTCGTCGCGCCGTTGCCCTGGCAGGCCTCGCACCGCCCGCCGACCACGTTGAAGCTGAATCGCCCCGGTTTGTAACCCCGGGCTTTCGACTGCGGCAGTTGGGCATAAAGGGCGCGTATTTCGTCGAACACTTTGATATACGTGCCCGGGTTGCTTCGCGGCGTGCGGCCGATGGGCGATTGGTCGATGGCGATCATTTTGTCGAGGTGCTCGAGCCCCTCGATTCGTTCATGGGCGCCGGGCTGGCCGTTTCCGCCGTTCAAGTCGCGGCGGAGTGCTTCGACGAGAATGTCGGCCACCAACGAGCTTTTGCCCGAGCCGCTCACCCCCGTGACGCAGACGAACGCGCCGAGCGGGATTTCGACGTCGATTTCCTTCAGGTTGTTGTGCCGCGCGCCCTTCACGACCAGGCGTTTGCCGTTCCCTTTGCGCCTCACACCGGGCGTCTTGATACGCAATTCGCCGCTCAGGTACTTGCCTGTGAGCGACTCACCGGCCTGCTCAACCTGGCCCAACGTTCCGGCGACCACCAATCCCCCCCCTGCCCTGCCGGCGCCGGGGCCGAGATCGACGATGTAATCGGCGCTCCGGATCGTCTCCTCATCAAGCTCCACCACGATAATCGTATTGCCCAGATCTCTCAGCTCGCCGAGCGTATCCAGAAGACGGCGGTTGTCCCGCGCATGCAAACCTATGGAGGGCTCATCCAGCACGTAGAGCACGCCG
>JAFGIR010000185.1 GCA_016929515.1 Pirellulales bacterium | reverse complement strand
GCCGACCTCTTCCCCGACTCGTTCGTGGATTCGGAACTCGGGCCGATTCCCAAGGGCTGGAAAACGGATACACTCGCGCACCGAGCATCGAACATTCAGTACGGCCTCACCCAGAGTGCAAGTTCTGACCCAGTCGGACCATCCTTCCTGCGTATCACAGATATTCGGGGTGGAAAGGTAAATTGGAGTTCGGTCCCCTACTGTAAAGTCAAGGATGCTGAACTGGAAAAATACCTCCTCAAGGACGGCGACATTTTCGTGGCACGAACCGGAGCATCCACCGGCGACAATATCTATGTCGTTGATCCTCCCAACGCTGTATTTGCATCGTATCTGGTCCGTTTTCAGTTTGATTTGCCAGGAATAGCCCGTTGTGTTGCTGAGTACATGCGGTCGCCAGACTACTTTGCTTTTGTCGAGGGGACAATTGGTGGATCGGCACAGCCAAACGCTAACGCACAAACCCTTGCGGCGGCATCCGTCGTTTTTTCTCCCGATGAAGTGGCAGCGGCATTCTACCGAATTATCCGTCCTTCTGATCTGAAACGGGCCGCAAATGCACAGCAGAGTGAGCGGCTTGCCGCCACTCGTGACGCCCTGTTGCCGAAGCTGTTGTCAGGTGAATTGTCCCCATCGAAATGTCGCCCATGAGTACACTCAAGACTATTGAAAAGAGACCGCTTGAAGAACTGCTGGAAATGTCTGGGGGCTATGTGCTCGATTTCCACAACGACACCTTCGCCACGTTCTTCGCCGAATCTGTCGGTAAGGACATTTACGAAGAGAAATACGCGAAATACGGAACCTCGAAGGCAAAAAGGCTTCGCACATTTTGGGAATTGGAGAGCGATCCCGTAGTAGGAAAGACTCTTGGTGAATTGCTCGACATTTGGGCATACCAGCACCCGAATGCCACCGATGCGGAGAAAGCAAAGGCGGAGCACTGCCGCAAAATAGCCTCGCGGCTGTGCGGCAACCAAGATGTCGTCCAGGATACCGAAGACCAGTTTTTGCAGCGGGACTACGGCAACGTCTCTTTGGACAGTATTCCCATTGATGCGAATTTGATTCCCATTCTCGACGCTCGATACCAGGAAGCTGCACGCTGTCTCCATTCAAATGCCCCTCTGTCTTCGATCTTCATGTGCGGGAGCATCCTGGAAGGTCTCTTGTTGGGAACAGCACTTGCAAATCCCAAGGCATTCAATCAGGCCGCAGCAAGTCCCAAAGACGACACTGGCAAGGTTCGCTCCTTTCCCGAATGGTCGCTGGCACAATTCATTGATGTTGCCTGTGAACTCGGTTACTTGAAGGTTGATGTGAAGAAGTTCAGCCATGCCCTTCGGGATTTCCGAAACTACATCCACCCGTACCAACAAATGAGTTCCCGGTTTGCGCCTGACAAGCATACGGCGGAAATATGCCTTCAAGTGCTGAAAGCCGCCATCGCCTCGTTGAGTGGAGAAAGGAACACATGATGAAAGTCCATGTGGAGGTCGAGTTCGCCGCGCCGGATGAAAACGACTGGGCCGATATGCAATCGCTCGGGCGCAGCGTAACCAACGATCCGAAGAGCGTCGTGGTGTCAGCCGTCGAAGGCCGGCCGGATTGGCTGGCCGTCGCGTTCACGATGCGAACCGAGCCGCAGTACAAGGCCGTGGATCGGATCGACCACGCGATGCGCGTCTACGGCGGCAACCGCCTGGATTCGAGCATCGGCTTCCCCAAGTCGGAGGCCGAACTCGCGCGGGCCGAACGCAAGGCCGAGCGCCGTCGGGCAAATCGTCGCGCACGGAGTGCTGGGAGAATCACCACGGGAGAGCACGACTGATGGGCGAGCAATTCAATATCTATGGCGATGGAACCTGCCACCTCGGACATGCCCTATTGCCGAAGCTGCTGTCGGGCAAAGTACGGGTTGCCGAAGTGCATAAGTCGAATCATACTCAGCTCATGAGGAGGAGATAGACAATATGACCCGTCCTATAAGCTACCACACGGGCAAGTTCCCACCGGCGCGGCTTGATTGGGAGCAGCTCATTCCGTTGATTGGGCCGGCCAACGCTGCGCTGGCCCGATATGATGGGTTGCTCTCGGCGATTCCGAACGCCGACGTTCTGTTGTCGCCCTTGACAACGCAAGAGGCCGTCTTGTCGTCTCGAATCGAGGGCACCCAGGCGACCATGGGCGAGGTGTTAGAATTCGAGGCGGGCGGCGCTTCCGAGAAGCTCGACCCCAAGAAAGTTGACGACATCCATGAGGTGCTCAATTATCGCCGCGCGATGCGCGAAGCCGTCGATCAACTGCAAGAATTGCCTCTGTGTCAGCGTATCATCAAACAGATTCACTCGACTCTGCTGGACGGTGTGCGAGGACACGACAGAGCACGTGGAAACTACAAACCGGTTCCCAACTACATTGGCCCGATGGGATGCGCCCTGGACGAGGCACGGTTCGTTCCGATTGCTCCAGAGCATGTCGATGAAGGCATGAGCCGATGGGAGAAGTATCTGCACGGTTCCGCGCCCGACCGCTTGGTGCAGTTGGCCATTGCCCACGCCGAATTCGAGGCTCTGCACCCATTCCTGGACGGAAACGGCCGGCTGGGTCGGATGCTGATCCCGCTGTTCCTGTACGAGCGGGAGTTGCTCCACGCTCCAATGTTCTACCTAAGCGAGTATCTGGAAGCGAACCGTCAGGAGTATTACGACCGACTGCTGGCCGTGTCGAGCCGGGACGATTGGACCGGCTGGTGTGGTTTTTTCCTCCAGGCGTTGCAGCAGCAGGCAAAGGAAAACGAGCAAAAGGCCAGACGCATCCTAGCGTTGTACGACGAGAAGAAGAAATGGATGGTGAATACCACCCACTCGCAGTATGCCATTGCGGCCTTGGACTTCTTCTTCACTCAGCCGGTGTTCAGTTCATCCCACTTTGTCGCCGAGGCCCACATTCCGGCTCCGACAGCGCGCCGCATCCTTAAACTGTGCCGCGAGAATGGGTTGCTACGATCGCTGCGAGAAGCCAGTGGGCAGAAATCCGGCATTCTGGCATTCCCCGAACTGGTGAATATCACGGAAGGACGCTCCATTATTTGACCATCACCGATGAGCGTCAAATCCATTTGTCGCTCACGAAAAGACATTTTTGATCGGCAAATCGGTTTGCCGTGCATGGGTGAGCGGCAACACAGAAACCCCACGTAGAGGTGGGTTGAATCCAGAAATGAACAAACCCTGGCAATATCCCCCGCCCCTGGATCGGCTGTTCACGTTTGGCGATGCCGAGTTCGGCACCCAGAAGGAGATGCCCGACTACGTGGGCCAGTTGGGGCTGACGCGGGAGCATGTGCAGGCGCTGATCGAGATTGTGCGGATGTGGGAAGACGAAGACAGTCTGCCGGACAGTCCCGCCGACTCGGCCCCGATTCATGCGTGGCGGGCGTTGGGGCAGCTTCGGGCGATTGAGGCGGTCGAGCCGCTGTTGGCCATGCAGAACCGGCTCGACGAGGAGCGCGACGACTGGTATCTGGGCGAGTTCGCCGAGGTCTTTGGCCAGATCGGTCCTGCGGCCATTCATGCGCTGGCAGCATACCTCGCCGATGACATCAACGGTGAGTTTCCGCGCGTCTCGGCCGCCGAGGGGCTGTTCCAGATCGCCAAGCAGCATCCCGAGTCGCGCGACGAAGTGGTCGGCGTGCTCGGCCGGCAGATTGCCCAGTGCGAGGAAGGGGCCTACGACCTGAACGGCTTCTTGGTCAGTCACCTGGTAGAATTGAAGGCGACCGAAACGGCCGAGGCGATCGAACGGGCGTTCGCGGCCCAGGTGGTCGAGGACGACGTCTGCGGCACCTGGGGCCGGGTGCGCCAGGACCTGGGCGTCGCGGGCCTGGGCCTGGCCCCCGACACACCGCCTCGACCAACACGACCGAGCCTGGGCCGGGCATTCGGCGATCCGCCGATCGTCTTCATCGGCGACGATCGAGACCGCCAACGCACAGCCGAGAAGAAAGCCAAGGCAAAACGCAAACAGCAAGAAAAGGCCCGGAAGCGTAATCGAAAGCGACGGTGACCATGTGGCGTCGGACCAGCCGACGGGGCTGTACGACCAGCCGCGCCCGGCCAACAGCATCACCGTTACACATTGGAGTACAAGATGGACAATGAAGCGAAGGCCCTCGGGCGACTTGAGAAGATTACGCTCCGCGAAGTATGGAATGATGAAGCTAGCGATTTGTAAGCGCGCACCACGGCCATGATTGACGGGGGTGGTAGCTTGGAGGGCGGGGCATATTCCTCGCACTTCGGAGGCTACTCATGG
>JAFGIR010000184.1 GCA_016929515.1 Pirellulales bacterium | reverse complement strand
GCCAGTGTGCGTCGGCTCGTTCGTGACGGCGTCGACGCCCCTCTTGCAAATCTGTTCGTTCACGCGGTACGCCCGGTAACTCCCGACGCCGAGGGCGTCAATCGGGCGCGGAGCGCGACGGAGGCATTTCTCTACCGGCGGCTTGAAACGATATCGAAAACGGCGGGGCTATTTTGCCTCAACGCCAAGTTGCCGATTCCCTTTGACGGCTGGGGCCAAATGGAAGTCGACCTATTATGTGCCGAACGACGCCTTGCCATCGAATTGGACGGCGCGCAGCATCTCGCCAGCACGGAGGCATACCGTCGCGACCGACGCAAAGACGCCCTCCTACAAGAAAACGGCTACTTCGTGCTTCGCTTCCTCGCCGAGGACGTGGGCAAGCACCTGGATACGGTGCTCGATGCAATCATCCGCACACTGTCGCACCGCTTAAGGCAGTGAATCAGCGGCCCTCTCTTACGGAACCAGACGTCCTCGGCCGTGGCATAACGCCGCGCCGGTCATCCTCGTCCTCATCGTATTCATGGCTCTCCCACTCGTCGGCCTCATCGTCTTCTATCTCCGGACCGCTGCGTTCGAGATTCGCCCATCTCCGATCGACCGGATCGGCCGTGGGCACGGCCTCCTCGTCGGCCAAAGCCTGCAAGTAGGCCGCCACAACAGCCACCGCATGCTTGCAACCGCTATAACCGACCGGGCAAGTGCATGTCGACTCAATAGTGCTTCGTTTTCCTTTCCCTGGCTCTCGCCAAACCGACACCGTATACCGATCGCCACCCGAGACCGTGGCCAGCAACCGACCGTCGTCCGTAACAACCAAGTCTTTCACGCGTCCCTGGCGCTGATACGTCCGACCACGTGTCACACTGCGACTTCCAGCCCAGCGGTCCACGTCATCCCAAGTGAGGGATACCCAGCGCTCGGTAAGCCCCTTTTCTTCCTTCGTCGTGGATTGTTTTCCTTGCGTTCGCCGCTTTGGCATGGGGGATCCTTTTGCCTGAGGCAATCCTATTCAGTGTAATTCTTGCACACGGGGTGAGCAGTGTCGAGAGGGGTGGGGAGTCGCGGGAGGGAGGGCGGGAAGGGAGGGCGTAGGAACGAACGCGAATGCGATCTAGACGTGTAGAAGATCAATAACCTACAGCCTTAGGCATTCCGGGCCGAAGGTTACAGTAATTGATGCTCATGCTGGGGAAGGCGAGCAGAATCGCAGACGGCAGAAGACCTTCTGGCATAAGCGGTTACGGCCAAGAAACAGGAATAGCCACATTTCCAGCATCTGGCGAAAACAACGACTCCAACGTTCCATTTCTGTGCCAGTGTTTGTGCCGGACAAGCGAAACGCGAGGACTACAGTCCCCGCATGTCCTTCTGCAGAAAGAAGTTAGAAGTATCCCCGACAGGATTCGAACCTGTAACCTTCGGCTCCGGAGGCCAATGCTCGAAGCAGTCTGCAAACAGGGGGCAGTAGACGCAAACAAAAGGCGGCTTTCGAGTTGCGACAGAAACACCCAGTCGCTTCATGTCACTCTGCTGTCCAGATTTTACGAGCAGTACGGGATTGTACAAGAGGTTCTCGGACCGTTCTCGGACAACAGAAGCCCTGCTTCTACTCTCCCCTCTAGTCGCAGTCAGCCGCGATCGCTTCGCGCTTCCTGAATCTATTGATCATCGTATGAGGAGCGACACCGTGGCATTCCCTTGGTTACTACGAATACCAGGCTCACGTGGATCGCCCTGGATTCACAACTTGTGCGGAGGTCAATAGCTTGCCACCACAAGTCATGATTGGGCATCCTCGGAATAGTCTATCGAACCCTTCCCGACATGTTTGCGATCCCCCTTCATGGGAGTGCAGGGCGATTGCGCCAAGCTGGATAATATACGATAGACTGGACAAAGCAATTCGTCGACTTGGCCGGGGTGTTCTGGCGGGTGGATTGCGTGCGAACGGGAAGTTCGTTATGCCCAAGAGAAGTTCGGCTTGCATCCAGGAGCATTTTGCCGATCTGACCGACCCGCGACGACAGCCGGTGATGTATCCGTTGGTGAATATCGTGACGATCGCCGTGTGTGCGTTGATTTAGGAACAAACGATTTCGTGGCGATTGCCGAGTTCGGCCGAGCGAAAAGGAAGTTCTTGGAGAAGTTGCTCGACCTCAGTGCGGGCATCCCGTCGCATGACCGCTTCAACGCGATCTTTCGCGCAATCAAGACGGCGATCCACATGGTCAGCGTCTGGGCCACCACCAATCACATCAGCCTGGGCCAAGTCGTCGTCGACGAGAAGAGCAACGAGATCACGGCGATCCCGAAACTGCTGGAAATGCTGGGAACACTGGTCACGATCGACGCCATGGGCTGTCAGACAGAAATCGCCCACAAGATCGTCGTGGCCGGTACCGACTACGTTCTCGGATTCGCAAAGGGCACGCCGACGCCAACTTCAGCAGCCTCCGTCACACGGCCCTGAGCTTGCTGTAAAACAACTACACGAAAAAGTCGGTGTGAAAAACAAACGTCTCCCTGCGGCGCTCGACGAAGACTACCTCGCCGAAGTTCTGCTCGACAAATAACTTGTGGTGCAATTACCCTAATGGGGAGTACCACTTACTCGGCCTTGGACTGTTCCAGATATTCTACCAGTTGTGACACTAGCCGCAGACCCAGCGACTCTGCTTGGTGTTTTCGCATGGTCAGGGTGTACGTATTGTTGAATCCAAACGGCTTGAGCCAAACGAGGTCGTAACGGGCGGCGAACTCGCGTTGGACGGTTTGGTAGGACGCAGAGGGGTCCGAGTCGACGGGCAACTTCAGGATGTTGACCAGGCCGGTGCCCGTGTATTCGGGGTAGAGGTCGATGTCGCCGGCGCGCAGGGCGTTGAAGCAGAGCATCGTGCCGCCCAGCGTAAGGCGACGCTCCACACGTAGCGAGGTGTGCGATTCGATGAGCAGGGTCATCATCTCGCCGAGGACCTCCTGCTCGGTGAACGACTTGCTGCCAAGGCGAACGACGGCCTCGGGGTCAGACGAAGCAGCGGCGCGCGACCCGAGCAGGCTTTTTTCTTGGAGAAAGCCGCGGGCCACGTCCCGGGCCTTGGCTCCGTTTTCGTCGACCTCGTAGTTGAGCCGGCGCATCGCCTCATCGGAAATGGCGCCGGCCAGCAGGTTCAAGACTCGTTCCAGCTCGGGATGCTTCTTCAGCGTCTCGCGTCGAATGACCGGGGCGGCCAGATAGGGCAGGAAGAAGTGCCGGTCGTCTTCCAGGACCACGAGATCGTAGGCCGCGATACGCCCGTCGGTCGCGAAGGCGTCGATCACGTCGACCGTCCCGTCGGCAGCCGCCTTGTACATCAGGCCGGGCGCCATCTGGAGTGGCTCCTCGGGAAACGTGAAACCGTAGTGCTTGCAGAGCCCCTGGTAGCCGTCAGGTCGCGAGAGAAACTCGGCGTCGAAGGCGGCCCGCAAGGCTGGTGTGTCACCGTTGACGTCGGTTGGCGTTCCGTTCGACGGTCGGATGATCGGATCAAGGGCGATCAACGCCGCCCCGAACAGGACGGCGGCCACGGCGAGAACCACGAGGCGATTGCGCTGCGACATGTTCCCTTTTCTCCGTTGTCATCCGTCGAGTGGTCGTGTCCAGAGGAGTTTGAGCCCTTCGGCGATCATGTCGATCGAGATGGCGCCGATAATCAGTCCGTTGAGTCGAGCGAGAATGTTCACGTATCGCAGGAACACCCGTTCGCGCGGACCGGACATGTGGTCGCGGACGATCTTGAAGGCCGCGACAATGACGAAGCAAACGACGAGCGTGCAAGTGATAATCAGAACCGCAGGCAGCAGCTCGTGCCGCTTGCCGGTCAGGATTGCCTGGGTGATCGTGCCGGCCCCGATCATGAATGGCAGTGCGATCGAAGACGGCAGTCCGTCCAGATCGCCGCGTAGAAACACGGTGGCCTTATAGCCTTGAGTGACGTAGTTGTAGGCAACCACCACGAAGATCAGACCGCCAAAAACCCGCAGTGCCGCGGGCTGCACGGCCAGGAAATCGACCAGCAACGGCTCGCCACACCAGGCAAACAGCACGAAGACCACCAGCGAGATCAGCGACGCCTGAAAAAGCACCGAGAAGAACTGCCGGCGCTCCAAGTCGTCCATCAGACTCGCCAAGTAGAGCGACAACGCGAAGGGGTTGAGAATCGCGATGAAGGCGACCGTCGATCGGGCCAGTTTGAGCAAACAAGGATCCATTGTTCACAACCTCGAAATGATGCAAGTCATCACGTCTGCGGGGTCAGCCACCGCTCGACCCAGGCCAGGATGCCGTCGGCGACGATCGCCATCAGGGCGGCGGGGATTGTGCCGGCCAGGAGGTAGTCGATCTGGATGCTTCGCAGGCCGCGCATGATCAGGTCGCCCAGGCCGCCGGCTCCGATCAGGGTGCAGAGCGTGGCGATCCCAATCGTCCAGACGGTTGCCGTGCGAATGCCCGCCATGATGACCGGCAGCGCCAGCGGTAGCTCGACCTGGAACAGGATTTGGCGCGGGCGCATGCCCATTCCCCGGGCGACCTCCAGCGTGGCCGGGTCAAGCTGGCGAAGGCCAGTATACGTGTTCCGGAGGATCGGCAACAGGGCGTAGAGGACCAGGGCAATCATCGCCGGAAGCGTCCCCAACGTCGGCCAGCCGATCTGGGCACACAAGACGACGATCAGGGCGATCAGGGCCAGGCTCGGCACCGTCTGAACCACCGACGCGCCCAGCATCGTCGAACTCACGACCGGTCGCCACCGGCAATGGGCCAACAGAATCCCCACCGGCACGGCTATCGCCACGGCGATCACGAGCGTGAAGAAACAGAGGTACACGTGCTCGTAGGTATGCACGAGGATGTCGTGTCCGTGCTTCTCGAAAAAGGCCGTAATCACGTTCATGACGGTTCATCCGACAGGCCAAGGTTTTCAGCCAATGCCGCTAGCAGACGACGCCGTGTGACGATCCCCACGGGCTGCCCCTGACGACGGACCGGCAGTCGATCCGCCTTGGCCGATCGCATCTTCTCGAGCGCTGTGAGCAGAGAATCACTCTCGCGCAACGTTTCAGAATCGTCCTTGCTCGCCATCTCCATATCGATTGGTTCCAGTAGCGGCCCGATCCTCTGGGTCATGAGCCGGAGCTGAACGTGATGGTGGCCGAGAAACGCCTCGACGAACGGATTGGCCGGTTGCTCGACCAGATCGCGTGGAGTGCCCAACTGCTGGAGCCGTCCCGCGTCGAGCAGGGCGATCCGGTCGCCCATCTTCACCGCTTCGAAGACGTCGTGCGTGACGAACAAAATCGTTTTCTGGATCTCCGTTTCCAGTTCCAGGAACTCATCTTGAAGCTGTTCGCGGGTGATCGGATCGAGCGCGCCAAACGGTTCGTCCATCAGCACGATCGGCGGATCGGCAGCCAACGCCCGGGCGACGCCGACGCGTTGACGCTGACCCCCGCTGAGTTGGGCCGGATAGCGGCGGCGGAATTCGTCCGGTTCCAGACCCGCCATGGTGAGCAGTTCGTCCACCCGGTCCCGAATGCGACTGGCCGGCCACCCAAGCAATCGAGGCACGACGGCGACGTTCTCTTCGACCGTCATGTGCGAGAAGAGACCGATGTGTTGGATGGCGTAGCCAATCTTGCGCCGCAGCGCGATCGGATCCTGCCGCATGACGTCATGGCCGTCGACGAGAACCTGTCCGTTGGTTGGCTCGAGCAACCGGTTGACCATCTTCATCGACGTGGTCTTGCCGCTGCCGCTGGTGCCCAGGAGGACAAGTGTTTCACCCGGCTGGACCTCGAGTGAGAAATCTTGCACGGCCGTGGCGCCGTCGGCGAAGGTTTTCGACACGTGCTCGAATCGGATCACGGCCCCGACTCCCCGCCTCGTTGGAAAGAGGTATCTCAGCTTCGCTCGATCTTGAGGATCCCGACCAGCCCGTGGCCGCAGCCCATCCCTTGCTGGAGCTCCATGATCAGGTCGCGTAGGGCATAGCCGAGCTGCGGTTCGATAATATTCTCGCGAGGCAAGCCTGTCTTAAGCCACCCGATGCCTTCGACGACCTGCCGCATCCGCGTCATCAATCGCTGCATCACGGGCGGATAGGATCCCAGAATGGGAGACGTCTCTTCACAAAACCGGCGTTCTGATTGATCGAATAGATGCAACAGTTCGTCAACGTAGAGCACCAGACGGTTCCAGCACATCTGGAGGTTCTCGAAATAGTCGTTGAGAAACTCGAAATCCGGCTTCGGGGTGTAGTCAATCAGAAGCGAATGCAGATCGGTGCGCTGGTTCGCCTCGTGGAGCGAATTGACTGCCTGGCGGAGCGGCTGGGCGTGGGAGTTGTACTCGGCCGTGTCCATGTGCCGGCCGGTGAACACACTCCGGTCGAAGAACCGCAGCGGTTCAATTTTTACGCCGGCCCGGCGACTCGCCTCGGCCACGATGTGCTCGGCTTCTTGACGGCTGATGAGCCGGAGATAGATATGCTGCAACTGATCGCGACGTTCCTCCCGCTCCTCGGGCTCATAAATATAGGAGACGACGTAGTCCATGTTACGGTTTTCACTCAGGTCGTTTGTCCAGAGCGTCTGCCATTCGTAGGAATAGCGGCCGATCCAGTCGCAGACGACCACGGCGTAGTCGTCGACCTGCCTCGCGATGTTCGCCAGCAGTTCGATCATCGTTTCATCGTCGTTGTGATGCGAGCACGTGCCGTAGGATGAAAAATAGAGGTCGTACGGCTTCTCGCCGTCGCGGCACGAAAAATCCTGCGTAAAGTCGGCCTGGGCGAATCCCATCTTCCCGTTGTTGCCATAGATGGCCCTGGCCTGGTTGAGCAAGTCCTCATTGAGGTCGATTCCCTGATACCGGCCGAGAATCTCGGGTGTGAGCAGGCTGACCTCGACGTCTTCCAGGTCGGGCTCGCGATGCCGGACTTCGGTGAGCAACTCGTACCCGTCAGCGCTGCCGCATCCCATGTCGAGAATTCGCACGCGACGCATCCTCGCCTGGGATCGCTCGATCAGGTGCTGCAGATGCGGTCGGAGGAAGAGACGGGTGATTTCATCCTCCCAATAGCGGCGGACGTTGTCGTACTTGCCGACCAGCCCTGACTTCTTGGCGTACAAGCCGCTGGAGACGGCTTCGCTGTAGGCTTCCATCTGTGACGTGGAAGACATCATCGTAAGACCTCGATTCTCGTTTAAGAGCTTCTATTCGCTTTGTTGTTTTTGATTTGTTCGCCCGATTGACTAGGCTAGCGCCTTGTCGAGCAGGTTGGGCACGTGCCGGCGAATCTCGTCTTGGATCTCAGACGGCAGCGTCTGACGCGGCGTTGCCGCCAACTCCTGACGACGCAGGTGGGCCGCGTGGAGAGCGCCTTGCTCGTCTTCCAGTGGAAATCGGGCGTAGACCGCGTCCCGACTGGGCAGCGGGATGTGGTACATGTAGGTCTTGTGGCTGGAGTCCATGATCTCGCGGACCAGTGACAGGACCGACTCGCGGCCCGACGTATCGATGGCCGGCGGGGCAATCGTCCGCTTGATCAGGTCGATCTGCACGTCGTCCAAAATCGCCTGCTCGGGGCAAAATACGTTGGTCCGCTCCAACAGCCCAAAGGCGTAGTGGATGTATTGGGCCCCGGCTTGAGGCACGCCGGTGAGCGTCAACATCTTCTCGATCGTCGCCTGCACGCCCGGCACCGAGGCGTCGCCCACGCCGGCCGTCGAGTAGCAGGGCAACTCGTAAAACCGGGCCATCTGGGCACAGTCGACGTTGTACTGGACGAACTCGGCCGCCGCGTACATGTCGTTCAGGTTGTCCAGCCGCGTCCGCACAGGCACGGCCCCGTAGAGCACGGGGGCCCCCGGCGAGGCGAGTTGCTGAAGCGCGATGCCGGCCAGCAGTTCGGCGTTGATCTGCGCGACCATGCCGAACTCGTCGAACGGCCCGGTCGCCCCGCCCATCGGACAGCTCGAAATCACGACCGGCACGCGTCGCTTCGCGATCTCGATCAGCTTCTCCGTCGTGTCGTCGACGAATTGCAACGGGCTTTTGATGACGCACGTGATGAACGAGATGACCGGTTCTTCGGAAAACGCCTCGGGCCCGCCGGCGACGATCTGGCCCAGGCGAACCACGTCGTCCAAGGCGTCGAGGCTCGTCAGGCCGGCCTGGACGTGTTTCGTGATGTTGTTCAGGCTCGTGGTGAACTGGTTGACGTCCTTGTTCGCCTCGGTGATCTCGGCGTCCTGGATGTTCACGTTGCGGATGAAGAAATCGAGCTGTTCGAGCTGGTCGCACAGATGGGCCGACTGACGCAGCCGCTCGATCGAGCCGGCCTCGCGGACGAATCGCGGCACCGGGCCGTCGAATTGCACGTCGAGCCAGAAGTTCGTCTCCGCCCCGCTGCCGAAACGCACACGGGGCTCCAGGGCGTCGAGGATCAGCCGATTCTCTGGGCACCGCGCGCCGAGCACGATCCTGGACGGGGCCGTGCCGAGGGTCGTGTCGATCACGCTCGACGGGATCTTGATCCGCACACAGCCGTCGGCCGGCTCCACCGTCGCGTCGGCCTTCGAGAAGATTTCGGCCGCCGCCTTGTTGTAACACAGGACGCCCGGGTCTTCGAGCATCTCGCGAGACAGGCCGTCGATCAGGCGGATCTGGTCGCCATCGAGTCGCTGTTGCGGGGCGACAAGCACGCCTTCCCGCTGCGCCTTGGTGTTCGAGGACGAGTCGACGTCCCCAGGGCATGTGGCACTGCTACTCATAACGTGTGGATTGCCTCCGTTCAGGAGTTGGTCGGGCGGTGGATGGCCGGATAGGCGGCCAGGATTTCTTCGCGGGTGCTCGGGTCCAGACAAGGCTCCGGCGGCGCGTTGCGAATCTCGTCGACGAACCGGCGGGCTCGGGCCATCGCGTCGTCGTCCGGTTTGAGCGACGTGCGTTTCTGCCGGTTGGCTAGTTGCGGTTGGAAGAACTCGCCCCGCATGTGACGGACCGTATGTTCCTCGGCGATGTAGTCGCTGCCGGGGCCTTTTTCGATCATCAGATCCACGGCCAGCGTCTCGTCGTTCACCTCGATGCCGCGCAGCACCCGCTGGCACATGCCGAGGATCTCGTTGTCCATGACGAGTTTTTCATAGGAGACGGTCAGGTCGGCTTCCATCAGGCCGGCGATGTCGTGGATGTAGTTCGCGCCCGACATGGCCACCAGCAGGCTCGACATGGCGCTCTCGTAGGCCGATTGCGGATTGACGTCCTTCGCGTCGGTCGTGCCGCCGGTCGAGTAGAGCGGCAGCTCGAAATGCTGGGCCAGTTGGGCCACGGCCGCGTTGATCATGGCCCGCTCGATGGCCCCGCCGACGTGATCCATGGTCCGCAGGTTGGTGATCGAGCCGACGCTGCCGCAGATGCCCGGCGCGCCGGGGCGAACGGCCTGGACGAGCGCGATGCCGGCCAGGGTCTCGGCGATGTGGGTCAGGACGTTGCCGGCCAGCGTGATCGGCGAGGTCGTGCCGCAGATCGGCTCGGTCGGCACCACGACCGGCAGCCCCTGCTCGGCCAGGTAGCAGGTGATCTCGCCGTAGTTGTCGTCGATTTTAAAGGGGCTGATGATCAGCGTGATGAACGAGACGAACGGCCGATGGCGGAGGCGTTTGGCGCTGCCGGCGATCCGCTGGGCCATCTCGACGACCTGGCGACACCCGGTCATTGAGTAGACGCCACCCATGACGTGCTTCGTCGTGTTGTCCAGGGCGTGAAAAAATCGATTGACGTCAATGTCGTCCTGCTTCGCGACGTCGTGAGGAAAGACGTTGATCGTGAAGAGGTGGAGATTTTCGAGTTGTTCGATCATTCGGGCATTGAGAATAACGTCGTCGACGGTCGAATTGCGTCGGTTGCCGGTGTCGGGATCGAGCACATAGATGGCCGTTCCGCCTGTACCGTAGTGAACGCGATTCTTTTCGAGCACCACATCGCATGCGTCGTCGCGGCCGAAGAGCGTGATCGACGACGGGTTCGAAGCCACCGCGTCCTCGACCAGGCTGCGTGGAAGACGCAACACGGTCGGATCGTCGGTTGCCGCGACGGCCCCCGCCTTCAGCAGCGCGTCGCGCGCAGACCGCGAATAGACGGCCATGCCTGACTTTTCAAGCACGTCCAGTGCGCTCTCCGCAATCTGCCGGACGTCTTCTTCGTTTAAGGGTTGATAGAGTGAGGAGCACAAGCCCGTGCGCCTGACTGACGTTGTTGATATGGCAATTCGGTGCATCGTACCTTCTTGAATGAGACTTTCTTATTGAATCATGGTCGGCTAAGGGTTGTTTGGGCAACTACAACGCCAACTGGTCGACCAATCCGGCAACTCCTCCCTGCTGAAAAAGGGTGATGGCGCGATCGGCCGGGCAGACCTTCGCACACAGTCGTTGTTCGAGTGGTTCCAGGAAATGCTCTTCACCGAGTCCGCGCTGCGCCAGGCCTCGGCGCGCGACGGCCAGCATGTCGGAAGCCAACTCGGCCAACGACAACGACACGGTCTTCCCGTGCAAGCCGTCTCGGCAGGCCGCCTCGCGAGTGTCCCGAAGTTCGGACCATACATGGCCCGCCACAAGCGACCGGCTTTCATCCAATGCACTGAGCAGTCCGAGCGTCAACGCGGCTGCGCAGACCAATTCGCCCGGCGGTTGTTGGTCGAACGCGCGGTTCTCGACCGTGTAATACTGTGAAATGCGGGCCGTGTACCAGTAGCACGTGTTGTGAGTGCGGATGTCTTCCAATTGAGGCACCAAGGCCACCGCACGCCCGTCCAGAGACCGGCCGACCGTTTCTTCCGACTTGTAGTAATCGCCGAACGTCCGAAAATGCGGCAAGAGGACGGGCCCCCCGTTTCGTTTCACGTAGATCGGCACCAGATTCTCGATCGTCCGAACGTAGTCCTTCAGGTCGACGAACGCCCGCTCCGGCACGCCGCATCGCGACGCGGCCGGTTTCCACCAGTCCCAGAGTTTCTCATTGACGCAGACATATCGCGCGTCGGGCTTGCCCTGCCAGACGGGTGAATGGGCCGCCAAGGCGATCTGAGGACCGGCCAGGCCGTTCAGAACGTTCACGGCGTCGGTCGCCTCGTCCATCCCAACACTCACGTGGACATGGCTGCCCGCGTTGATGGTGAAGAGATGGACGTCGTCCCCTTGTTCCGGCGGAATGTGCGAGTTCGACGGGACGGCCTTGTCCCAAAAGCTGGAACGTTCTTTTTTGAACAGCAACGCTCCACTGGGCGGCGTCACCGGCTGGATGCCGTAGCCGAGGAACCGAACGGAGTGCCGATCGGCGAACGGTCGGAGCAACTCACGAAGGGCGTTGACCGACTTCTTCAACTCGAATAGATTTCCGACGTGGGCCAGCGAGAACTCGGTTTTGCAATAGCCCGTCTCGCACGAGGCCAGCGAATCGTTGTACGGCCCGGCGATCCGCGCGCCGACGACCTTGCCCGACAGGCGATCGATCGTCGCGGTCCAGCCATGCTCGCCCAGGTAAATCCAAAGGGCGTCGAGTACCTCGGGCTCCGCGGCCGTGCCGTCCTGCTTGACCAGTGGGAACTTCAGTTCCGCGCCAACCCGGCGCTCGCTGTAGGTTCGCTTGGCAATCGCCCGGCGGAATCCGTCGCAAAAATGGCTGTAGAGCACGGACATCGTGGCTTTCCTTGCGTTAGGGGGAGGTGGCTTCCTGCCGTTTGGTCCACGTGCCCATCACATGCCCTCCACCGTGAATCACGAACTTGTAGGTGGTCAGTTCTTCGAGTCCCATGGGTCCTCGGGCGTGGAGCTTGTCGGTCGAGATGCCGATCTCGGCGCCCATGCCCAACGATTCGCCGTCGCAGAACATGGTCGACGCGTTGACCAGCACGACGGCTGAATCGACCCCCGCGACGAACTGCTCGGCGTGCGCCGTGTTGCTCGTGACGATAGTATCCGTGTGATGCGAGCCATAGCGGTTGATGTGTTCGATCGCCTCGCTCACGCCGTCGACCACGCGGACCGAAAAGACCATGTCGAGGTATTCGGTCTTCCAGTCCTCTTCCGACGCAGGTTCCAGCCGGGGGTCGAATTGCCGGGCTTCCTCGCAGCCTCGCAGGGCCACGCCCTGTTCGCGAAGCGCGCTGACCACCGTGGCGAGATGAGACGCCGCCCGGCGCGAAACGAGGAGTGTCTCGGCCGCATTACATACCTCGGGCATGAGGCACTTCGAATCGAGCACGATACTGACAGCCGAGGGCAACAAGTCGTCAATCTCGTCAAGATAGACGTGACAAATGCCTTCGTAATGCTTGATCACGGGGATCCGCGAACGTTCGGCCACCGCCTCGATGAGCCGCTTGCCGCCGCGGGGGATGACCAGGTCGATGTACTGGTCCAGTTCGAGCAATTCATGGATGAACTGGTGGTCGCCCGAGATGACCTGAATGGCCTTGACGGGCAATCCCGCTTCGTCGAGCGATTCCTGCCAAAGCCGGCCCAGCAGGGCGTTGCACCGCTTCGCCTCGGAGCCGCCCCGGAGAATGGCGGCGTTGCCCGACTTCAGACAGAACGCGCCGGCGTTGACCGTCACGTGCGGTCGGGCTTCGTAGACCATCAAGATCACGCCCATCGGCACTCGAACGCGATCGACGCTCAGCCCGTTGGGACGAATCTCGCTGCGGATGGCCTGGCCCACCGGATCGGGCAACTCGGCGATCTTCTGAAGGCTTCGCTGGCGGCTGAGGATCTTGGTTTCGTCGAAACGCAGCCGGGCGACCATGTTCTCGGGTAAGTTGACCTCGACCGCCGCTTTCAGGTCCTGCTGGTTGGCTTCGAGGATCTCGCCGGCATGATCCGAGAGCCGCCGCGCCATGCCGATCAACGCCGCGTCCTTCTTGTCTCGCGGCGCGACGGCCAACGTACGCGACGCACGACGCGCGGCCTGGGCCACGGCCAGAGCATCGACGTTCGTGACTTTCTTGTCAGCCATCGCCGATTCTCCTGTCAGACCGTCGGTTCGCAGGTCGGCCAGAGGTAGAGTGTGTCGACCTGCACCCGTTTGGGCAGGGTGACACAGAACAGGGCTGTCTCGGCTAAATCTTCCGGCTGCAGTCGATCCTCGCGCGGCCAGGGCAACTCCGTGCCCGCCACGTCTGCCCAGGCCGTGTTCACCGCCGCTGGGCAAAGAACATTGACCCGAATGCCGTGCTGGCGGACTTCCTCGTAGAGCGACCGGCTGAACCCGAGCACCGCGAACTTCGCAGCCACGTAGGTGGCATAGTTGGGATAGTGGTTCCGGGAGCAAATCGACCCGATGTTGATGAGGTGCCCTTCCCCCTGTCTGATCATGTGGGGGACCGCCGCATGACAGCCGTAGCAGACGCCCTGAAGATTGGAGCCGATCTGAGCATCGATCTCCTCGGGCAATGTTTCCACTAATGGTTTGGCCACGGCATGGCCGGCGTTGTTGATCAGGATGTCGATCTGCCCCTGGTCGCCCACGGTCGAATCGATCAACTCCTTCACCTGGGCGTAGTCGGTCACGTCGGCCGGCTTGGCGACCGCCTGGCCACCGTCCTTGCGAATCGCCTCGGCAAGCTGGTCGAGCTTCTCTTGTCGCCGTGCCGAAAGGACCACGGTACATCCCACGGCCGCGAATCGTTGGGCCACCGCCGCCCCAATCCCGGACGATGCGCCCGTGATGACGGCCACTTTTCCGCCAAGATCTTGCCGAACCGCCACAATTACCCCCGAGGAATGGGAATCTAGGAGTTTATTTCATCGTGGAACAAGTGTCAGGCGACCGAATTCCGATACCTAGAGCAAATGTTCCGTTGTATACAAAATAGATCGTCCGCCAAACCTATCGTACAGAACCATTGATTGTACACGACATTTCATCCACTTCAAGGGGAGTGTCTCCCGGTACTTCGGTTTAGGTCTTGACAAATAATATTTAGGACAGAAAATAGTTAACTACAATGTATCTGACGTGCTTGGAGAAACCTCGATGACACCCTCGCTCGACCTGGAAACCCAGGTGATCGCCGCCCTACGGCGGATCAGCCGTGCGATCGACCTGCATTCGCGAATGCTACTCAAAACGTGTGGACTGACCTCCCCTCAGCTAACTGCTCTCCATGCGGTCCGTCGTATGCAGCCAGTGACGGTGGGGGCGCTGGCGCGCGAGATCCATCTCGGCCAGGCGACCGTGACCGGCATTCTCAGTCGGTTGGAAAGTCGCGGCTTGGTCATGCGGACCCGTGGCAGCCAGGATCGCAGAAGCGTGCTCGTCGAGCTGACCGAGACCGGGGCGGACTTGGTATCCGAGGCGCCCTCGCCGTTGCAGGAGCGTTTCCACCAAGCGCTTTCACGACTGGAAGAATGGGAACGGACCATGATCCTCGCGACGCTGCAACGTATTGCCACGATGATGGACGCGGAGCAGATCGAGGCCGTGCCCATGCTCGCCTCGGGTACGGCGGGGGCAAACGAAGAAGACCTATCGCGGTACCTGGAAAGAGCGGTTATGCCCAGCGAAGAGACACCGCCAACTGATGCACCGCCGGAGACGGAACCGAGGTTTGGTTTGTCCGGTTCCCAACAAGACCAGGGCGGGTGTGCCGTACCGCCGAAAGGCTAAGGTGAAACATGAGCAACCCGAAAGACCAGAAGATTACTATCGGCACCTGGGCAAAAATCACGGGCTTGGCTCCAGGTGAGGAAGAGGTCTTCGAGTTCGTCTCCGAATCGGAGGCCGACCCGCTGGAAAACAAGATTCCTTCCACCAGCCCGCTGGCCAAGGTGCTGGAAGGAGCCACGGCTGGAGATCGAATCCCCTTCGATCCTCCGTCGGGCCGAGTTGAGTTAACCGTGTTGGAGGTGGGGCAATTGTGAATCGGTAGGTTTCGCCTGAAGCCTTTGTCCTATTTCTGAATCACACGTATTTTGCAAGGAGAGAAGAACACCACGCCTGAAAGGAGGCGACGTATGTCTGATAGACAACGCGCACGAATCATGATGATCTCGACCCACGGTTATGTTTCCGCATTTCCGGAGTTCGGGAAGCCTGATACCGGCGGTCAGGTTGTCTACGTCTTGGAACTGTCAAAGTGTCTTGCCCGAATGGGTTACCATGTCGACATTCTTACCCGCCAGTTTGAAGGTCAACGTGCTTGGGAGCACGTGGCTCCGCGTGTTCGGCTCTTGCGATTTCCTTGCGGCGGGGACGACTTCATCCCCAAGGAAACGCTCTGCGAGCATATTCCCGAGTGGGTGGCCAACGCGCGAGACTTCATCGAAGAGAAGGATCTCGACTACGCGTTCATCGACAGCCACTACTGGGACGCGGGCCTGGCTGGGCAGTCGTTGGCCAACGAACTGGGTATCGCCCACATCCATACGCCCCATTCGATCGGCGCGTGGAAACGCGACAACATGGACGGCGAGACGGAGGAACTGGAACGCCGCTACAACTTCCGCCATCGCATCCGTGAGGAGAAGGTCGTCTACGATGAATGCGACGTCCTCGTGGCCACGACGCCGCCGCAACGCGAGATTCTCCTGGAGAGCGAGTACGACGTCCCGGCCGAGAAGATCCGCGTCATTCCGCCCGGCTACGACGACATGCGGTTCTTCCCCGTTTCGCGGGCGTCGCGTCAGGCGGTGAAACGCGAACTGGGGCTCTCGGGTCGTGTCGTCCTGGCGCTAGGGCGAATGGCTAAGAACAAGGGCTATGACCTGCTGCTGCGGGCCATACCGACCGTGATCGAGCGGATCGACGATGCCCAACTGCTCCTGGCGGTTGGTTCGACCGAACCTTCCGACGACGAGGTCAAGCAGATCCGGGAGATAAAGAACCTGACCGCGACGCTGGGCATCGAAAACCGCGTCCTGTTTCGCGATTTCATCCCCGACGAGATGCTGGCCGACTACTACCGCGCGGCCGACGTGTTCGCGCTGTCCAGCCGCTACGAACCGTTCGGCATGACGGCCATCGAGGCGATGGCCTGCGGCACGCCGACGGTGGTGACGACCGAAGGAGGGCTCTGGGAACAGGTCACGTGGGGCCTGGAGTCGGTCTACGCCAACCCATTCGACCCGGAAGCTTTCGGTCACGCGATCAGCGCGGTTCTGGCTCACCGGCGCATTTCGGACCAGTTGGCCAAGTACGGTTCGCAGAAAGCACGTGCCCGATTCACGTGGACCGGCATCGGGCAACGGCTCCTGCGTTCACTGGGCGACGCCGACGTGTCGATCCGTCGCCTCGAATATCCTCACATGTCGCGTGAAGAAGAACACGAGGAGGCAATCGTGACGCTGTAGCAGTCCTCACCTCAATTTCAACCACCATTCCGCCACGCAACCACTTAAGGAGCCGAAAATGACCGACCAAGCGATCGAACTTTACAACCAAGGCGTTGTGCTGATGGAGAAGCAGCAGAACCAGGACGCCCAGAAGGCGTTCGGCGCCGCGATCGAGTTGGAGCCAACGTTCGCCGAGGCGTACAACGCGCGAGCCGTCGTCACCGCCTTGGACGGACAGTTCACCGAGGCGATTCAGGACGTCGACGAAGCAATCCGCCTGAAACCGAGCAGCGGACGGTTCTACCGCACGCGCGGCCTTATCTACCGCGAGATGGGCGACGAAGCCCAAGCGACCGAGAATCTGGCCAAGTCCGACGAACTGACTCAGAAGGACACATAGTCAGCCCGGCGGAAACCGGGAGCCGACGAGTCATGCAGCCATGAAGAAGTGGACCTTTGCATCCGACATCGACGGCACGTTGACCGGCGACCGCGAATCGCTCGACCGGCTGGCGGTACGATTGCGCCGCATGCGATCGACGGGCGACCTGTACCTCATTTTCTCGACGGGGCGGCGGCTCGATCAGGTCATCGAAGGCCTGACAGTAGAAGGTCTGCCCGAGCCGGACGCCGTGCTTTGTCAGGTCGGCACCGAGATCTACCTCGCTCCGCTGACCCGGACGTCGAAGCCTTTGCCCGCCTAGCGCGACCGTCTGTTGGCCCAATACTCCCGGGACGAGGCCCTATTGTTTCTCGAAGGCATCGAGGGCCTCGTCATGCAGCCGGACGTCTACAATACGGAGCTGAAGTCGAGTTGTTTCCTCGACCGGTACCCCGATCCGGAGGCCGCCGCGGCCGAAATTCGCCGTCGCGTGGCGCCGCATACCGATCGCTATCAAGTGATCTGGTCCAGCGGTCGCGATCTGGACATTCTGCCCGCCGCATCGGGTAAAGGTACCTGTGCATCACGGAGGAGTCTGCTTCGAGAAGCAATCGACCAACCGACTGTTGGGCTGGTATTCTCGTTTTCCCGGTGTCTATTCTCCGGTCATCGAAGGATTAGCGGAAAGCTCCATGTCGCTCCTGTGGGCATCGAACCTACCGCCATTCTGGAACGTCAGTAGTACTTTTGGTAAACGGGGGTGATCACCAATTCGGGAATGGTGACTGTCGGCGGCATGCTGGCGACATGCACTACACAGTCGCCGATGTTCTCGGGCTGGACCATCTGGGCGCGGCGTTCTTGCGAGACGGGCACGGGGCGCTGGGCGAGCAGGCCGGTTGCCACCTCACCTGGATAGATGTTGGTTACGCGGATGCCGTGCTCGGCTTCTTCCTGGCCCACGATCAGCCCCAGCGCGCCTTGTCCGAATTTGGCCGCGGCATAAGCTCCGCCGGCAAGCGTCAGTGCGCGTTTGCCGGCTATCGACACAGTATTCACAATCAACCCGCCGTGCTGCTTGCGCATGATCGGCAATGCCGCTTTAATGCAATTGAACGTGCCGGTACAATTCACGTTCATAATGCGATCCCAGTCGTCAGGATCGAGTTCGGACACTTCGCGGCGAACAACGTTGATTCCGGCGTTATTCGAAAGGACGTCGAGCCGCCCGAATCGGTCCATGAACCAGTCGAACAGTTGGGCAACTTGGTCTCGGTCGGTCACGTCACACGATCGGGCAACGATCGCTGGTTGGCTGTCCTCTCGAGCGAGCGCTTCGTCGAGGCGATGTTGGCCAAGATCGGTGATGGCCACTCGGTATCCAGCCCTGGCAAGCGCCACGGCAATGCCCCACCCAATGCCACCGGCGCCGCCGGTAATGAGTGCTGTTTTTTCTTCCGGGTGAGATTGCGCAGTCTGGTTTTCAGTATTCATACGGATGTTCCCAGAGACTATTCGAGCGGCCGGTCCGCCAGTCCGATCCGTGAGACGAATTCGGGTTGTCCCTTGCTGCAATTCCTGATCCGAAATAGGCTACCTGCCAAAGGCTGTTGCTCGGTCGTCTTCTCGTCGTCACTTGCCGAGGTCACGTAAAGATCCTCGAAGTCGGGGCCACCGAAGACAAGCGAGGTGATGCGTGACGTCGGCAGTTCGATCTCGTGTCGCGTTTGACCATTCTGCGAGTAACACACCACGCGGGCGCCGTTCCACTGGGCCGACCAAATGTTGCCATCGGCGTCGACTGTCAGTCCGTCGGGCATCACCGGCGGCTCGGTTCTTGCGAACTCGCGACGATCGCCGAGCGATCCGCTGGTCCGATCGTAGGCGCAGATCCAAATCACATGTTCGGTCGAGTCGGTGAAGTACATTTGTTTCAGGTCGACCGTGAATCCCATGCCGTTCGGGCAGCCAATTCCCTCGACTATCACATCATATGAACCGTCCAGGTTGAATCGATAGAGCCGGCCGGGACGGGCATTCGTGGGCATCGTTCCGCAAAACACGCGACCTTCGGGGTCGGCGACGACATCGTTGAATCGTGTTTCTATCTCGTCAGGTATTTCTGCAAGGATGGTATCAATGATCTAACCATCTCGGAAGACGTCGACTCGACCCTGGTCCCGAAACAACAACATGCTGCCGTCGGCCTGGAGAGTAAGCCCGGTGATGGGGCGCCCCTCGATCATCACATTATATTGTCCTGACAGCGGATTGAACGAATACAAACGTCCTCGGGCAATATCCGCCCAGTAGAGACGCTGTTCGGCTGGATGCCAGAGTGGACCTTCGCCGAGTTGGCAGCCCGCGTGGGCAACGGTTTCATACGGCATAAGCGACGCCTTTTTATGATGGAAGCACAAGGTCTAAGAACAGACGCATCGTGGCAGGAAGACGCTCTCGCAAGTCGATTGACGCGAGCGTCTGCAATGGAAAGCGCATCGTATCGGACATCCCGCACTCCGCTAGGGTCTATTGTCTTGCTCGAGCCGTCGTGCGAGATGACCGCATTCGTGCAGCGTCTGCTCCAGACAGCCCTCGTTGAACAACGAGATATTCACCTGATAGGTCTTCTTCGCAAAAAGCCCCTTCGGGGGTAGATAGCCGACGTAGCCGTTGACCAGATTCAGCACAGCCACGGCCCGTTTAGGGAACTGCTTGCGCAATTCGATTTGCAGCAGGCTGTAGGCTTCGGCGGGCGAACCAATCACGAGCGAATCGCCAAGTCGCCATCCCCAAAGAGGCATGGTGAAATGGGAGTCGTCTCCCAGCGGTCGCAACTGTTGGTTAAGCCGCTCCAAACGTTCTCGTTCCGCCCGGTCTTGACACGACGCGAGTTGCTCGGCCAATTGGTCGACGGTAGGCAGGTCTCTACGAAGAGGGATGCCAAAAGAAGCGTGTAACGCATGGAACGCTCCCGAAGGCTCGTGGTCGGCCAAACTCCAGATCCCGAGCATCGCGCCCGAATCCTGCGCATGGCTGAACCGGAGCATTTGACGATGGGGCAACATCCCGGTCAGAGCCGAAAGAACCGCATGGCCCAATTGGCGACCGTTGCGATCGGCAACAAGTGGATCCTGCTCGTAGCCTCGACGCGGCCCTAGCTCGCCCGAGGCGCCTTGGAGAAACAGACAAGGGGCCTTGCCCGTGGCCTCTTCGATCAATTCTCGCATCGCGCCGATATAGTCGGGCGAAATGAGCCGATTCGCGCCGCCGAGGGTCGTCGGATGGCAAGCATAATT
>JAFGIR010000183.1 GCA_016929515.1 Pirellulales bacterium | reverse complement strand
CTGTCATTCTGCCATGCACTGTCATTCTGCCATGCACTGTCATTCTGCCATGCACTGTCATTCTGCCATGCACTGTCATTCTGAGCGCAGCGAAGAATCTTGCCCACCGAGCACAATACCGAGATTCGTCGCTGCGCTCAGAATGACGCTACGCGATCCGAATGACGGGTTTCGGTCAGGATGACACCGCGCGCGCACAGGGACCGGCAGTGTGCTGAGCCATTGCGCCAGCGTTGCTCGGCAAGCGTGGCACCCGACACCCAGAATCAATCGAAATCCTGCAACGACCGAAGGTATTTGCCCGACTCGGCGATCTCGCGCTTGATCTGCTCCTTCGAGCGTTGAACGCCCTTGACGCCTTCGACTTCGATCGTGATCGGTCCGGTGTAGCCGTGTCTGTTCAGCAACTTGAGCACGGCCGGGATGTCGACCTTGCCCCGACCCAGCGGCGGGAAGTCCCACGATTCGAACCGGCAGTCGTGGTCCTTGATTTCGACCGTGCCGACGTAGTCGATGCACTTTTTCAACTCGGTCACCGCGTCGGTGCCCTTGTTGTAATAGGTGATGTTGGCCGTGTCGAAGTTGACCCGGATGTTCGGATGGTCGACGGCCTTCATCGTCTCGACGTGCAGTTGGCCGTTGGTGCCCAACGGTGGATGGGTTTCGAGACCGACGACGACGCCATGGCGCTTCGCGAGGGGGCCAAGCGCCTTGAGCCGCGCGATAATCTCGCCGCGAGGCGCGTCGGCGAACTTGGGCGAAAGAAACAGGTAGCGCACGCCCATCTTTTCGCACGTGGCCAACTGCTCGGCCAGTTGCGCGACGCTCTCGGGCTCGCTCAAATCGGCTTCGCCGCGAAAAACGGCCACCTTCAGTCCATATTTGACCAGGTTCTTCCGGGTAGCCTCGATTTTGTCAGGCGGGACAACGTTCATGAAGACGTACTTGAACCCCGAAGCGGCCGCGTGGGGCAGGGCTTCGGGCTGGGCTTCGTAGTAGCTCGCCAGCCGAATAGCCAGCATGTTTTTCGGCTTCGTTTCCGCCCCACAGGCATTGTCTGCCGCCGGGGCGGACGACGCACACGGCGCCGTGACAACGAGAAGGCCCAAAATATATACGCAACGCTCGATGCGGTCGAAAAATCTCATCGGTGACGCCCTTTCTCCTCTCGATGTTCCGCGGCTTGTCGCGACTAAACCTTGCCCAACTTGTCGCGATGGGCCCAAACCTTCTCGAAAGCCTTGGCTGTTTGCTCGACCAACTCCGGCTGGTCGGCGAACCAGAGCGGGATGCTGATCGCCGTGGCATTCGCCAAATTCGCGCCCGGCAGCTCGCCCGGGTCGGCCGGTTGATGGGCCCACCACTTGGCTTCTTGAAAATAGGGGTAGGTATGCAAAAGGGTCCACTCGAACGCGGTCGCTTTGACGCCCTCGGCTGCCAGTGCCTTGACGACCGTGTCGCGCGACATGCCGGACTTCTTCTCGTCGACGAACAGCGCGTTGCACCAGTAGTAAGTCCGCTTCATGTCCGGCCGGCAGGTCGGCTCGCTCAGCCCGGGCAGTTGCGTGATCCGATCGTTGACGCCGCGGACTTGCTTCGCCGTGATGGCGTTTTGCTCGTCGAGCCGCTTCAACTGGTGCATGACCAGAACGGCCGACACCGGATGCATCCGCAACTTCCAGCCGAAGGCCGTTTTGTCGTACTTGCGATAGGGGCTGTCTTCGGGGAACGTGCCGGGCGCGAGATACTCGCCGAAGGCCGTGGCGCGCTCATAGTCGCCGCGGTTTTTGTAGACGCCGATGCCGCCTTCAATGGACGGAAGCGGTTTGCTCCCTTGAAGACTGAATCCGGCCAGCCGGCCCCAGTTGCCGATGTACGTGTCCTTCAACTTCGTGGCGTGGGCGTGCGAGGCGTCTTCGATCACGTCCAGGCCGTGCTCCCTGGCGAACTCGCAGACGTGGTCCATCTCGGAAGGCAATCCCCACATGTGTACCGGCATAATCGCCCGGGTCTTGCTCGTCAGATGGCGTTTGCAATCATTGACGTCGATGTTGAACGTCTTGGGGTCGGAGTCGACGAACCGCGGCACGAGTCCCAGAAGGCGTGCCGGCGAAAGCGGAAACCACGTGCTGTAGCTGGGCACGAGAATCTCGCTTCCCCGCGGCAACTCCAACGCGAACAGTGCCGAGCCCAACGCGCTGGTCCCGTTGCAGTGGGCTCTGGCAAAGGGGCAGTTGAAACGAGCCTTCCACATCGCTTCGAACTGGTCGTTCGGCTTGTAGCTCGGTCGGAGGATCAACTTCGCGGCGTCCGCGGCGGCTTCTTCGCTGAAGCGGGGCCAGCGCGTGTCGGGCCGAATCGTGACGCTTTTCGGTCCGCCGTTAAGCGCCAGAGCCTCAAGCTTCGCACCGGCCGCCCGGCGCGTCCCCAGAGTGCTCAGATACAGGCCGGCCACGGCCGCAGAACTCTTCTTCAAAAAGCCTCGACGCGAGTTGGTCGTTTTTCTATCTTTCGAAGACATATTGCACTCCTGGTCCGAAATGAGAGAGGGGGTGGTGGGATGGTCGTGAGGAAAGGGCCGCGTCTCCATTCGTAGGGTGGGCATCGCCCACCAAGACAAACATTGTTGACTCGATGATTGTGGTAGGCCGTGCCCACGGTGTCTTTTTCAGGAAGTCCTAAACCTTGCCTAGCTTGTCGCGGTGTGCCCAGACCTTCTCGAATGCCTTGACGTACTGGTCGCACAACTCGGGTTGTTCCGAGGTGAAGTAGGGCAGCGGGAGCGACCAGGCGTTCGCTTTTTTCGAGCCGGGCAACTCCGGGATGATCGGCTTGTGGTGCCACCACCTCGCTTCGTGGTACAACGGCATTTCGTGTTGCAGTGGGTAGGCCAGCGTGCTCGTCTCGACGCCCTCGGCTTGCAGGGCTCGCACGGCCGCCTCGCGCGACATGCCCGCCTTCTTCTCATCAATAAACAGCATGTTCCAGGCGTAATGAAGACGCTGGATGTCGGTTCGCCCGGACGTTTGTTTCAACAGGCCGGGCAATTGAATTAGTCGATCATTCAGCGCGGCGGCCTGCCGGACGCCGGCCGCGTTACGCGGTTCGAGATCGACGAGTTGCAGCCGAGCCAATTCGGCAGCCAAGGGGTGCATGCGAAGCTTCGTGGCCATGCCCGACCCCTCGTATTTCGCGTATTTTCCAAAACACTTTTTATAGTGCCCGAAGGCGGTTGCCCGATCGCAGTCGTCGCGTTGTTGATAAACGCCCATGCCGCCTTCGATGGCCGGCAGCGGCTTGGTCATTTGGAAGCTGAACACGCCCATCCGGCCCCACGAACCCATATAGCGGTCGCCGAGTTTGCATCCGTGGGCGTGACAGGCGTCCTCGACGACGATGAGTTCTTTCTCGTCGGCCCAGTCGCAGATTTGATCCATGTCGCACGGCAAACCAATCCAGTGGACCGGCAACACGGCTTTGGTATTCTTCGTCAGCCGGCGCCGGGCGTCTTCCAGGTCGAAGTTGAGCGTTTGTGGGTTAATGTCGACGAAGACGGGGACCAGCCCAAACATGCGCATCGGCGCGATCGTGGCGAAGAACGTGTAGCTGGGGACCATGATCTCGCTACCCGGCGGCAAGTCGAGCGCGAAAAACATGGCGCTCAACGCGCCGGTGCCGTTGCAATGGGCACGGCAAAAGTCGACGCCGAAATGGTGTTTCCAATCGCGTTCGAGGGTGTCGAGCGGCGCATAGCTTGGGCTGCGCAACACGCGGCGCATGGCTTCCTCTTCCAGGTCGCCGTAGAGTGGCCATCGCCACGCTTTGCTGCCACGAATGCGAACGGCCCGTGGACCACCGTCGATTGCCAGGGTTTCGAGCTTGGCGGCGCGGGCGCGGCTGCCCGCGGCCCACGACCACCCGGCCGCTACGACCCCCGTCGTTTTCAGAAAGGTGCGACGCGAGGGCGGCAAGGACGTGTTGTCTGACTGGTTTCGCATAAGCTATTGGCTCCGAGAAAGGAGGATTGCCTCGGTGTCTGAAATCGGCAATCGAACGGCCACCACAACGGCCCGATCGCAATAATCGTGGTGGGGGGAGGGAATTCCAGGAGGTTGTTTTCGATGGCTCCCCATCGGCCCAGCCATCCGAACCGGCCTGACCGCCGTGGGACTACCTTCAGAATGATCGGTTTGCGTAACCGCGTCAATGGTATTTTGCGTCAGCCACGTTGGCAGTTTCCCGCATTTTGCGACTCATTCCCGCATTTTGCGACTCACTCGCCCCTGTCGGCGCGCAACTGTTTGCGATAATTCCCCGGTGTTTGGCCGACGCGCCGACGGAAGAGGTTGCACATGTTCTCGACGTGATTGAAACCCGAAAGCCGGGCAACCTTGTTCAACGGATAGTCCGTCTCGGCCAGAAACTGTTTAACGCGCTGAAGCTGGACGCGGAGAATTTCTGCCTTGGGCGACCGGCCCAGGTATTTCGCAAACCGCCGTTCGAGCGTGCTGCGCGAAAGTCTCACGCGTCGAAGCACGTCATCGACGTGAAGCCCCTCGGTGGCATGGTCGCGGATGTACTCGACGGCCGCCGCCACCGTCCGATCGGCAATGGCCAGCACATCGGTCGAGCGCCGGACGACGACGCCCGCCGGCTCGATCAGTATCTTGTCGCGCGGCGGCGGCTCGCCGGCAATCATCCGTTCCAACAACGCGGCGCTTTCGCGTCCAATTCGCCGGGCGTTCGGGTCGATGCTCGACAGCGGCGGGTTGCTCAACCCGCAAAGCACGTCGTCGTTGTCGGCTCCCAGCACGGCCACGTCATTGGGCACGGCGATGTCGCGCTTGCTGCATGCGTTGAGCACCTGCTGAGCCCGCAGGTCGTTGCAGGCCATCAGCCCGACGGGCTTCGGCAGCGTGACGAGCCACCGCGCGAGTTCATCTTCGTGGAGGGCAGCCTTGTGCTCCGCGTTGGCTCCGCTCACCTCGTGCCGGCTGGGGCCCTCGAAATGGCTCACGGAGTAGCCCGCCTTGCGGAGATATTCCACGAAACAGGCCCCGGTGCTGTCCGAATAGTGGACGCCCGGCAAACCGCAATAGGCAAAATGTTCGAACCCGCGATTCAGGAGGTGCTCGGCGCCGAGGCGGGCAACGGCCACGCTGTCGTTGTCGAAGGCCGGAATGCCCTCGACGTCGAATCGCCCCAACAGATCGACCGTTGGCAATCCCTTTTTGCGGATTTCATCAACCAGGTGTCGCGTTTCGAGTCGGGCAAGAATTCCGTCGCCTTCCCAATGTTTCAGCCAGGCGGGAACGGACGTGCCCTGAATCTGCTCCTCGTGATAGAACGACCATGGCCCATGTACTCGGGCGTAATCGGCGATTCCGCGGAGCAAATCGCGGCGATACTGTCGCGAGGCTCCGATCAACAGCGCGATCCTTAACCGTCGTGCCATGCCCTTGCCCTTATTGATGGTTGCATTTCCAACACTCAGGTGTTTCTAAGCAAGAACCCATGAAAACCGAGCTTCCGTCAAGCGACCCGCGCTGATTAGCCATGCAGGCGTCAACGACACGTCTCCACATAGAGCGGTGGCCAGCCCATTGCCGTGCCCGACCGGTTTCATTATCTTAACAGATAGACTACTCTTTAAGCTAATCGACCGACTACCCCAAAGTTGCCGGCGCTGCGGCAAAACGTCAAAAGTGATGACGCAATTGACCATTGTTGCGACCCGGCGGCATGCGTAGGCTGGAAGGGGCGGATCGTCCTGCCCACGCTAACCAAGCGATTTTCCGGGAACGAATCGACCATGAGCAAGTCCCTGGCCCTCCACGGCGGCATGCCCGTTCGGACCAAACCGTTTCCCGCGTGGCCCGAAGTCGGCCCGGCCGAGGAGCAACGGGTCTTGGACGCGTTGCGCACCGGCAACTGGGGAAAATTCCAGGGCGACGAGGTCCGCCAATTCGAGGAGTCTTTCGGCGAGTATCACGGCGCCCGACATGCCTTCGGGGTTGTCAACGGCACCGTGGCCCTTCGTCTCGCGCTCTGGGCCGGCGGGGTTGGTCCGGGTGACGAAGTGATCGTTCCGCCCTATACGTTCGTCGCGACCGCCTCGGCCGTGCTCGAACTCGGCGCCATCCCCGTGTTCGCCGACCTCGAACTCGAGACGTTCAACATCGACCCGGCCGCCATCGAAGCGGTCGTCACGCCGCGAACCCGCGCGATCGTCCCGGTTCACCTCGGCGGGCTGCCTTGCCAGATGGACGCCATCATGGCCATCGCGCAATGCCATCGGCTGCTGGTCGTCGAAGATGCTTGCCACGCCCACGGAGCGCGTTACAAGGGCCGAAGCGTCGGCTCGCTAGGCCACGCGGCCTGCTTCTCGTTCCAGTCGAGCAAGAACGTGACGTGCGGCGAAGGCGGCATGATCCTGACCAACGACGACTCGCTGGCCGAGTGCTGCTGGTCGATCCACAATTGCGGTCGCGTGCCCGACGGGCAATGGTACGACCACCACCAGCTCGGCGGCAACCATCGGCTCGGCGAACTCCAAGGCGCGCTGTTGAACGCACAGTGGAGTCGTTTTGAAGGCCAGGCCCAGCGACGCGAGGAAAACGGGCTTTACCTCGACGAGCGCCTCCGCGACATGCCGGGCATTCATCCCCAACGCCGCACGGCCGACTGCACGCGCCACGCTTACCATCTCTACTCGTTCCGGATCGATCCGGAAACGCTCGGCATTTCACGCCAGACGCTGCTCGACGCGCTCTCGGCCGAGGGCATTCCGGCCGTGGCCGGCTATCCGATTCCGCTCTATCGCGAGCCCATGTTCCTCAACGCGGCGTTCGGTCCCTACGGCGGATCGATCGACCACGACTACACGAAAACGGAGTGTCCTCGCTGCGAGGCGATCTCGACCGAGCAGGGCGTCTGGCTGCCGCATCGATGCCTGCTGGGGGCCCGGGCCGACATGGACG
>JAFGIR010000182.1 GCA_016929515.1 Pirellulales bacterium | reverse complement strand
GAGTTTGCCAAAAAGTTCCAGGTTCCGGTGCATGTCCGAAGCAGTTCGAGCGATAGCCCGGGCACGATGATCGTGTCGGAGCCCGAATCGCCCGGCCGGCCGGTCTGCGGTGTGGCGTTGGTGAAGAATCAGGCACGAATCAGCGTCACCGGCATGCCCGACCGCCCCGGAGCGGCTTTGACGCTGGTTTCGGCGATCGCGGCCAAGCAGGTGGCGGTCGACATGATCGTGCAAAACGTGGGCGAGGATGGCCTGGCTGATATCTCGCTGACCGTCTTTCGCGACGATTTGCCGACGGCGTTGATGGCGGTCGAGGAAGCCGCTGGACAATTGGGCGCGATCGCCCACAGCTACGACGACGATGTATCGTGCATTTCGGTTGTCGGTTTGAATATGGCCGAACAAACCGGCGTGGCCAATAAGATGTTTCGTTCGCTGGCCGACGCCGGGATTAACATCTACATGATTTCGACCAGCCATATCAAGATTTCCGTATTGGTCGCACGCGATTCGGCCATTGAGGCCTTGCACAGTGTCCATCCAGCGTTCGAGCTGGAGAAGGAACCCGACACGCCGATCGCCTTGACCAACATGGCCCCCCGTAAACCGCCCGACGCAGCCGCGGTCGTCGCGAAAATGCAGGACATGGAAGGGTTAATCATCGAGGCAATTTCGCTCGACGAATCGCAAGCGCGCATGACGCTCCATTCGGTTCCCAATTCGCCCGGGTTGGCCGCCGACGTGTTTGACGAAATCACCGAGGCCGGAGTCGTCGTCGACATGATCGTGCAGAGCTACTCGGGCAAAGGCACGGCCGACCTGAGCTTCACCTTTCCGAAGGAAGACCTCGAAAAAACGTTTGAAACGTCCCGACGGATTACCGAACGTTTCGGTTGCCGACCACCGACGAGCTGTCCCCAGATTGCTTTGCTGTCGGTCTACGGCATCGGGCTGCGGAGCCACACCCAAGTGGCCAGCCGAATGTTCGAGTCGCTCGGTGTGGCGGGCATCAACGTCGAGATGATCAACACGAGCGAGGTCTGCGTCAGTGTGGTCGTCGACGAGAAACAGGGGGGCAAAGGGCTCGCCGCGCTCGAAAAAGCCTTCGAGGACGTGCTGGTCTCGTGACGGGCGTCTTCTCCGGTCCGGCCCTCGGGGACCCCCCGTGCCAGGAATCGTCGAAAAGGACTATAATGAACGTCTATTGAGGCTTGCACGGCTAATCAGCGTAGGGCGCCCAACGGAAGCATGGTTTTTTGGGGGGGTTGCCTGAAGCGACCCGAACGCTGGAAGTGCGGCTATCAACAGAAGACGATTTGTAGACGCGGAGCGATATTTTCGTTGACAGTGGGTATAATGCCGTCGGGTACTTTCCGCTCGGACGATCTCTTGCATATGAGGACGCGGCTATGCCAGTGCCGATGGAGCTTTCTCGGATCATCATCAGCGAGATCAACGACCAGCAGGTGATCTATCTGAAAGAAATCGACGGGCAGCGCACCTTCCCGATTCTGATCGGCATCTTTGAAGCCACCAGCATCAATGGACGCGTGAAGGGATTCCAGCGGACCAGGCCGCTCACCCACGATTTGCTGGTCAATGCCGTCGAAATGATGGGCGGAGAATTTCAGGACGTTGTGATCAACGAGCTGCGCGAGCACACCTATTTCGCGAAGCTGCGCGTTCGCCACGACGGGGAACTCCTCGAAATCGATGCCCGACCGTCGGACGCCATTGCCGTGGCAGTGACCTGCGACCCGACGCTGCCGATCTTCGTCAACGAAGAGGTCCTCGACGACGTGCTCGGCGACGATGCCGAAGAGTAAGCACGACTCGGCTGATGCTCATTGCTCAGAGTGCTACGCTGGGCTCGCCCGCTTCGGTCTTTGCGAAGACGTTGTAGTTTGCCAGCACCACGGGCATAAATTGTCATCGCAATGATACTCATTCCCCCTCCTGCGTGGTGGCCTCGCTAGCAACAAGAGATTGACAGACGAGCAAATTGTGATACTATAGCTGGCGTTTCTTTCTCCGGTCTTATTAGTCGATCGGGTAAGCGAGCAGATAAAAGGGAACACTGTCATTGGGTGTTGTGGGCCTGCGTTTTGGGGGTAGGACCATGACACCCTTTTTCTTGCCTGGGACCTCTACTGATGGGAGGGTGCTGATGAACGCTTATCGATCTGGTCTGCTGGCTCTGTCGGCAATATGTCTGTTGCTGGTCTTCTCCGGTTGGGTAACGGCCGGCCCACCGACTTCCTATTTCAAACCGGGCGTGCCCGACCTCGATCAGCACAACCCGGGCCTACTACCCGACAACGGCGACTACCATTGCTCGCCGACGGCGGCCGCGAATTCGCTAAAGTGGTTCGACGGACAGCAGGGTCTCGACGTGGTGCCCGACGGCCAAACCGACGTCGGCCTTATCGGCGAATTGGGTACCGGAATGGGCACCGACAAGGGCACGTGGAACGACGACATGGTCAAGGGATACCGAAAGTACTTGCGCAATCACCCCGGCGGACGCCAATGGGACGTGAAATTCCAGGGCAGCAAGTACTTTCGCGGTTACACCGTCGGGCAGAACAGCGCCACGGTGAACCTCGACTGGATCAAACAGGAACTGGCCGAGGGCGAAGACGTGACCCTCACCGTCGATTGGTATCGCGAAGGCCCCGCCGGCACCTTCACCCCGACCGGCGGTGCCCATTCAATCACATTGGACGGCTACACGTCCGGCACCGGCGCCGGCAATAGTAGCACGAGCGATCTGCTCATCCGCGATCCATGGTACGCCGAGGGCATCGTCGAACGTGATCCTGATTCGGTCGCCTCCGGGCGGCTGGTCTATGAGTACAGCACGGGATCGGCCAATCTCCGGGCCGAGGTCGTCGGCGCGATTTCCGTCAGCCCCAAGGCCGAGGTCATCGTCGTCGACAGCTTCTTCGACATCTGGGAGTACACGAACCCGCCACAGATGACGGGCATGAATTGCCTATACAATTCCACCTACAGCGACTACGTCCACCTCGGCGTGGATCTTGGCGAAGTGATCGACACCGTGAGTCTTGCCGACGGGGAACTTGCAACCATTGACATTCGCGACGGCGCTTCCAACGCGGCTCTTACTATTGCATTCGATCAAAACGGGATCTTCGAGTTGACCACGGGCGACGGCACGGTCATAGCCAATGAAAACGACGAGGTTCAGTTTGCCTATGGTTTCGGATCGTCGGAGATGTTTCCCCAAGATCACGTTCGCGCCGAGATGTGGATCGACCGCGACGTTCTCGGTGATTATGGCGACTTCGCCGTTGATTCGTTCTTCGACATCACCTATCAAGTCGACCTCGAGGGACAACCCCAACAGGGAGGGCCCTTGGGAGTCATTACGCTCAACGGTCAACAGGTCACGATCGATCCGTCACTCGATCCGTTTCCGATACCCGACACCGATGGCGATGGAAATCCCTACGAGGATCCCTACGCAATCGAGCCCGACCCCATCGAGGAGCTGATCCGCAGCGAGGGGATCGCGTCGGTTCCCCGCGTCCCGGGCGACGCCAATAACGACGGCGAAGTCAACCAACTCGACGCCGAGCGGTTGGCCGAGTACTGGGGCCAAGGCGACGCGACCTGGGCCATGGGCGATTTCGACGGCGATCACACGGTCGGCCCGCGCGATGCGTCGATCATGGCAGCCAACTGGCATTACGTCTCGCCCCCGGCCGGCACGGCCGTGCCCGAGCCCTCGGCGATCGTCTTGTTGCTTGGCTTGACGCTTGGGTTGTTGCCGCGGCGACGACGCTAGCAACCGCCTGGATATGGCGATCCAGCTCAACCAATAGGGTGGCGCCGGCCATGGCGGGTGTCACCCATTTTGTTGCGGCTCAGAAATCGTACCAGAACCCGACGCCCACTTGCTGTTCGTGCTCGCGGAAGAATTGGTACTGGTCGCTCTGCCCATTGAAATAGTGAAAACCGACTCGTGCCAATCGGCCGGTTGCCCCGCGCCATTGCCAACCGGTCTGCAACGTGAAGTTGCCCCCAAAATCGACCTCTTGGCGCAAGTGGCCGTTGACGGCGAAAAAAGGGGCTCCCCAGGGGCCTGACGGATTCAGCGGGCTGTAGTCGACGCCGAACTGGAATTCCCAGGGCTTGGTGCCCCCGTCGCAGTAGAAAGAATAGCCCGCCTCGCCGTAAACACGCACGTTATCCAATGGATAGAACGCCCCGCCCAAGACGATCACAAACCGCGAGAAGTTGATGCGGTTCAGCTCGGGGTGAGTCAATTGATACTCGTCGCCCAAGTGCGAACTGAGATGGTAGAACGCCTGCTTCGACTCCCAACTTCCCCGGCGCTGGCTCAGCCCGAAACCATAACGAAAATCGGTCGATATCAAGTCGCCGTCTTCGTCGGCCGTGAGTCGCGGAAAGGCGCCCGCCTCGGCGTCGAGTTGCCATCCCTCGGGCCAGATCGGATCGTCCGTGCCAAAACGCAGCAGCCCAATTCGCCCGCCAATCGACCCATCCCAAAGCCAACCGGCCCCCGACTCATCGAACAACTGTATTCCGATTCGAGGCTCGCGGACACCCGCCAGGTAGGAACGATACATCAACCCTTCGGGCACGACTTGCCAGGTCCAAACGTTGCACGGCTCGACCATGGGATAAGACGTCGGCACATCCGGATCGTGGCTCGTCGGGAAATCGAGAACGGCTGGCCGGACGACCGACGGAGGCATCGCGCGAATCAGGCTCTCGTCAGCCGACGAACCCGACGCTGCCAGGGCCAACAATAGCAACAAACCAATGAAGCTGGCTCCCGATCGATGCACGATATCATCCCGTTTTGTGGATAGCTCAAGTTGAAAACACACCACCAACTTCGACCGAAGCCGCGTTCGACGATTGTTCCGTGGGGTCGCGTAGTGTAGTCGTTTCAGGCACTGCGTGAAAAGGGGAAATTGGGGGCGACGTAAGTCCTGAAAAGACAAGGTGTTATGGCGGACACGCATGATGCGGGCCGGTGCGGCCGTCGGGCGTCCGGCGTCGAGCCACTCAATCGCGAGTGACTGTTCCATGACCACGCCGGCATCCATAACCCGGCAACTTCGGTTACAATCAACGTTCTGATCCGATTATTTGAAGAATGGAGCACAAGATGATCGTCCTGGCCGAACTGACCATCTATCCTGTCGATCGAGCCGAGAGTCTCAGCCCCTACGTCGCTCGATGCGTCGACGTCATCGACACCAGCGGTCTGGCCTATCGCTGCCACGCCATGGGTACGGTCGTTGAAGGCGAGTTGGACCGCGTCATGGACGTCGTCCGGCGGTGCTTCGAGGTCCTGGCCACCGACTGCCGGCGAATCGAGTGCGACCTGCGAATCGACTACCGCCAAGACTGCGCCGGGCGAATCGACACCAAGGTCGCCAGCGTCGAGCAACAATTAGGTCGACCACTCTCAAAATAGCCGACGACTTCGCTTTGCCCCCCGACGGGGTTATATTGATCACACCATGGCAGAAATGCTAATATAGGCAATGTGTTTGGTCAGCGTCGTTCTTAATCCTTTTCCTTTGGACGCGGCACAACATCCGGCAAGTCTCCACGAACGTTCGTCGCGCGAATCCCCCGTGGCGCCATAGTATTGACGCGATTGGCGCCTGGGCAGTTGGTTGGAGGTGTGAGCAGTGAAACTGCCGAACTCAATGGTGTTCGTGCTCTTCGCGGCTCTCGGTCTTCTTGTCCAACTCCAAACGGCCCACGCGGTGATGACTTGGTCGGGCAGCCTCGACCCGGTTGACCCAACCTCTTGGGACAGTTCCACGATTGCGACCATCGGCACCACGGCCAACGGCAGTCTAATGGTCGATGGCGAAGACAATCTGCGGTCACAAACCGCCTCGCTTGGCTATGCCAGTGGCGTGACCGGCGATGTGACGATCGTCGGCTCCGGCGCGACATGGACCAACGACGCCGGGCTCAATGTTGGCGTCTATGGCAACGGAACTCTTTTTGTCGAGGCCGGCGCGTCAGTCGACAGCGGTTTTGGTTCCCTCGGCAACAAGTCCGGCTCCACGGGCAACGTGACGGTTGACGGCGACAACTCGACGTGGACCAACACCGGATACCTTCACGTCGGCGACTTGGGCAACGGGACCCTCACGATTAGCGAGGGCGGCTCGGTCAGCAATGGCTCGGGCTGGATCGGCGTCTGGTTCGGCACCAACGGTCAAGTAACGGTCAGCGGTTCCGAGTCGAGTTGGACCAACATCGGTGAGCTTGACATCGGCCTCTACGGTTCCGGAACGCTCGTCATCGAGGAGGGCGCCGTGGTCCTTGTCACTCAGGAAACCTACGTGGCGCCGCTTCCGACGTCCACCGGCACCATCGCTTTCGGACCCGGCGGCGGAACGCTCGATACCAAGTCGCTATGCGCCTCGCCGACTCAATTCACGGGTACCGGCACGGTCAACACGCGCGGTCTGGTGAGCGATGTCGACCTGACGTTTGACAGCTCTGCCAGTCTCGCTCAGACGCTTTGGTTCGAAAACGAATTGGACCACCAGGTCGCCGTGAACCTCGATATGACCTATTCCGGCGATCTGGGCGATCTTGGCGCGGGTTATCGGTCGAGCGGCTCGTTGACCCTTTGCGACGGCGTCGCTGTCCTGTCGAGCGACGGTTGTCTTGGTTTTATGGCCGGTTCGACGGGCACCGCGACCGTCCTTGGACCTGGCTCGACCTGGACCAGCACGGGCGACTTCGACGTCGGCTACTATGGCGGCGGAAGACTCGCAATCGTCGACGGCGGGACCGTCAACAGCAACCTTTCCAACATCGGTTATGGTTCAGCCTCAGTGGGGGCCGTGGTTGTCGCCGGCACCGGCTCGACCTGGAACAGTATCGACCAGATCTACGTCGGGCGCGATGGTGAGGGCACGCTCACGATTGTCAATGGCGGGACCGTCTCGGCCCCCAGTCTCTTGATCAACGACCAGTCTTGCCTGGCGATCGAGGTCAGTGGCAACAGCCGGCTTTTGCTCAACGGCGGCTCGCTCGACAACGACGGCACGGTTCGCATCCTGGCCGGGCCGCAGGCCAAGCCCGGCGCCACGTTTTCGCCGATTTCGGCCGGCGAGTGGATTGGCCCGGGCATCTGCCAGGCCCTCGGCGGCACGTGGAACGAGGTTGACCGCGAGTTCACGGCTTCGTCTGTCATCCACGCCTCCTCCTCGATGCAACTCGTGTTCAGCCTGACCTCGATTCAACGCGTGCTCGTCGACGACATCGACACCGGCTGGGCCGTCGGCGCGAGCTTCCTTATGCCAGACGAACCAACAACGCTCGACTTCACGGCCACCGCCGTTACCGGCGAGGCGCTGATCGATCTCAATGACCGGCTCGACCTGGGCAGCGTGGTTCGCGGGTGTTGGGAGTTCGCGGTTGCCGCGGGCTACGACCCGGGCGATCCGAGTTACCTTTCGTTTGCGATCGATGTCGGTCTGTACTCGCCCGACGACCTGCAAGTCTGGCACCACGATGGATCGGAGTGGACCCGGTACGATGCGTTGGATTTCAACTACGACGGCACGTACGCCAGTTTCACGGTGAGCAATCTCGGCAGCAGTTATGCCGTCACGATCACCTTGATTCCCGGCGACACGAACGGAGACCGCTACGTCGACGAGATCGACGCCCACGCCATGGCGGCCCACTGGGGACAAACGGCCGGCTGGATCGACGGCGATTTCGACGGCGATGGCATCGTCGGCCCGCGCGACGCGGCGATTCTGGCGGCCAACTGGAATCGCGCCATAACGGCCGGCCAAATCATTGACGGCAAGACCGACGCAGCCACGGTGCCCGAGCCCTGCCTGCTGTTCACCCTGCTGACCTGCACATCGATTCTGCTGGCACGGCGTAGCCGCTGACTCGATTCCTCCGCACCCGGGGGGCATGGCTCTTCAGAAATCCGCGTTTCGCCACGATTTGGCTGCCCGCTTTGCCCCAGGCCGGGGGCAACACCCTACGAAGTCCGCACGACAGACCTGACAAACGGAACACGGCTGGATTACGATGGTAGGATTCCCGAAACCCCAGGACCCAACTGCCCGTGAACCAATCCAACGACACGCTCCAGGCCGCTTTGGCCGAACAAAACCTCGATTTGCCCGAGCCGCAGGCCGCCCAGCTCGACGCGTATTGCCGCGTGCTTTGGGAGTGGAACGAGAAGATCAATCTGACGCGGCACACCGACTATGAGAAATTCGTCACGCGCGACGTGGTCGACAGCCTGGCGCTGGCCGAGCAGCTTCGGCCCGGCGAGAAGGTCTTGGACGTCGGCAGCGGCGGCGGTGTGCCGGGCGTCGTTCTGGCGATCGCGCGGCCCGACCTGGCCGTGACGCTCAGCGAGTCGATCGGCAAGAAGGCCAACGTGTTGGGCGACATGGTCGAGCGGCTCGGACTGCCGTTGACCGTGGTCCACGGCCGCGCCGAGGATCTCGTGGCCGACATGCGTTTCGACACGCTGGTCGTTCGGGCGGTTGCCCGGCTGATGAAAATGCTCCCGTGGTTCGCCGGCCGCTGGGACGATTTTGGACGGATGCTGCTGGTCAAGGGGCCGTCGTGGGTCGACGAGCGCGCCGAGGCTCGACACCATGGGCTGATGCACGACCTGGCTCTGCGTAAACTGGCAAGCTACCCGATTCCGGGCACCGAGAGCGAGAGCGTCATCTTGCAGATAACGCGAAAAACCTGAGCGGTTTGACCGGCGATCAGTTTTCGTCGTCGCCGATGAGTTTCTGTTCGACCTTGTCGGCCTGCCAGGCGACGGCCGAGAGCAACCGGCTGACGTCCATCGCGTCGAGTGTTTCGGCCATTTGGTTCGCCTGGACGACGACCGCCTCGCCGCCGTTGGCTTTTCGGACGGCAAAGGCCCCGTGGAGCATCTCGTTGTTGTGGCGCAGCAACAACATGGCGTTGTTCGCCAGAGCCGGGCCACAAACCGACCAGTACTTGACGATCGAGTGGCCCGTGGTGTCGGTTTGGCCGAACTCGACGGTGACCATTTGCTTGCGAAGTTCGCCGATCGGCACGGTGACTTTCCAGGTATCGCCCGACTCCTCCAACGTGTAGCCGGCGGCCTGGACCACGGCACGAACGATCGCCTTGGGGTCGGTGACCACGGCGGTCAGATCGTCGAAGCTGGGCACGGCCGGCGTCGGCGCCGCCGCTGCCTTGGTTCCCGGCGCGGGCATGCCGCTTTGCTGCATGGCTTGTTGGAGCATGCCGGGCATCATCATGCCGAAGCCGGCTCCCAGCCCCATGCCCATCGCGCCGCCCGTCCCGCCGCCACCGCCGCCGCCCTGTTCGGCCAACTTGGCCATGCTGTTGGCCGCTTGGAACTTCATGAAGGCGTTCAAATCGCCGACCGCGCCCATGGCGCTTCGGGCATCGATCGCCTTTTGGACTTCCTCGGGCGGGGTGATCGCGTTGATGAAGAAATCGACCAACTCCAGGCCGTACTTGGCAAACTCCTCGGCCACCTTGACCCGCGTCGCCGCGGCGATTTCGTCATACTTGGCCGGCAGATCGAGGATGCTCATGCCGAGCGAGCCCAACAGATCGGTCATTCGGGCAACGACGAGGTCTTTCAAAAACGACGAGACCTCCTCGGTGGTGTATTTGCCCTGGGTCCCGACCAGCGTGTTGACCAGCAACGGAGCGTCGACGACGCGGAACGAGTATTTGCCGAAGCTCCGCAGCCGGACCATGCCGAAATCGGCGTCGCGAAAGACAATCGGTTGCCGCGTGCCCCATTTCTGGTCGATGAACGTCTGTTTTCCGACGAAATAAACCTGGCACTGGAAAGGCGATTTTTCCCAGGGAATGGTCAAGATCCGGGTGATCAGCGGCACGTTGGCCGTGGTCAACGTGTGCCGGCCGGCGGCGAACGTATCCATCGCCTTGCCGTCGCGAAAGAAAATCGCCTCCTGGCTTTCCTGGACGATCAGTTGGGCCCCGATCTTGATGTCGGCCGATCCCTCGGGCGGAATTCGCTGAACGATCGAATGACCCGACTCGTCGAAAAACTGAATGACTTCCATTCGCATGGCGAAGCCTCAAAGGGGGGCTGGGGGCTAGGGATCAGGGGATTTTGGGATTTCGGGACTGGAGTCCGGCGTGGTTGTGTCGGCCTTCGCCGGTTTCTGCTCCTTGATGTCGATGACGTACTGGGTGACCAACGCCGAGTCCATTTCGCGGGGAAAAATCAAAGTGACGTACTTCGCGTCGTCCGACTCGAAGTCGACCTCGACGGCGCAACGGCCATGGAATATCGGCGTATCCTCACGTTTCCACCTCCCTATTCCAAACCCTTGAGCGTGTCGACTCGAATCGACCATTGCGACTCGAGGTTGTCGATTTGGTTAAGCAACTCGGGCAGGGCCGTGCCCAACTCTCCGCCGCGCGAAGGCAAGGCCTCGATGGCGATGGCCAGCGTCTGCACGTCCTCCATCAGCGCCACGTCGAGTTCGTACACGCGATCCAATACGGCCTCGTCGATCCGTACCAGATCGAAGAAGCCGGTGTAGCCTTGCATGGCGCTGCGCAGTTGCCAGATGAACTTGTCCAGCCGGCCCCGCAGGCGGTCGACCTGGGGCAAGAGGTCGATCTGGCCCGTGTCGACCAGCGGCCGGGCCGCCTCGTCGATTGCCCGTTTCGACCGCTGAAGTCGATCGGCCAGCCAGATGCGCTGAAGCTCGTCGCTGTCGCGTCGGTATTCTTTCTCCAGGTAGCCGCGAAAACCGGGGATGTGACGCAAGATGCGTTCGATGATGTTTCGGTTTTCCGCGTGATCTCGTGGTTCCGGCATGGGTATTCTCCCACCGTTCTGGGACCGATCAACATCGCCTGCCCGTCCCCTGGTGCCCATCATATATAGGGATATTCGTGGCAACCGAGGAAACATTGGGACAACAACTCAGAGAACACCCGCATCATAACGAACACTGCGGCTGACGGAAGTAGGAAACCGGTGGTTTGTGGCAAGCTGGCTTCGGAGAAACCGTCGGCAGAAACAGGATGTCTGCCTGTGTTTCCCATTATCTTCATTTTCTCAGGTTGCCTTTCGCTTTCCTGTGTGTTTCGTTTCCTGGTTCGGCAACGGACGGCGACGGTTCGGGGTCGCGTGGTTCTTGAATACTCAATCCGGGCAACGCGGCACCGGGACGTGAAAGTGGTCAGATTTCCTATTGGCACAGGGGGGCGGAGTCTGGTATAGTCCGCCCTCTTCATATGGGGGGGCATGTGGTCTGATTCGAAGCGGGAGCAACACCATGAGCCTGGATTCCGCCAAACTGCCTCGGTTCTCGATGAGCCTGGCGAGTCCGATCATCCTTTCAGGGCTGATCGCGGTCGCGCTAAGCGGATGCAACGGATTTGGAAACTCAGCTCCCGGCTGGATGTCCCCTCCTTGGTCCAACAAGACTGCGGAAACCGCGGACGAAGGCACGGGAATCAAACCTCCCTACCAGCGAATGGCCGAGCTTCGCGAGTTGGCAAAGGCCGGGCCCTCGATGTCGCCCGACGAGCAACAACGGATCGGTCACCAATTGGCCGAGGAGTACCGAGTCGAGCAGGATCCGCTGATTCGCACTCAGATGGTGCGGACCCTGACCGGATTCAAGACGGACGAGGCCAGCGCCGTGCTTCGCGAGGCCATGGAAGACGGTTCGATCGACGTCCGAATCGCCGCCTGTCAGACCTGGGGCGCGCGCGGCGGGCCCGAAGCCATTGAACTGCTCGGCCAGCGAATTGCCGCGGATACCAGCGCGGACGTCCGGTTGGCCGCCTCGCGCGCGCTGGGCGAGACGCGCGACCCCAACGCCGTTGCCAAGTTGGCCTTGGCCCTCGACGATGCCGACCCGGCACTGCAACACCGCGCGGTCCTGTCTTTGCGTAAGATCACGGGCAAGACGTTCGACAACGACGTCAACCAGTGGCGTCAATACGTCAAGGGCGAACCCCCCACCCCGTCGCAGCCCACCTCACTGGCGGAACGCCTCCGCCGCCTCTTCTAAACGGCTCAATCGCAACCGTCGGCGTCAAGTTGCCGTTGCTTTGGAACGAGAAAAGCCTTACTATGAGGCTGTCACCCGGCGCATGGTTCTCTCCGACGTGGGGCTAACGTGGCCGACCATGCTTTCGGGGTATCGACACGGGTAACGATCTGCTGGTCTCCCGAGCATGCAACCCCTACGCCTCACCGAACAGTTCAAGACGTTGCTTGGCCGCGCCATCGAGATAGCGGATTCGATTGGTGCGCACACGATTTTGCTTCTGACCAAGGGGCCGGGCGACTGGCCGAGAGTCGAGAAGCTGCTTGACGGACACACCCTGCTGGTAGCCGCGGACAAGGCCGACTATCTGCGCGGCGCGAGCGAGGCCGGCTTGAAGAGCGTCTTGCTCGATATGCCCGAGAGTCCTGTCGCGGAACAGCTTACCCAAGCCCTTTTGGAAGCGGTGGCCGACGATCTCTTGTCGCCTGGCTCTCGGGTGGTGGCGCTCTACAGCGGCTTCGAGGCCGACGTGATCGACTCGGTCAGCGTCATCAATCTGGGCGAGCATCTCGACCGATTGACCGGCCAAGACCTTCGAAAGTTGGAGACCCGGGTTCCGTTGGATACGCTGAAAATCGTCGTCGATCTGGCGGTCGAAATCGGCCGCGACGGCCGCGAAGGCCGCGCCGTCGGCACGATGTTTGTCGTGGGCGACTCGCGGAACGTCCTTGCCCACTGCCGCCTCGTCGGTTTCGACCCGGTCCGCGGCTATAGCCGCAAAGACCGCAATCTGGACGATCCTCGAGTCCGCGAGGGCATCAAGGAAATTGCGCAGCTCGACGGCGCGATCATCGTTTCGGGCGACAACACGGTCGAGGGAACTTGCCGCTACCTCGACGCGCCGGCGACCAATCTGACCCTCTCGAAGGGGCTCGGTGCCCGCCATTGGGCGGCTGCGTCGATCACCCAGGCAACGAAGGCCGTGGCCGTCACGGTGAGCCAATCGAACGGCACCGTGCGGTTGTTTCAGAACGGCGAGGTCATGCTCCGCATCGAACCAACCCATCGCCGGCCGATGGTCTGGCGCGAATTCGAGCACGAACCACCGGCGTCGGCCGAGAGCTGAGTCTCGCCGCGTGCCCATGCGGATAGAGTCCCACCGTGCCGAGATCATAGTTGATCCATCGGTTTTGCCGGTGAGAACCGTAGAGACTCTGCCGTTTTCTGCGTTACCGCGAAGCGGTTCAACATCGTAGCCCAGGGCAAGACCCGACGGAGTCGGGGCGCCGCCCTGGGTTGCCGAGTACGATAACGTTGGATGAACCCTGAAAGGGTTCGACAAAGGAAGCAATCGTCTCGTGCAACCCTTTCAGGGTTGACGTTGATTCGTGGTCGATGACCCAGGGCGGCGCTCGTGCGGCTTGCGTCGCGTGAGCTTGCCCTGGGCTAAGTTG
>JAFGIR010000181.1 GCA_016929515.1 Pirellulales bacterium | reverse complement strand
GTCCAATGGCGCCGTCCGATCAAGACCATGCAGAGATAGAGCGTGATGACCACGATGGCCACGAAATAGACGACCGCGGTCAGGCTGACCACGCCATGACCGAAATCAGCCATTTGTTGTCCGATGCTCCACTGACGCAGCACGATCGCCGGCTGGCTCCCCAGCACGTTGCCGGCTTGCGTGGCAAACACCAGCGGAGCGTTCAACACGGCGCCGAGCACGTAGCCCACCGTCAGGTTGCTTGTCAGGAACGAGGCGACCATTCCGACGGCCAGCATGGCCAGGCCGACGAACCAATAGCCGAGATACGTAGCCACGAACAGTCCCACGTCCGGGTTGCCCAAATATTGGAGTACGCAGTAGTTGGTCAACATCGAGAACAGGAGCGAAACGGTGTAGATGACCACCGCGGCCAGATACTTGCCCAGCACGATGTCGAGATCGTTGCCCGGCATGGTCAGCAGCAACTCGTCGGTTCCCTCGCGGCGTTCTTCGGCCCAGGCGCTCATCGTAATCGCCGGGATGAAGATAAGCATGATGAAGGGAAACCACTTGTTCAGCTCGTCGAGATTGGCCAGATTGTTGTTGAAGAAATCGTTCGGCCAGAAGGCGGCAAACGAACTGAGCAACACGAACACGCAGATAAACACGTATCCGGTGGCATTCGAAAAGTAGCTGGTGAAGTTTCTTGTAAAAACGGCACGTAACACGCTGGTGTTCATGACGGTTACCGATCTATCAAGTCAGTGATTTCTGATTATTGACTTACCCTAGAGTCCTCTACCCGGCGGCGGTCAGTTCGTGAAACCGTTGGTCGAGTGGTTTGCCTTGGGTCAACTCGCCAACCGAGCCGTCGAACACGAGCCGGCCCTCGTTGATGAACAGTACCCGATCCGCCATCGCGTCGACCTCTTGGAGAATGTGGGTCGACAGGAGAATCGTCTTGTTCTGGCCCAGTCGGCGAATGGTCTGGCGGACTTCGTGAATCTGGTTGGGATCCAGCCCGGCGGTCGGCTCGTCGAGAATGAGCACGTCGGGCTCATGGAGCAAGACGTGGGCCATGCCGACGCGCTGGCAATAGCCGCGCGAAAGCTTGCCGATCGGCTTGCCCATCACGCCCCCCAACGCACACTGTTCGACGACCTGGGCAATCCGCTCGCGGCGTCGTGGGCCGACAAGTCCTCGCGCCGTGGCGAAGAAATTCAGCAGTCCTCTTGGCGTCATGTCGGGATAGAGCGGACCGTTCTCCGGCAGATAGCCCAAGACCTTCGATCCGGCGTTCCGATCGGTGCCCATGTCGGCGCCGGCGATCCGCGCCACGCCGGCCGAAGGCGCCAGGTAGCCGGTGAGAAGCTTCATCGTCGTACTTTTGCCGGCTCCGTTGGGACCGAGAAACGCGACCACTTCGCCTTGGTGGATTTTGAACGAGACGTCCTCGACGGCTGCAAAGCTGCCAAAATACTTCGACAGCCCCTCGGCCTCGATCATCGCACGACGTTTCGTCTCCGTGGCGGCCGACGGAGTTGCACTCTGGGAGGAATCACTCATGAACAACGCTCCTGGGGGAGGAACTGATGGCGCTCGGGTGGCACAAACGCCGAAGGCGTGCCGGAGGTCTTCTACGCCTTAACAGCGGCGGAAGTTCGCATTTTATCGGGCAGGGCCTCAGAGTCAACAGAGGTTTCACACCCTGCACCAGGAGGGGGTTGTCCGACATGGCCGGGTTTCGGAATCGGGCAGGTCTTCTCGACCGGCATGCACGCGACCAGCCGCCCAGCGGCCGTGGAAAGGGGCCCTGTCACGCCTCTTCGTCGCGCCGGCAGTAGCTATGGCGGTTCCAACGTTCGTCGTCTTGCTCCGTAAAATCGGTCCGCACGTGGCAACCTCGAGTTTCCTCGCGGGCCAAGGCCGAGCGAACCATGAGTTGCGCGACACACAGCATGTTCTGAAGTTCCCAGCCCGTCGGATCGGAAAACTGCCGGGCTAGGACATATCGGCACCAATGGTCCAGGTTCTCGGCCGCCTCGGCCATGCCGTCATGATCGCGGCGGACGCCGACGTCGCGCCACATGAGACTCTTGAGCGAATTTCGGATATCGGCCAGATCGAGCAGTTCGTTGCCCGGCTCGATCTGCTGATTCTCAAGCGGCACGGCGCGAAAATCGTCGCCCAGCTTGGCCGCTTCCGACGCGGCACCGGCCCCGGCGTGGGCTCCGAAGACCAAGGCTTCCAACAGGCTGTTCGAGGCCAAGCGGTTGGCGCCGTGTAAACCGGTCGAGGCAACTTCGCCGGCCGCCCAAAGACCCGGCACGGTTGTCCGGCCTTCCTGGTCAACCGTTACGCCGCCGACCATGTAATGGGCACCCGGCCGGACGGGAATCCGGTCCTTGGTCACGTCGAGGTCGAAATCGCGACACAGAGCAACGATCGCCGGAAAACGCTCTCGCACGAGCCGTGGATCCAGATGGTCCAACACGAGATAGACGTTGGGGTGCTTCGTCTTTTCCATCTGGCTGACGATGGCGCGGCTGACCACGTCGCGGGGAGCCAGTTCGGCACGTTCGTCGTAATCGAGCATGAAGCGATGCCCGTGGCGGTCGACCAGATAGGCCCCTTCGCCACGGATCGCCTCGGTAATCAGATGACGGCTGCTGCCGGCGATATAGAGCATGGTGGGGTGGAATTGCATGAACTCCATGTCGCGCAGCTCGGCGCCCACGCGATACGCCAGTGCCAACCCATCACCGGTGGCCACGTCCGGATTGGTCGTCTCGCGATAGAGTTGTCCTGCTCCACCCGTACAAAGGACCGTTTGCTTAGCCCAAACCAGCGTCTTGCCGTGACGAGGGTTCCAAACCAGCGCGCCGCGACAAACGCCCTCGTGGCTGAGCAGATCGAGCGAGAAGGTGCTCTCCCACGTGGTGATGTTGGGCGTCTGCATCACGCGGTTGGCGACTGCTCGCATGATTTCTTTGCCGGTAGCGTCTCCCCGGGCATGGGCGATCCGATTGCGTCCGTGGCCGCCCTCGCGTCCCAACGCCAGACGCACTCCGGCCCGATCGAAATCGGTACCCCACGAAATCAACTCGCCGATTCGTTCGACCGATTCGCGGATTACTCGTTCAACGACCGCGCGATCGCACAGGCTGCCGCCGGCCAGCATCGTGTCGTCGACGTGATCCTGCAACTGATCGTCGGGCGAGAGAACTCCGGCGATGCCGCCCTGGGCCAACGCGCTGTTCGACAATGAGAATCCGTCCTTGGTCACGACCAGGACGGACAGATCGCGCGGCACGCCAAGCGCGGTCCGAAGCCCGGCCAGCCCAGCCCCGATCACCAAAACGTCGGCAAAAAAATGGGGCACGTGCTTCGGATGAAACGGCACCAGATATCGTGGAGTCGAACTTCGCAACGGCACGGACCTCAGAATTATGGAATTACCTCACCAAGCAACCAATCCATTACATTGTACGGTATGGCCTCAGCCAACGGTACCCCGGGGGGGTGCGAATGTCCGGATGATCGACAACGATCGCGTCCCCGGCAAACAGTCGGCCGGATTATCCCGTTGCTCAATAAATCCTGAACCAAACGGGCAGTAGTCCGGCCTGGTGACACGCACGAACAACCTCCAGAACCCCCAGCAGCCAGATGAACCACAAAGCACTGAACATGTGCTTCCGATAGAGTCTGGGGTTCACCGCATAGGACTCCGGCTCCTTGAAGAGGCTCCACCGGGGTAGAAAGGCGGGAGTCCGCCGTTGGTAGTCCAGAAAATCGTCCCCGTGCAATGAGAGCAGTCTTCGTTGCTCGCTCCGGATCACAATGGGATAGTACACGGCAAATAGAACGAGAACGACTGCGGGAATCAGCAGACTTCTTGCGGCGAGGCCGATGCCGACGGCACCGAGCAAACTGAAAAAATAGAGCGGATTCCGACAGATCGAGTAAGGTCCCACCGTGACCAAAGATCGGCTCTTGTAGCCCGCGACGAACAGCGTACACCACAGCCTTCCCAGCGTGCCGATCCCCACCAGAACGCAGCCGGCCAGGAAGAAAACGTCGCCGGCAATGGAGATCCCGTCCCAGTAACTCGACGAGCAGAGGATGACGATCGCCAGGGCTAGCGCCAACCCGCGCGAGAGCGGAATCCGTAGCCTCCTGCTTACGGAACGTGTTGACATCTTCGATCGTCCTCCGTGCAACGCTTGCCGCGAGCCGCCTACTTGTCCTGCTTGTCCCGCCCGATGGCGCGGTGATAGGCTCGGACTTGTTCTTCCCAGTCGGGCGGCGGGGCCATGTCGCGTGGCCCTCGCAGCCCGCCCATTTTGTCTTCGCTCGCCCCGCCGCGAAGCGCGGCCCGACCGCCTCGCAAACCGAGGCTTTTCAAGGCCTCGTTCAAACGGGCCTGGGCCTTTTGGCCTTCGCTACCCGGTTGTCGAGCCGCGCGAAACATGGCTTCCCATCGCTGGGTAAACTTCGCCAGATCGTCGCGTGTCCAGCCGCCTAGCGAGTCGAGCAGTTTCTGGTCGGGCTTTTCCTTGGCCAACTGGTCTTTGAGATACTCCAACGCCAGAATCGTCCGCTGCTCGGCATATTCCCGATTGAACGGATCTTCGCCCGGCTCTTCGCCCGAAGGCGGGGGCAACGGTTCGCCCGGCCGACCACCGCCGCCCGGGACTTGCGGCACCTTCGCTCGGGCATTGGGGGCCTTGTCGGTCGTGCCCTCGGGCGTGCCCTTCATGTTTGGTTCGACTTCGTCGGGATCGAGTCGCCGGCCCTCATCGTCCGGATCGGACGGATCGGACGGATCGTCTTCATGGTCCTTCTGCTCTCCACCTTTCTGATCGCCTGATCTCTCTTCGCCGCCCTTCTCTTCTCCTCCCCTCTCCTCGCCAGTCTTTTCTTCTCCTGTCTTCCGATCTCCTGTCTCCTGATCTCCTGTCTTCTGGTCTCCTACGTTCTCTTTGTCACCCTGCTCTTCTCCCCCTTTTTGCTCGCCAGTCTCCTGCTCGCCGGATTTCTTTCCACCCCCCTCTTGTTTCCCTACCTTCTCTTCGCCACCCTTTTCTTCTCCTGCCCTCTCCTCGCCAGTCTTCTTTTCTCCTGTCTCCTGACCTCCTGTCTCCTGACCTCCTGTCTTCTGGTCTCCTGCCTTCTCCTCGCCAGTCTTCTTTTCTCCTGTCTCCTGACCTCCTGTCTCCTGACCTCCTGTCTCCTGACCTCCTGTCTTCTCCTCTCCTGTCTTCTCCTCTCCTGTCTTCTCCTCTCCTGTCTTCTCCTCTCCTGTCTTCTCCTCTCCCGTCTTCTCCTCTCCCGTCTTCTCCTCTCCCGTCTTCTCCTCGCTAGATTTCTCTTCGCCCGGTTTCCGGTTGTCCTGATCCGGTTCTTCCGCCTGTTGGTCGTTTTCTTGTTGAGGACTGTCTTGTTGGTTCTTCTCTTCGTCGCGTTTTTCGAGTGCCTTCTGGATTACGTCGCCCGGGTTGGTTTCGCCGTCGATGGGTTCCGAAGGCTGGTCGGACTGATCCTGGGAATCCTCCTCTGGCTTCTGGCCAGGCTGGTCCCGCGGGTCGTCGCCCTGCTGCGTCTCATCGGGTTGGTCTTGCTGCTTGGTCTCTTCCTGCCCGGCCGTGTCTTCTTGTCCTTGCTTTTGTTGCGGATCCGTGTCGGGCTGTTGATCCGGCTGGTCCGGCTGCGGCTGATCACCGGATTGATCCGCCTGGTCCGGTTGTGGTTGACTATCGGATTGATCCGGGTCAGATTTTTGCTCCGGCTTCTGGTTCGGATCGGCACCGGGTTGGTTTTCTTGTTGCTCGTCGTTCGGTTGGTTCGGGTCGGCTTCAACGATGGTAACTTGTCGCCAGTCGGTTTCCGCGCGGCCTGGCAGCGGTGTTCGGTTGTCTTTGGCTTCGGCTCGATAGCGGACTTCGTCGCCGGGCTTCAGCCCCAGTTGGGCCGGCTCGAATCGATAGATGCCCTCGAAAACGCCTTCGTGCGGCGGACTCGGCAGCGTGCTTCGGAGCAACGGGCGGATCGGCAGGCTGCGCTCACCCAGCACCGCGTGAACGCCCACCTCGCGAAGCGCGAAGTCCGGATCCTCGGCCCGAACCGTCAGCGACAAAATTCCGTTGACCGGCAACTGGATATGATCCGCGGGCGGGTCGACCAGACGGACCTCGGGCGGAAGATCGGCAATCACCTCGATCCGGTATCGAATGGGCCGCCGATTTTTGCGGTTCTCCACGTCGGTATAAAGAAGACGATAACTATCGTATTCCGGCGCCATCGGTTTATCGCCACTCATTCGCAGGCGGAAGCTCCCCTTCGCCGAGTGATCGTCGACCACCATGGGCACCCCACGAAGTCCTCGGCAACCCAAGTCGATTTCCGCTCGCTTGATCCGAGTACTCGCGTCGGTCTGAATCGTGATCCGGGTTCCCTCGATCGCTCGCAGATCGCCCTGGCGCCGAACGGTTCGAGTCGCCAGGCCCGTGTAGTCGGGATAGTCGTAGTCGACGACCATCGACTCAGCGAGAAACGTCGGAGCCGTTTCGACGGCAACGGTGAACTCGGGCGAGCGATAGTCGCCGGCGGTCAAATAGTAGGTCAAGTTCTGCTGCAGTCCAAAACTGTCCGGCGGCAGCGTGGCCTCGTGCCGCAACCGTCCTTCGCGAATCGTCATGGGCACGGCCTGGTCGACGCTCTGGCGGTCGGCCGTGGTGAAATAAAGCATGGCCGGTTCGCCTTCTCGCAGACCGTGCACCTGGGCAGAAACGACGACCACCTCGCCCCGGGTCGCCCTGCAATCGCCCGGCTGAATGTCATCGAACCAAACGCGAGTCGGCGCGTCGGTACCGATCCAAGGCAACGCCATGCGGAGGGCCGAGGTCAGCGGATTTTTCGGCGAAACGACGTGATACACGGCCCCAACGGCCACTAACCCGGCCAACACGTAGGCCAAGACGATCACATGGTGCCGGTCGACGGCCGTCTCGGGCGAGACGTGGACCAATTCGGCGGCCGCGTGTCTCTCGATCTCCTGGCTCACGGCCGCCGGAATACCGAGACGCGTTTTGCGCAGCAGGAGAATGTTGATCAGGCTGTTTTTCAGCGTCGGCCGGCTCTGCTCGATCGTCTGGGCCACGTAGACCGGATTGATCTGCCAGAGCAAGGGCCGCACGATCCGCAGCCAGAGGTACCCCACCCCGACAACCAGTAGGACCAACCAAACAAGGAATCGCGCCCAGGTGGCCAATCCGCCGACAAAAACCCAATGGTCGGCCACCGCCCAGAGAAACAGGTAACCGATCACGCCAATCGCGAGCTTCAACAGCCCGGCAGCCACGTCGACACCTCGAAGTTGGCGGCGCGTGTTCCGAAGCCGATCGTCGATCAGCGACTCGCCGGCGGCGGGCACCGCGGGAGGCAGTGATTTCGGGGGGGGCGCTTCGACGGACATGGAGTTCCCCTGCGGTTCTGTTCCTATCCTTTAATTATATGACGCATAGCGACCCGTTGCGATTCCCATTTTCTTGCCCCGCGCGACGATTTTCATTCGGTTTTGGCCGTCTTTTTCGAAATCCAACGCCTGAACGCCCACCGCCACGAGCCCCGCTGCCGGCCGATTGACGGGCACCGGAGTGTCTGTTAGCTTCAGCGTCTTCGGTTTCTCCACAACACGGCCAGTTTAACGAGCGAGGCGAGGATAGGCGATGGCGCACGAAGTAACCCTGATCACCGGCGACGGTGTTGGACCCGAATTGGCCAAGGCCGCGCGGCGATGTGTGGAGGCCACCGGCGTGGACATCCACTGGGACGTTCAGGAGGCGGGTCTCGACGTCATGGAGCGGACCGGCACGCCTCTGCCCGAAGCCGTCATGCAAAGTATTGACCGGACCCGGTGTGCCCTGAAGGCACCCATCACCACGCCCGTCGGCACCGGCTTCCGCAGCATCAACGTCCATCTCCGCCAGGAATTGGGTCTGTTCGCCTGCATCCGGCCTTGCAAGTATTACCCGGGCGTGCGGACCTTCTTCAGCAGCGTGCCGGTCGATCTGGTCATCGTCCGCGAGAACACCGAGGACCTTTATGCGGGCGTCGAGTTCGAGCGAGGCCAACCGGCCACCGCCGAGTTGATCGACTTCATCAACAAAATCTCGACCGACAAGAAGATCCGCTCCGGCCGCAACGAGACGGGCGTGTCGATCAAACCAATCAGCGTCTCCGCCAGCGACCGGATCGTCCGCTGCGGATTCGAGTATGCCCGAGACAACGGCCGAAAGAAGGTCTCGGTCGTGCACAAGGCCAACATCATGAAATACTCCGACGGGCTGTTTTTGGCCACGGCTCGCGAGGTGGCCAAGCAGTTCCCCGACATCGAGTTCGAAGACCGCATCGTCGACAACATGTGCATGCAACTGGCTCAGAAACCCGAACTCTACGACGTGATCGTTCTGCCAAACCTCTACGGCGACATCCTCAGCGATCTGGCGGCCGGGTTGGTCGGCGGGCTCGGCATGGCGCCGGGGTTGAACCTCGGACCGGACAGCGCCGTGTTCGAAGCTACCCACGGAAGCGCCCCAAAATACAAAGGCCAGAACAAAGTCAACCCGACCGCGCTGATCCTCTCGGGCATGCTCATGCTCCGCTATCTCAAGGAGAACGACGCGGCCGATCGGCTCGAACGGGCCGTCGCCGAGGTAATCGCCGAAGGCAAAGACGTCACCTACGACATGAAGCCCAACCGCGACGACCCCACGGCCGTCGGCACCCAAGAGATGGCTGAAGCAATCTGCGCGAAGATGTGAGACGCGGAAACACGATGAGGGACGGGTAACACCGATGATTTTGCGGAGAAGGCCTCGCTGTCCAATTCCGGCCAGATCGCAAAATCGTCGGTGCCGCGCAGCGGCAAGAGGTGCTTGGCATTAAGCGAATATGGGGCGGCCGTCGCCCACCGATTGCACAACGAACTTTGCACTGCTGGACGAGCCAGCAGTGGCACCCGGCGCGAAGATGTGAGACACGGTCACCCGGCGAGATCATCCAAAACGCTTCGCCACAACACCATGAAACGCAAGCCAACGCTCGTCGAGGCGATGATTCCCCTGGCGGCGATCGTGGTGTTTCTCGGCGTGGGCTACGGCTATCTGCGACTGGAGCCCGAGATCCTGCTGATCGCCGGGGCCACGGTCGCCGGCCTGGTCGCGCGGCGGCTGGGCTACACGTACAAAGAAATTCTCGCGGGTGTCGTCGAGATGATCACCAAGGGCATGCCTGCCATGTTGATCATCATCTGTGTCGGTGCCCTGATCGGCTCCTGGATCGCCGCCGGCACGACGCCCATGTTGATCTACTACGGCCTGAAGATCATCTCGCCGGCATCGTTCCTCGTCACGTCGTGCATCCTGTGCAGCATCGTCTCCGTACTCACCGGCACGTCGTGGGGAACCATCGGCACGATGGGAATCGCCCTGATCGGAATCGCCGAGGGGCTGGGCATTCCACCGGGCCAGGCAGCCGGGGCCATCGTGGCCGGCGCCTATTTCGGCGACAAGCTCTCGCCCTTCTCCGACACGACCAATCTGGCGTCGATGGCCGCACGAAGCAATCTGTTCGACCATATCCGCCACATGCTCTGGACGACCGTTCCCTCGTGGCTGCTCGGCCTGGTCGTCTATTTCCTCATCGGCCTTTTCTCTCACGCCGGCGCGGAATTCGCCTCGACCGAGCGAATCAACGTGATGTCGGCCGTGCTGCGTTCGACGTTCGCGTTCAACCCGTTTCTCCTGCTGCCGGTGGCCATCACGCTCTACTGCGCCGTCCGCCAGAAGCCGGTCGTTCCCTCGCTGTTGCTCTCGGCCGCCGCGGCCGCCGTGCTGGCCATCGTCTGTCAGGGTTCGGCGGTTCGCGAGGCGGTCAACTCGCTCGTGGTGGGCTACCTGCCGGAGACAGGCGACGTGGGCGTCGATGAACTTCTCGCCCGGGGCGGCCTCCGCTCCATGATGACGCCGACGCTCATGGCCATTTGCGCCTTCAGCTTCGGCGGCATCATGCAATCGACCGGAATGCTCGGCGTGCTGCTGGAAAAGCTGTTGAAATACGCTCGCACCACGGGTCAACTGATCGCCTCGACCGTGGCGTGCTGCGTACTGACCGCCGCGATGACCGGCGAGGGTTACCTCTCGATCCTGATCCCGGGCGAACTCTTCGCGCCGGCCTTTCGCAAGCGAAATCTGGCGGCGAAGAACCTCTCGCGCACCACTGAGGACAGCGGCACGGTGGTCATTCCGCTAATTCCCTGGAGCATGTCGGCCGTCTACGTCGCCGGAACACTGCACGTCAAAACGTTCGACTACCTTCCCTGGGCCATCATGTGCTACACGGGCATGTTCTTCGCGTTGTTCTACGGCTTCACGGGCATCGCCGTCGCCCCGCGAACCCGCGACGACGAAACGGCGCCGGGAAGTTGATATGCTGCTTCTCCGCCAGTCAAAATCAGGAGGAATGGGAGACTTGGAGTGCTTGCGAGATTTCGGTCGACCAATTGCCACGACCACGCCAAAAAACTGCTCTTGGTGAAAACGGCGTTCGTGCGTTATCCTTTTGGTGGGACTAGGTTTCCGGCGGGTGGTGCACCAGTTTCCCAAGGGCCACACTGACCAAGGTGAGGCAGTCGCGACCCACCTGCGTCATGATTCAGCTTCTTTCCGCGTTTTCACAATACCTGCCAGGGAGGGCAGTTTGATGAAAAAGACGCGTTCGCTCCGTGGTCGCCGTCGGTCGACGCCGCCCCCGATTCCGTGGCTTTGCGTTGCGGTCGCAACCTTTCTGCTCGTCTCGACCTTGGGCTGTGCCGGCAATCCGCGGCTCGAACAGCTTCACAAGGGAACGAGCTGTTCGGCCGAGAACGTTCAACGCTACGCCGCCGAGCATAATCTGACCTACGACCAGGCCCTCGACGAAATCCGCCGCCAAGACCAGCAGCTCTGGACCGAGGAAGAAGCCCGGCAGGCCAAGCTGCAACGCCACGCAACCAAGCCCACGGCCGCTAAGGCTCCGGCGTCCATCGGCTGGGCTCAATTGAGCGAATACAGACAGTGCAAGTTCTGAAGTCAGGCTTTGCCCAACACACCGACAGCCAAGGTCCCAAACCATCATGAACATTGCCTTATTCCTTCCCAACTGGCTCGGCGACCTGGTGATGGCCACGCCCGTGCTCCGCGCCCTGCGAAAACATTTCGGTCCCGACGCGCGGATCGTGGGCATCATGCGGCCCTATTTGCGCGACGTGCTCGGCGGGACCAACTGGCTCAGCGAACAGTGGTATTTCAATCCCACCGACAAGCGGCCCGAGTTCCGGCGTCGTGCCCTGATTCAGCGAATGCGCGCCGAGCGGTTCGATCTGAGCGTGCTTGTACCCAACTCATTCAGTTCGGCATGGACCGTTTGGCGTGGCGGGGCACAACGCCGGGTCGGCTATGTCCGTTACGGTCGCGGGTTGCTCTTAACCGACCGGCTTCATCCGCCTCGACGCAACGGCCGTCGCGTCGAGGAACCCATGGTCGACTACTACTTGCGTTTGGCCGAGACGGTCGGCTGCCCGGCCGAATCACGCCGGCTCGAACTTCACGCGACTCCGGCCGACGAAGCTTCGGCCGACGGCGTGTGGAACGACTTGGGACTGCGCAAAGACGGTCGGGTCATCACGCTCAACTCAAGCGGCGCCTACGGCGGGGCCAAACTCTGGCCGGTCGAGCATTTTGGGCTGCTCGCTCGGCGGATCGTCGCCGAGCTGAAGTACGACGTGCTGGTCATGTGCGGCCCCAAGGAACGCGTGATCGCCCGGGACATCGTCCGCCACAGCGGGTCGGATCGCGTATTCTCGATGGCCGATCAGCCGATCAGCATCGGCACATCCAAGGCGGTCATGGCGCGAAGCCGGTTGATGGTTTCGACCGACAGCGGGCCGCGCCACGTCGCCGCCGCGATGGGCCGTCCGGTCGTAACGCTCTTCGGCCCGATGCTGCCCGTCTGGAGCGAAAATCCAACACAGCGGGCCGCCAACCTCTATCTCGACCTCGATTGCATCGGCTGCCACAAGCGTGTTTGCCCGTTGGGCCACCATCGCTGCATGCGCGACTTGACGGTCGACATGGTCTACCATGAAACGGTCCGTCTGATGGAGGCCGACGACGCAGCCGCCGCGGCCTAAGGGTCGAGGGAATTTCGGGATTTTCAGTTCTTCTTTTTTCACACTTCATACTTCTTACTTCGTATTTCTCGTGTCTTCTTCCACCCAACATAACGATCCGGCCCAAACGGGCCTCCTCTCCGCCGGCGACGGACACATGTGGCTTGCGCCCGAGTTCCGCGAGCCCCTCCAACGCGCCGGCCTCGATCGGTTCGGATCCGTCATGGACGCCACCGATGGGCATTGCATGCGGGCGCTGGCCGATCGCGAAAACTGGCGGCTGCGGCTGCACGCCCCCCACGGCTCCCCCTGCAATGCCTATCTCAAGAAACACCACGTACGCTCCTGGGCGAGCCGCCTTCGGGCAAAACTCGGAATCGGACCCGGCGAAACGGCCGCCCGAACCGAAGCGCGAAACGTCGGCCAACTCGCCGAGGAGGGCATCGACACCATGCGGCTGGTGGCCTACGGCGAGCGGCTCCACGATAACGGACTGCTCGAATCGTTCGTATTGACCGAAGAGTTGACCGGCTACGAACAACTCGACCATTTCCTTGCCCGGCGCTTCGACCAGCGCGAACTTCATCGCACGCGGTCCCGCAATGAAATGGATGTCCATCTCCGGGCACTCCTCCGCCGCGTGGCCGAGGTTGCTCGGCGATTCCACGCGGCCGGCTATAACCATCGCGATTTGTATGGGTGCCACTTCTTCATCCGCGAACCGCGACCCGGCCGGTTCGACGTCCGCCTGATCGATCTGCAACGCGTCCAGCGTCGCCGCCGGCTGCGACAGCGTTGGATTGTCAAGGATCTGGCCCAACTGGCCTATTCGGCTCCGCGCGACCGGATCAAGTGCACGCACAAGATGGCCTTCCTGCGGCACTATCTGGGCGTGGCCCGGCTGCGGCCGTGCGACAAACGACTGATACGCGAGATCTTGGGCAAACAGCAAATGATGGAACAGCGACAAGGGATTATTCCGTGAGAATCGGCCTGGTCATCGAGCAATTCGATCCGCGACGCGGCGGCGTCGAGCAATGGACCGCCCAGGCGGTCGAGCAGCTCGCCGCGCGCGGCCACGAGATCCACGTCGTCGCGCGCCGGTTCAGCAACGCCACGCTCGCCATGCCGATCATCCCCCATCCCTTGCGCGAGGCGCGCGGCCGTATCGCTTTCGCCGAAGCGGCCGGGCTAACGCTCCGCTCCCTCGGGCTCGACGTGGTCCACGACACGGGCTGCGGCTGGCACTGCGACGTGTTTCAGCCGCACGGTGGTTCGCGGGCCGCGGCCGCCGAGCGCAACCTGCTGCTGTGTCCGCCGTGGATGCGGTGGCTCAAACGATCGGTCAGCCGGTTGCTGCCGCGCTATCGTCAGTTCGACGCGCTCTCGGCTCGGCAATATGCCGACGACGGCCGCGTCGTGTTGGCCCTTTCGCGCCGCGTAGCGGCCGATTTGGCGCGATTCCATCAAGTTCCCCGCGACCGGATACGGTTGATCTACAACGGCGTCGACACCGAACGGTTCTCGCCGGTTCATCGCGCGTGCCACCGCCACCGGATTCGCCGCGAGCTGGGCATCTCGGAGCAAAGCACCCTGCTCTTGATCGTCGCGCACAACTTCCGGCTCAAAGGCGTGCCCACGCTGCTGGAAGCCATGGCCCAATGGCCCCACGCCCAGCCGGCCGATCTGGTCGTCGTGGGCGGCAAACGGCCGGGCCGTTTCGT
>JAFGIR010000180.1 GCA_016929515.1 Pirellulales bacterium | reverse complement strand
CGACATAACCTATGTCGTGCCACAAAACGCCACTTGCGTCCAGATCAGTTTTCATCGAAAACAGACCCCAGGGCGTGAACGGTTACCTTTGCCGAAGTGTGAGGAACCACGTGCCCAGACGAAGATCAACGGACGCAGCTCCACTTTGTCGCAGATCAGTCAGAGACGGTTGTGGAGTAATAAGGAGTGGATCGCTCGTGCCAGAACGGTTCTCCAGTAAATCTCCAATCTGATTCGCTTTGAGAATCATGTCACCTGTCCCGAAAGTTCTTCGACCTCAAGGACCTCAATACTCTTGAGAACAAGTTCATAGAGTGTTAGCACTCGATGATCCTCCAAAACATTCGGCGGGTCCTTCCAGAAGTCGGCCTGTTGATACACTCGCCACCCCGCATTAAGAATGTCAACGAGTGATCCGATGCCAGAGGCTGGCGTGAGTAACTTGAAGGAATCAAGTGCTTTCTTGATCTTGTTTTCCGTTGACCTGGGCATCTGCTTTTCGTCTGCAAGTTGTGATGCTCTGTCAATGACCTCAGGCACCACTGAAGAGGCCACCCAATCAGCCATTGAAAGGCGAAATGCATCCTTTGTGGATTCTGCGGAAGGAATGGCCTCTTGCTGGAAACAAGGCTCGTAGTCGTGCGATAGGGTAATTCCAAAACTCGCCGCGGCTTGGCGGAGGTTTCTGAATCTCTGTTGCATATTCGGATAACGAAACACTCTCCTATCACTGAACCATGGGAGCAGAAGATAGGCGAAGGCATGAATGAATGCTTCTCCAAACAGTCGAACACCCAGACAGTCACAGAAGGTTTCTTCTATCTGTGACATGGCCCACAAATGTGCGGGGAGAACATTCCCTCGGAGAAACAAGTCGCCGGCTTCAACTTCTCCAAAAGCCGTTTTGTATTCTGTCTGATGATCGTTCACATAAGAACGAATCAATAATTTGACTCGTTCGCCAAAGTCCCCTTTCAAGCCGTGGATGTTCCATGCAGTGTGTCCCAGCTCATGCCCAGCCAAGGGAATCAACAGGGGGTTGCCGGATTCCGAGGCAGGCAAACCAAGCAAGACGAAATTGGGCAACTGGGGGATGAGTGAATAGATGTGCGGAGAGTGCACCCACTCCGATGAGAGAATGAGACGCACCTTTTTTCCGAGCAGCAACTTCGCAAGACGGCTCAAGGGCCCGAACACCTCAAAGCTGTTGCGAACATTGGTCGATCGAAGGATGAATCCAAGAAGCGGCAGACAGTCGGCGACAATCGCCAACGACTCAGAACACGAATTCTGGATTATCGCCGGACTGCTTTCCTTCGACAGGCTTTGGAGTGACTTATCCCATCCGCGCACAGCCTCTTCTATTGAAAGAAGAGCTTCTTTAGAGTCTGGATATGGAAAGTCCGAGTCTTTAACGCGATCAATCTCGCGCAGAAAGGCAAGCACACGCTCACGAGAGAACCCCAGTACCGGCAAAACTCAACCCCTCATTGCATGCGTTGCCTGCATGTCCTGAATGTCTCGCCTCAGAGATCTTGCATTCGTTGCCAGAAAGACACAAAATGAGCGAAGTTGTTGAATCGTCTCAGTGTTGGTTGTCGGTTCCGTATTTTGCAAATCGTTGGCCATCTCCCAAGCTTTGTCGGCCAATTCGGCTAACGTTTGCACGGGCAACGAGCATGAATCCAGAGCACTACTGAGCACGGAAGCGGTTGGCGCGTCCATCAATGCCTGTCGTTCATTGGACTCTCCGACTGCTTCAGTGGACGAATCCAGCTGTTTGGCAAGCAAGCGGACCGCATCAAGGCCCGTGGGCTTTTTCAACAAACAGTTGTCGAGTTCTATTGCCGCTTGCGATGCCAACAAAGACAGATTTGGCTCAAGTGCGTTTAGCATTGCTCTCCCCGTTCCATTGAGGGTTGCGTTACTCATTTTTCGGTCCTCCCGCGATGACCGAGAATTGATCTGGCGATTCCTTCGACTTCACAATTCTCGATTATTGCCCCAATTGATCATCATGAACGTGACAGACTGCAACGTGTACCGCCAGCTAAGCCAGAACCATCTACCAAGCCAATCTGGTGCTGGACTGATCTTCGGTTGGCGGAGCCGACTCAATTGAAGAATACAACACCCGAGTTGCTATCGTAGGCAACGTGGGAGGAAGCCGACCCCACACCCCATCACAAACACTAAACCATTTGCTCTTATACACTTATGGGTGGTCAAACACAAGCCTGTTCTCTGAAAATTCTCCCATATTTCTGGAAAATGAGGGCTCGGATGGCGGTAGCAGGGGGGATTGTGAATAACTTGCGGGCTTTGGCAAATCGATTGGGTGCCAAGGCGTCGCGTGAAAGGAGTGCGTTTGCTGACGCCACACTGGTGGGATTTCTGCTCTGAAAGGCATCCGATCAGCGTTCTGCCATGCCACTTGCCATCGCCCGTGCTGCCAGGAGGATGCCCGTGAGGGTCAACTGCGGAACGCAATGGGCCGAGGGGCCCAGTAGATGGGCCACGGCTGGGCCGGCGCCGCCGGTGAGAAAGACATCGGGCTCGGCAGCGTCGTCGCGATCGTTGGCCGACGCGTCGGCCGTCATCTGCCCAATCAATTCTCGAATCGAGCCGACCGCGCCCCAGAACAGCCCGCTTTCCATGGCCTGCTCGGTCGACGTGCCGACGGCTGCCGGTGGACTCGTCAACGCCGACGTCTCGACCAGCGGCAACAGGTCGGTGAATTCGTGGAGTGCCCGGGCCGACATGGCGATGCCCGGTAAAATGGCTCCGCCGCGAAAAGCCCCGTCGGCCGAGACCAGATCGACGGTGATGGCCGTGCCGACGTCGACCACGACGGCCGGGTGGCCGGGCCGGCGAAGGTGGCTGGCGGCCAGCGCGTCCAAGAGCCGATCGACGCCGACCATGTCGGGCCGCGCCACCTCGACCTTCAGCCCAAGATCGGCGGCCGACAGCAGCGTGACCGGATCGTCGGGCCGGCGCTCGCGAAGCCAATCGACCAGCCGCGTGGCGGCCGGCCGATTCACGCTGCCAATCCACCACGAGGACTGCTCCACGCCGATCCGGTCGAGCCACGCACCCAACGAGTCGAGGTGCTCGATTTGGTTGTCGATCTGGAGCGTCTCATCCGGCTCGGGCAGCCGCTCGGGGCCGGTGGCGAGGAACACGCCGAGCTTGGTTCGGGCGTTGCCGATGTCGACGGCGATCAGGGCGGCCTGCTTGCTCATGACGGATTGTCGCGTTCGCGAATCTCTTGGGCGATCTGGCCCAGAAGCTGATTGAGTCCCTCGCCGGTGACGGCCGAGATCAGCAGCACGGGGCGGTCGATCGCCGCGGCCAGTTGGTCGCGGACGGCCGCGGCCCCGGGCAGGTCGGCCTTGGTGACGACCACGATTTCGGGCCGCCGGCCAAGCGCCTCGTCGTACTGCCGCAGCTCGTTGCGAATTGTTTGGTAGTTGGCCAGTGGATCGGTTTGGTCCATCGGATCGGGCTCGACCAGGTGGACCAGAATGCCGGCTCGTTGGATGTGGCGCAGGAACTCGTGGCCCAGGCCCAATCCCGTGTGGGCGCCCTCGATGAGTCCCGGGATGTCGGCCATGACGAACGAGCGGTCGAAATCGACCTGGACGAGGCCCAGGTTGGGATATTTCGTGGTAAAGGGATAGTCGGCGATCTCGGGCCGGGCTCGCGAGAGGCGGCTCAGCAGCGTGCTTTTGCCGGCGTTGGGTCTGCCCAACAGTCCGACGTCCGCGATGATTTTCAGTTCGAGCCGAATCGTGCGGACTTCGCCCTCGCCGCCTGGCGTCGACTCGCGCGGGACGCGGTTGGTTGCCGACTTGAACCGCAGATTGCCTTTTCCGCCGCGTCCGCCTTGGGCAACGACGAACTGTTCGCCGGGCGTTGTCAGGTCTTTGAGCACGAAGTCTCGCTTGGCGTCGTGGACGATGGTGCCGGGCGGGACACGGATCACCAGGTCGTCGCTCGACGCGCCGTGGCATTGCGAACCGCGGCCGGGCTGCCCGTTTCTGGCTTTCCAGTGTTTCTGACGAGCCAAGGCGGACAGGCTGTCGACCCCTTGTTCGGCCAAGAGGATAACGCTTCCGCCGTTGCCGCCGTCGCCGCCGTCGGGACCGCCGCGCGGGACGTATTTCTCGCGGCGGAAGCTGACGCAGCCGTCACCGCCACGTCCCGCCTCGACCTGAATTTCAACCTCGTCGACGAACATGACGGTTACCCGGAAGGGGATCTGTCCGAGTTATCGGCTTGGGAATGGCTCGGCCGAAGTGTGTCTTACGTCCAAGAAACGGACCGTTTTGCGGCTGAGAAAGTTCGAAGAAAAAGCGAGGGACGGCCCGTCGCCGAGCCATCCCCTGATTGCGTGTATCGGGTGATCGCGTTGAGATCAGTTCGTGTCGGCCACATTGACCCGACGACCGCCGCGGTCGAACTTGACGTAGCCGTCGATCAGGGCATAGAGGGTGTAGTCATTTCCTTGGCCGACCCCTCTTCCCGGGTGGAACTTGGTGCCCACCTGGCGAACGATGATGTTGCCGGCACGGATGGCTTGTCCACCGAAAACTTTGACACCCCGACGCTGGGCGTTCGAGTCGCGGCCGTTTCG
>JAFGIR010000179.1 GCA_016929515.1 Pirellulales bacterium | reverse complement strand
TGGACCAGGCCCCGATCGATCATGTCACAGACCAAACGGCCCTGCTTGGCGACGGTCATGGCGCCGGAGAGGGTCAAGACGACTCGGCACGACGGCGCGCGGAACATTTCGAGAGCGATTTCGAGCGACTCACCCAACTGGCGGCCGGAGAAGGCCGTTTTGGCCATCGCCCGAAGCAAGCCGGCAAAGGAGTCGACCTTTCCGAGATCGAGGCTCTCCAACGGTGTCAGCCCGTCGGATCGGCCGTCGTGTAGTTTTCGGGAAGACATGGGAACCTGCGGAGGATAGCTTGGCGCAGCACCGACACTTGGCAGCGCCAGGCGACCGGAGGCTGCGGACCGATGGGCCGGTTGACGACAACAGTTTCAATTCGTAGGGCTGGCGAGCCAGCCGTGAAGACGTCTATTGGACTTCGACCGGTGTCGACCTATCCGTGACGTCCGCGAGACGACAGTCGGGGACAAACCGCGGGGTTTCCCGGACGGAGACCCTTCCCAAATCGATTTCCTCGAGGATGTATTGGAGGACGTGTCGAGGCTTGGTTTCGCCACAGGTGAAGATGTCCAAGGCAATTTGCCCGGTGTCCGCATAGCAATGCGCGGAACAATGACTCTCGTCGAGCATGACGACAGCGGCAAAGCCGGGGGGAGAATTGTGGCCAAAACGATAGCGGATTTGAGAGACCACCGTGGAGCCGGCCTTTTTGGCCGCCCGGGCCATGACGTCCAACATGGCTGCGTCATCAAGACAGACGCGCTCGGGGACGTCATAACAATCGATCAGAAGATGGTTACCTTTATGCAACTCATAACCCCTCCCATACCAAGGGCCTGTCCCGCGAAAGGCGCGAGGACGAATCGTGTAAAACGCAATAATGTACCGTCCGGTCTTGTGTGACACAATCCCCCGTGTGGGGGCCAGAAGAAAGACGTCCGGCGAATTGGCTCGATCCACGCGGCGGCGGGCACTTCCAACCGACTCACAGTCTTCACCACGGAGGCTATTGAGAGGCTCGCCGTCGGGGCCCCGAGGTCATTTCAGAACCGTCATCCTGAGCGTAGCGAAGGATCTCGCCTAACGCGGACGCCGAGATCCTTCGCTACGCTCAGGATGACAACCATCAGCCCATTGGTTTTGAAATGCGTTCTAGTCAACCGGCAATAGCTTGGGCGTGCGGACCCGACTGCCGACAACACAACCATATCGGTTCCGTAGGTCTCCGAAGTTGAACCTCAGGAAGGCGTAGAGCGACGCCGGGGGCTGTTGGGCCAGCCACAGCCGTGCCAGCCGCTCGGCCTGTTGGTCGTGGTTGCCTGAGCGGCTGTGCGCATAGCACCGCCCCTCGTAGCGTCGCAGGTCGCCGTTGAATTCGGGGCTGATGTGCCAGAGTTCGTGGACGATCGTGGCCAGCTTTTCTTGAAAGCTGAGTTGGAAAAACCGAGGCAGGTAGAAGTTGAGGATGTAGAGCATCTCTCGGCCGGACGGATTGTACAGGCGTTGAATGGTCCATCGCCGGCCATGGCGAACGGTGTGCGTCTTTCCCCCGGCGAACCGCATGGGCGTCAGACAGGCGTACACGCCATAGAGCGTTTTACTCCGTGTCTGCGAGAAACTGACTGCCACGCGCGACAGATCGATGTGCCGCAGTTCCAAAAGTCGATCCGTCATGTCCTCGCACACGCGCCGCATGTGCAGCGTGAAGTCGAAGCCCTGCGGACGTTCTCGTCGCCTTGCGGTGGCCATGGCGTCCGTTCTCCCGGGGCATTCCGCGTCACGAAAAACAGGACGGCAGGAGTGCTGTCGCCCTGATGATTTCCTGAGCTGCCGTGGCGCCCACCGAGCCGAAGAGGCATGTCGCGCGGCACGGATCACGGCCAATCACGAGACATTCACCGCACCACCGTTTTCGACCGATCGCCGTGTTTTCGAGAAGCGGTTACTTTTCCGAGGCGTCGTCCGTCTGGTCGTCTGTCTCTTCGGACGGCGTTTCCGCCTGCACGTCGCGATCTTCTTCGTCGATTTCGGTTTCGGCGCCGGGTTGATTGGTCTTGGCGGCCGTGTCGTCATCGTCGAAGACTGGCTTGGGGGCCGCGCCGCGTTTTCGATCGTTGCGTCCGACGAATTCCAGGATCGCCTGGGTGCCCGCGTCGCCCAGCCTTGGTTTGGCAAGGCGAACGACTCGGGTATAACCGCCGTCACGGTCGGCGAATCGCGGGGCAATCTCGCCAAACAGGATCCGGACGGCTTCTTTGTCGCCCAGCAGCTTCAGTACCCGGCGGCGCGCGGCCACGGCCGGTGCAATGGCCTGGTTCCATTCTTGCCACTGACTGCCGCCGCGCCACGCGTGCCACGCGTCGCTGTGCCGTTTGGCGGTCGTTTCCAACCGGCTGGCGGCTTCCTCGTGGGGCAGCGCGTGTCGAGCGATCGTGACGCATCGTTCCACCAGCGGCCGGACTTCCTTCGCCTTGTGCAACGTGGTGACGATTCGGCCCTTCACCTTGGGTTCGTTCTCGTCGCCGGTGGCGTCGCGCTCGGTAAGGATCAGCGCGCTGGCCAAATTTCGCAGCAAGGCGCGTTGGTGTTTCGGATTTCGGCCGAGCTTGCGGCCTTTGTTTCGATGTCGCATCGTTCTGGCTTATCGTTTACGGAGTGATGATGTTTTGCTGGTTCGGTCCGCCCCAACACACGATCGCGAGCATCCTGGCGAAGCCGGCGGACGACGGCCATGATCCCTTTTGTCTAAATCGGGCTGGCCGGGGCTGGCGGCACTCGCATTCCCATGTGTAGGCCCATGGCGTTGAGTTTTTCGCGGACTTCCATCAGCGTGGTTTCGCCGAAGTTGCGGACCTCGAGCAATTGATCTTCGGAGTGAGTGACCAGGTCGCGAACGGTATTGATGTTCTCCGATTCCAGGCAGTTGGTTGCCCTGACGGAAAGATCCAACTCGGCCAGGCTCATGGAGAGCTTGGCTTCGATGGTGGGGTCGAGCCCGCTGCTGCCGGCGCCGCGCACCTCGGCAAAGACTTTCGGCCCCAATTCACGATACTGGACAAAGGGGTTGAGGTGTTTGCGGAGGATTTTCGCCGATTCGACCAACGCCATTTCGGGAGTGATCGACCCATCCGTCCAGATTTCCAACGTCAATTTGTCGTAGTTGGTTTTCTGGCCGACGCGGGTTTCTTCGACTTCGTAACGAACCTTGGCAATGGGGCTAAACGCCGCGTCGATCGGGATGGTGCCAATTTCCTGGATGCCGGCACTGCGTTCCGTCGCCGCGACATAACCACGACCGTTTTCGACGACCATTTCCATGATGAAGGGGTCGTCGCCGGTGATGGTGGCGATGACATGGTCGGGATTGACGACCTCGATCACGCCGTCGGTGATAATGTCGGCCCCGGTCACCGGCCCCGGCGTATTCTTCTCGATACGGATGACCCGCGTTTGCTCCGACGAGTTCGTGACGACCAGGGATTTGACGTTGAGGACGATATCGGTCACGTCTTCGACCACGCCGGGCAAGGTCGTGAACTCGTGCTGCGCGCCGTGGAGCTTGAGTTGCGTCACCGCGCTACCTTCCAAGCTGGACAGCAGAATTCGGCGCAGGCTGTTTCCAACCGTGACGCCGAAACCTCGCTCGAACGGTTCCGCGATGAACTTGCCGTAGGTGTTGGTCAGAGTCGATCCGTCACACGAGACCTGACTGGGCAACTCAAGTCCGCGCCATCGAATTCGCATGAGATTTCTCCGATCCTTAATGATCCACAAGTGAGTCTATTGACGCCGAACAGGATCGCTCGACTACTTGGAACAAAGCTCCACGATCAGTTGCGCCTGAACCGGGATCGAAACATCTTCCATGTCCGGCAACCGAACCACGTGCCCTTCCGGTTTGTCGCCGGGAATCAGCGTGAGGAAGTCGGGCACGTCGCGGTGGTGTTCGGCCAAATTGTTGGTGACTTGTTCCAGACTCTTGGCTCGTTCCTTGACCCGGATCACGTCCCCGGGGCGCACCAGGAAGCTGGGAATGTCGACGCGCCGTCCATTGACGGTGATATGACCATGGCAAACCATTTGCCGGGCCTGCGCGCGCGATTGCCCAAAACCAAGACGATGAACAATATTGTCCAGCCGGCGTTCCAGGAGCCCCATCAACACCTGGCCCGTGTTCCCCTGGGTCCGCTCGGCTCGCTTGAAATACTTCCGAAACTGCGCCTCCAAAACACCATAATAGTGTTTCACCTTTTGCTTCTCGCGCAGATGAAGGCCGTAGTCCGTCATCTTTCCGCGACGGAAGGACTGCGAGCCGGGCGGGTTCTCGCGGCGATCCGCGGCGCACTTGGGTGAATCGCAGCGCGCGCCCTTGAGAAACAGTTTCGTTCCCTCGCGTCGACACATGCGACAGACGGGTCCGGTGTAACGAGCCATCCTCGGTCAAGCTCCCAGAAATAAGTGTGTGACAGTTGTATTTTCGCGGCGCGTCTTTTGCAGTCGAGTCGGCTTTAGGTGCGGCGACGTTTCTTGGGGCGACAGCCGTTGTGAGGCAAAGGAGTCACGTCTTCGATCGACTTGATCGTCAAGCCGGCCGATTGCAGCGACGTGATCGCGCTCTCCCGACCGCTGCCGGGGCCGTTCACCTTGACGTCGACTTCCTTCATGCCGTATTTGATTGCCTTCTCCGCCGCCTGCTGCGCGGCCAATTGGCCGGCGAATGGAGTACTCTTACGGCTACCTTTGAAACCGCTGGTTCCGGCGGTCGCCCAGCACAGCGTGTCGCCTTTGGTGTCCGTAATGGTAATCGTCGTGTTGTTGAAACTCGCCTTGATATGGGCGATTCCCACCGCGACGCTACGACGGCTCTTACGTCGTTTTGGCTTCGATTTGGCCACCGCTTGAGATACTCCCAAAAAAAGTTGTCTGGTTGAAACCGACCACTCGAAGATCCGCCGAAGATCTTCCTGCAAAAAATTCCTACCGCAGGTCCTTGACGCCCTTCTTGCCGGCCACGGTCTTCTTCGGTCCCTTGCGGGTACGCGCGTTCGTACGCGTCCGCTGACCACGCACGGGCAGACCGCGGCGATGACGCAGCCCCCGATAGCAACCGATGTCACGCAAACGCACGATATTCTGATTGATGGTCCGGCGCAGTTGACCCTCAACCGTATAGTCCTTGTCCAACAAGGTTGCCAGCCGGACCAGCTCGTCTTCGCGAAGCTCGCGAGCGCGAACACTCGGGTCGATGCCCGCATTATGGCATAATTCGCGTGCCGTCTTCGGGCCCACGCCATACAGGTAGGTCAATGAGACCACCGTCGGTCGATCATTCGGGATATCAACACCCAACAAACGCGGCATTTCGATTACTCCTCACTGGAGCGACTACGCCATCAGTTAAATGGTACGGTCACGGCGACACTTGTTCGACTTGCGTCCATCGACTCGGGCAAGCGGGTCGACGTCGGCTGGAAATCCTCTCTTGCGTACCCAACCAATCGCGGTAGGCAGCGAGATTCCGTTCCCCTAACCCTGCCGTTGCTTGTGGCGGGGGTTGGAGCAAACCACGAAGACAACGCCCCGACGGCGCACGATCTTACAGTGTTCACAAATTCGCTTGACGCTGGCTCGGACTTTCATGATGAGGCCGATCCTAAATGAAACCACGGGTAACAGAAAGTGGTGTCTGGGAACGGCCGTTTTTCAGCCGACCGGAGACCCCAAACCACGGCCACTTTCCGTTTTGTGTGGACCTATTTAACTTATCCAAAGTAGCAAAGCATTTCAGTATATGCTTAAGAGCGGGTAGGACTCAAGGCCCCGGACAACAGTTTTCCACTCTTTGTCTGACCAGACTGAGGGCCACGTCGAATCTTCCCTTACGGGCAACCTTGCTTGCTTGTGTGTTGCTCGGCACTCAAATTACCTAGGTATGTCAAAACGCTTATCTTGCGTGTCTTGTAGTTTTCGAACGACGTCTGGGGTAGTGCCCCACAGCCAAAGGTCGGGTAGTGGTTACTAGCCTTCCTCCGGACCCGCCGTCAAAACGTAGGGGCCCGACTCACGTATCGCAATCGTATGCTCGAAATGGGCACTTGGTTTGCCATCCACGGTGGCTTGGGTCCAATGATCGGGCCGAGTCCGAATTTGCTTGCTGCCCATGTTCACCATGGGTTCGACCGCAATCACCAGTCCCGGCACGAGCCGAAAGTCGCCGCTTTGACGGAGTTGTCTGCTGAGGAAGTTGGGCACCTGGGGATCTTCGTGCATCTCGCGTCCAATCCCGTGTCCCACGAATGCTTCCACTACCGAAAAACCGTGGTCCTTGACATAAATCTCCATCTGTCGGGCCACTTCGCTCCAGAGCGAACAAAGAGCCATTTGCTCGATGGCCAGGTCGAGGACTCCACGGGTAACATCAATCAGTTTTTGGATTTCGGGCGTGACCTGGCCCACCGGATGGGTCACGGCCGCATCGCCACACCAACCTCGCATTCGACAGCCCGTATCGATGCTGAGTATGTCTCCTTCCTTCAATACACGGTCGCTGGGAATACCATGGACGACTTCTTCGTTAACCGACATGCACGTGACCGCAGGGAAGGGAACCGGTCCAGGGACCCCCTTGAAAATCGGGTCCACGTTGCGTTCAACGAAGAATTGCTCCACGGCGGCGTCGATTTTCGCAGTTGTTACCCCGGGGCGGACCATCGAGGCAGCCAACTGATGCGCTTCCCAGACGACAAATCCCGCCTTGCGTAAGAGTGCTATTTCTCGTGGTGAGCGAAGTATCTCCACGCCGGCTAGTCTCCCGTTGACCAACGGTCACCCTTCGTCGCTCGAAAATGATAGGCAGGGCAACCGGCAACTTGGTGTTTTCATTGGTGTCTGCAACGCCAAACATCGTCCGATCACTCGCGGAATGCCCTGGAAAACCAGGTTTCCGCCGATCGTCGTCCGGCAAGTTGCTATGCAGGTGTTGACAAATCGGCCAGCGTCTCGACCACGCGATTGAAAATGTCGTCGACGGTACCCAGTCCGTCGATCGACTTCAGGACTTTCTTTTTCTCGTAGTAGTCCAATAGCGGCTCGGTTTGTTCACGATAGGCCACAAGCCGCTGGCGAATCACATCTGGTTTGTCGTCTGCCCGACCCCGTCCAGCCAACCGGTTGAACAATTCCTCCTCGGGCACGCGCAGCTCGAGGACGGCGTCCAAGGATGTATTTTGTCGCGACAACAGGGCGTCGAGGGCTTCGGCTTGGGCGATGGTTCGTGGGAAACCGTCCAACAGGTATCCCTTTTGGCAGTCGGGCTCGGCCAGACGCTCACCGATAATGGCGACAATAATGTCATCCGGGACCAGTTGACCTTGTGACATGTACTGGTCCGCCTTCTTGCCGACCTCGGTTTGGGCGTCTCGCGCGGCGCGAAGCATGTCGCCGGTGGACAGGTGAGCCAGATTGTATTTCTTGATTAGCCGTTCGGCTTGAGTACCTTTGCCGGCACCCGGTGGGCCGATGAATACGATTTGCATAATGGTTTTGCCTTTACTCCAGCAATCCTTTGTAGTTTCGCATGACCAGGTGGCTATCGATTTTCTGGACCAGGTCAAAAGCCACGCTCACCGCGATCAGCAAAGCCGTGCCGCCGTAGAAGCTGGCGATTCCAAACGGGATATTCATCCAGGTAGCCACCAGAGTCGGGATAATCGCGACCAACGCGAGGAAGCCTGCTCCCACGTACGTAATCCGGACCATCACTTTTTCCAGATAGTCGGCCGTTCGTTTGCCGGGGCGATAGCCGGGAATGAAGCTCCCATAGTTTTTCAAGTTGTCGGCCATGTCCTTCGGATTGAAGGTAATGGCCGTCCAGAAATAGCAGAAGAAATAGATCAACACGACGTACAAGAAGTTGTAGATGAAACCGGCACCGCGCTGAAATACGTCATACAGCTCTTGCCAGAACGTGCCGTAATCTTGAAGGTAGCTGAAGGCCACCTGCGGAAACAGCAACAGGCTGCTGGCAAAGATGATCGGCATGACGCCGGCCTGGTTCACGCGCAGCGGCAGGTACTGTCGCGTGCCGCCGTAGACTCGCCGGCCGCGAACGTGCTTGGCGCTCTGCGTCGGAATGCGGCGTTGGCCAAGCGTGATAAACACGATGCCCGCCACCACGCTCACGAACAGCACGGCAAGGACCAGGAGGGTTTCGACGCCGACCTGCCCGCCGGCGCTGCCGAGTTCGAGTCCGTTTTCGAGAATCGGCTTGATCAGATCCAAGCCGGCTCCGGGCATTCGGGCAAGGATGCCGGCCATGATCAAGAGGCTGATACCGTTGCCGATGCCATATTCGTCGATTTGTTCACCGAGCCACATGAGAAACGCCGTGCCGGCGGTCATGGTCACCACGGCCGTGAGTTGCCAGCCGAACGTGTTGAAACCGGGCTTAATCAGATCCCTTTGCGCCAGGAAGCCCAAATAGAACCAACTTTGCCCGAGGCAGAGAATAATGGTGGCGTAGCGGGTGTATTCATTGATTTTCTTTCGCCCACTCTCGCCTTCCTTCTGGAGTCGTTCGAGCGGTCCCCAGACGCTGCCGAGCAGCTGGAAGATAATGGAGGCGGAGATATAGGGCATGATCCCGAGGCCGAAGATCGTCGCCTGGTTGAGCTGGCTGGCGCTGAAGACGGCCACGGTTTCCATGAGTTGGCCGAGGCCCTTGCTGGTTTGGCCGAAGAAGGCCGTCATTTGCGACTGGTCGACGATGGGTAGCCAGATGTGCCAACCGATCCGATAGATGGCCAGCAACAGCAGCGTTAGAAGGATTTTCTGGCGCAGTTCACCGATCGTGAACATGACGCGAATTTTTTCCCACATCGATAGGATCCATTCTGCAAGGGTCCAGCTTTATCGAGCCACAGGAATAGCATGGCTGGAAGAACAAGTGTCTTGTCACGATTCAAAATCCGGACATCACGGGCGTCTTGCCCATGCCCACGGTTTCCCACCAGTCAGACATTCGCATTATCCGGCCGAGTGAAAGCATCGTGACGGACAACTGGTTTCATCGGCATTTGCCTGGCATGCCAGCTATTTGGCCGCGTTCATCTTGTTTTTCACCACCGGCTTCTTGCCGGGCAGAACCACCGACTCGCCGCCGGCGAGCCTGATCTTCTCGATTGCCGACTTGCTAAACCGATGGGCCCAGACGGTTAGTTTCTTGGTCAGTTCGCCGTCGCCGAGCACCTTGAGCACATCGTAGCGACTCTTGGTCAGGTTCGTGGTTTTCAGCGTCTCGGGCGTTACCTCGTCGCCGTCTTCGAACACCATTTCCAGGTCCCCGACATTTACGGTCGCGACAACCAGCGCCCAGCGGTTGTTGAACCCACGTTTGGGAATGCGTCGAACGAGCGGCATCTGGCCGCCTTCGAACGTCGGGTGGACCGAGAAACCGGCTCGCGAACCTTGGCCTTTGTGTCCGCGCCCACACGTCTTGCCGTGGCCCGAGCCGATCCCGCGCCCAAGTCGCTTGCGTTTTCTATTCTTGTTGATTCCGCGATGGACATTATCCAGATTCATGACAGGGAGACTCCTCGCAACCGTTCCACTTCATTCTGAGAACGGAGACTCTGTAATGCGCCGATCGTGGCTTTGACCAGGTTGATGGCATTGTGCGAGCCGTAGCTCTTGGTAAGGATGTCGTGGATGCCGCACGCCTCGCAAACGGCCCGAACCGCGGCACCGGCGATAACCCCGGTACCCGGACTGGCGGGCACCAAGATAACCCGTGCGGCGCCAAACTGTCCCTTCACCGTATGGGGAATGGTGGACCCTTTCAGGGCGATGGACACTAGGGATCGGGATCCGTCCTTGACCGCTTTTTCGACAGCCGGCGGGACCTCGTTGGCTTTGCCGTAGCCCCAGCCAACCTGACCTTTGCCGTTACCGACGACGACCAAAGCCGAAAAGCTAAACCGGCGTCCGCCCTTGACCACGGCGGCACATCGCCGGATCTTGACGACTTTGTCGATAAGTTCCCCTCTTGTCGATTCTTCAGCCATGGGAATTAATGGGTGGCTAGTGGATTGTGCTGGTTACTGCTGGTAGTTGGATTATCGATGGCCGGCCGTTCGCCGCGGAGCAGGTTGCAGCGCGGGTTTCCGTGCCGGCTATTTTTTCTTTTCCTTTTTGGCGCCGCCGCCTTTTTCTTTCTTCGCGGAATCCGATCCCTTCTTGGCGGCCCCTTTTTCTTTCTTGGCGCCGGCCTTTTTCTTTGGCTCTTTTTCGGCGATCACGACCTCTTTCGCGCCCAGATCGAGTCCGGCGTCCCGCGCGGCGTCGGCCAGGGCCGCAACGCGGCCGTGGTACTTGTATTCGCGCCGATCGAAGGCGACCTGCTTGACCCCGGCTTCAAGAGCCCGTTTGGCCAAAGTCTCTCCGACCAGTTGGGCTGCTTGCATGTTGCCGCCGTAGGCGACTTTCTCGCGGATTTCCTTGTCCACGGTACTTGCCGCGGCCAGGGTGCGTCCTTCGAGGTCGTCGATGACCTGGGCGTACAGGTGCTTGTGGCTTCGGAACACGCTTAACCGCGGCCGAATGGAATCGCGCCGAACTCGGTTGCGGACACGAAAACCACGACGTTCACGTTGTTTGTTGATTGCTTTTTCGCGTTTCACTTCTTATCTCGCTCGATGGATAGTCCGGCGCGAATTTCGTCGCGGGGGGACCGACTGCAATCACGGCCCATCTGCCGAACGACGGGGGCCGCATCTCCATCCTCACTTCTTTTCGATCTAGGCCACCAAACAAATCTGCCCGACCGAAACCGTCTATTTCGCCATGGCCTTGCCCTGCTTACGGCGAACCATCTCGCCGTAGTAGCGGATTCCTTTGCCTTTGTAGGGTTCGGGCTTCCTCAGGGCGCGTGTTTCCGCCGCGAACTGGCCGACTAGTTGTTTGTCGATTCCCCGGATCACGATATGTTGTTGGTCGGGGCAGGTAACCGTAAGTCCCGGCGGAATGGGCTTGCGCAATTCATTAGCAAAGCCGACTCGCAGTTCAAGGCGGTTCTCTTGAACCGTCGCGACGTAGCCAACGCCGATGATTTCGAGGCGCTTTTCGTATCCCTGCGTGACTCCCACGATCATGTTCTGGATCATTGCGCGGGTCAGCCCATGCAACGCGCGACTCTCTCGTTCGTCGTTGTCTCGCGTGCAGACGATCGTCTTGGCATCTTGATCGTGGACCACGGTGATTTCCGATCGGTGATCCCAATCGAGTTTGCCCATCGGACCTTCCACCGTTACGTGGCGGTCGGCGATGCTGACTTTCACGCCCTCGGGCACATCGATCGGTTTTTTTCCAATCCGCGACATTTTGACTGACCTTCTACGCTAGTTACCAATGATCGGGTCGCCGTTGTTTACCACACCTCACAGAGCACTTCGCCGCCGAGCTTGCGCCGGCGTGCTTCGCGGTCGCTGATCACGCCGCGGCTGGTGCTTATGATGGTAATACCGAGGCCTCCGAGGACAGGTCGCAGTTTGGCGGGGCCGCTGTAGACGCGTCGTCCTGGTTTACTGACGCGTCGCACATGGCGGATCACGCGCTCACCATTGGGGCCGTACTTCAAGTGGACGCGAAGAGAATCACTCGGTTTGGCCGAGATTTCCTCCCAATCCCAGATGTAACCCTCGCGCTTGAGCACTTCCGCCAAGCCACGTTTGACCTTCGAGAGAGGCATATCCACATGAGCCTTTTCAACGCGCACCGCGTTGCGGATACGAGTCAACATGTCGGCGATGGGGTCTGTCATCATGATTAATCGGGTCCCTTTACCAACTCGCCTTCTTAACGCCGGGGATAAGTCCTTGGTCCGCCAAATTGCGGAAACAAATGCGACAAATCCCGAATTTGCGATACACGGCCCGAGGCCGGCCACAAATACGACACCGCCGTTCGGAGCGCGAGGAATACTTCGGCGTGCGAAGTGCTTTGGCGATTTTCGATTTGCTTGCCATGCAATCCGGTCCCTTCAATACTTCCAAAGGAATTCTTCGATTATTCCCCGCGACTCGCTTGATGGACCCGCGGGAAACAACCGTTTTCCATTCCTCAGTTTTTCGTGTCCTGCTCGCGCGACCGGAAGGGCATTCCAAATCCGCGGAGCATTTCGAGGGCTTCCTCGTTACTGTCGTTCGTGGTCACCATCGTGATATTCATGCCCTGGGTTCGCGAGTACTTGTCCGGATTCAACTCAGGGAAAACCAACTGTTCGCTGAGCCCCAGGCTGTAGTTGCCTCGCCCGTCAAAGGCGTTCGGATTCAGACCGCGAAAGTCACGTACCCGGGGCAGTGCCAGGGAAATCAACCGGTCCAGGAATTCGTACATGCGCCGGCCGCGCAGGGTCACCTTGCAGCCGATCGACATGCCTTCGCGAAGTCGGAAGCCGGCGATCGATTTGCGCGCCACGGTCACGACCGGCTGTTGTCCCGCGATCAGCCGCAGCGCGTCGACGGCCTCTTCCAGATATTTCTTTTCGCCGACGGCGGCACCGACGCCCATGTTCACCACGATCTTCTCCAGCCGCGGAAGCGAGAGCCGATTCGTCCGCCCCAGCTTCTTAGACAAAGCCGGCAGAATTTCGTTCGTGTATTGGTCCTGTAGTCGAGGATTCATCGTAATGTGACGCTATCCCTATTTGGCGTATCGGGCTTTGGGAGGGGCGATCCGACCGTTGTCGGCCCCACACTTCTTGCAATAGCGGTGCTTGCTGCCGTCGTCGTGATAACGGGATCCCGTCCGCGTGGCGGCTTTGCACGTCTCGCACACCAAGAGCACGTTGGACAAGGGTACCGGCATCTCTTTCGAGAGCCGGCCGCCTTGGGGGTTCTTCTGGCTTCGGCGGACGTGCTTGTACACGCGGTTCACGCCCTCGACCGTCAGCTTGCCGGTCGCACGGTTCACCGCGAGCACCTTCCCCCGGGCACCCCGGTCGTCGCCGGTGATCACTTCCACGGTATCATCGATTTTAATATGCATCAGACGACCTCGCTGGCGAGGCTGACAATCTTCATGAAGCTGCGTTCCCGCAATTCGCGCGCTACCGCGCCGAAGATGCGTGTTCCGCGAGGATTCTTGTCGTTGTCGATTAGTACAGCCGCGTTGCTGGAGAAACGGACAGAACTCCCGTCGGACCGCCGGATCGGCTGCTTGCAGCGGACGATCACCGCGCGAACCACGGAGCCTTTCTTGACGTCGCTTCCCGGTATGACATTCTTGACACTGCACACCACGATGTCCCCCACGCCCGCAAAACGGCGACGCGAGCCCCCCAACACCTTGATGCACATCAACTCCCGGGCACCGGTGTTATCCGCCACGGCGAGTCGCGTTTGCATTTGAATCATGGTTCACATCCAACAGGCAAGTCGTTGATGCTTGCCTCGCTTTGGTCAATATCTTTCTCCGGAAAACGACCGGCCGTTCACGGGGAATCGCCCAACTCCGCGTTGTCGGCGCTTCCTTCATCTTGGACCTTCTGCGCCGCTCGAAGCGCCACCAAATCGAGCACCGTTCCCTTGGTTACCACGCGAACCAATTCCCAACGCTTTTTCTTCGAACGCGGTCGCGATTCCACGATTTCCACCTTGTCGCCCAGGCTCGACTCGTTGTTCTCGTCGTGGACGTAGCAAATCGTGCGACGGCGAACGTATTTTCCGTATTTCGGGTCGCGAACCAATCGCGGAATTTCCACGCGGCGGGTCTTCGCCGTCTTGTCGCTCGTAACGACCCCTTGCATGACGTTTTTTGACATGGCTTGATTTCCTTCGCCGCCTAGCTCTGGGCGGCGGTCTCTCGGGCTCGCTCGTTTTGTATGGTTCGAATACGCGCAATCAGCCGGCGTGCTTTCAATAACTCGCTCGGTGAATCCAGACGCTCCGTTTGCGACTGGAGGCGGCGGCGGAACAACTGTTCCCGCGCCTCGCGGAGCGTCAGTGAGAGTTGCTCATCGCTCATTTCGCGAAGTTCGGCTGCCTTGGTCATGGATTCCCTCAAAATCGTGGTCGCTCAGGTCGGTCTGCCTGCAATCTGCTCGCCGGCTCGCAACACGCTACATGGTTCGACGTTTGATCATTCGCACTCGCACGGGCATCTTGTGTGCCAATCGCGCAAAACAAAGTCGGGCCGCTTCTTCGGTGACGCCTCCGATTTCATAAAGCACCGTGCCCGGCCTGACCGTGGCGGCCCAGTAATCCGGCTCGCCCTTGCCCTTGCCCATCCGCGTTTCGAGCGGAATCGAGCTAATGGGCTTATGCGGGAAAACGCGGATATACAATCGTCCTTCGGTGCGCAGGTATTGCTGCGCGGCAATACGACCGGCTTCGATCGTCGCCGCACTGATCCAGCCACCTTGGGTTGTTTGTAAACCGAAATCGCCAAACACGACATGGTTGCCGCGGGTCGCGTTACCTCTTATACGACCTCTTTGGCTTTTTCGGTGCTTTACCCTCTTGGGCATCAACGCCATCGATTTCGTCCTCGCTATACATACCCTGGTTAATCCACACCTGGACGCCGATGTGTCCCTGGGCTATTTTTGCTTCGGTAAATCCATAGTCTATTTTCGCGCGGAGCGTGGACAACGGAATGGAGCCGGCGATTTGTTTTTCCCGGCGCGCCATCTCCGATCCACCCAACCGTCCCGCCAACTGGATCTTGATTCCCTTGGCGCCGGCATCCATCGTTTGTTCCATCGACCGCTTCATGGTCCGACGGAAGCTCGATCGTTTCGCAAGCTGTTCGGCGATGTCCTCGGCAACCAATTGAGCGACCAACTCGGGCCGGCTGATCTCCTCGATCTTAATATTGATTCTTCGCCCGGTCAGCTTCTGCAGTTCGCTCTGAAGCTCCTCGACCCGCTCGCCCTTTCGCCCGATCAACACGCCCGGCCGAGCCGAAAACAGGGCGACCTTGACCTCGTCTCGGGTTCGCTCGATTTCCACCTTGGCAATGGTGGGATACATCGGCTTTCCGAAGCGGTCCTTTCGTTTCTTGATGAACTGGCGAATTCGCTGGTCTTCGACCAGAAGATCAGAGAATTCCTGTTTCGGCGCGAACCACCGACTTTTCCAGCCGACCATCACGCCGGTCCGAAACCCGATCGGATTGACTTTTTGACCCATACTACGTCTCTCTCGGTCTTGGCGGTGTTTCCGCGAATCGCCCTCTCGGACTCGTCGAGATGGTTGTTTCCTAGTTCAGCGCCACGTGGATATGAGATGTCCGTTTCTTCAGCACGGCGGCCATGCCGCGAGCCTTCGGCTGCATCCGGCGAAACATCGGACCGCCATCGATATGGACATCGACCACGACCAGGCCGTTCAAATTCGGTGCCCGCCGATTTTCCGCGTTGGCCAATGCACTGCGGACGACCTTTTCCAACAGCCGCGCGCCGCGTTGAGGCTGGTATTTCAGGATCTCCAGGGCCTCGTCGGCGAACTTGCCCCGGATCATATCCGCCAACAGCCGCGCTTTTTGCGGGCTGATACGGGCAAAACGGTGAACAGCTTGATACGCCATAACGAGTTCCTTAAGTGCCGTTTCCTCTATCGGCGGCAACGTCGATTTTGCCTTTCCGCGACGTGAATCGTCTCTTAACGCTTGCCCTTTCCGCCATGTCCGCGGAAGGTGCGCGTCGGGGCGAATTCACCCAACTTGTGACCGACCATTTCCTCGGTCACGAATACCTTGATATGAACCTTGCCGTTGTGGACCATGAACGTGTGACCGACGAATTCCGGTATGATCGTGCAAGGTCTCGCCCAGGTCTTAATGGGTTCTTTCGTCCCCTGCTGATCTTGCTTCTCGACCTTGGCGAAAAGCTTCGGATCGACAAAGGGGCCCTTTTTCAGTGATCTTCCCATGGGGACAACTTTCGGGTTGTGGTCGGTCTTGCCTATTTTTTCAACATCAACAGACCATAGCGTTTCGATCGACGGCGCCGGACGATTGCCCGATTCGAGGGCTTGCGCCGCTTCCGCGTCGAACCGCCTTTGGTCGGTTTGCCGGTGGGGGTGACCGGATGGCGGCCGCCTTTCGTGCGTCCTTCGCCACCACCGTGCGGATGGTCGATCGGGTTCATCGCCGTGCCGCGGACGTGTGGGCGACGGCCCAGCCAACGCTTGCGGCCCGCCTTGCCCAGCCGGATGCCCATGTGATCCGAATTGCTCATCTTGCCGATGGTCGCGCGGCACTTGGCCGGCACGCGGCGGATTTCTCCGCTGGGCAGGTTGATCTGTGCCCAGTCGGCGTCGCG
>JAFGIR010000178.1 GCA_016929515.1 Pirellulales bacterium | reverse complement strand
GCCGTGGGCCCGGGCCCAAATCGCGACCGTAGTAGCTTGTGTCCTGGGCGATCAGGACCAGTTCGCGAACGCCCGACTGGGCCAACCGCGAGGCCTCGTCGACGACCTGATCGATTGGTTTGCTCTGATAGCGGCCCCGGATCGCCGGTATCGAGCAGAAGGCACAGAGCCGGTCGCAGCCCTCGGCAATCTTCAGATAGGCGACGTGCGGCGGCGTGAGCGGTTCGCGGCAATCATCGACCAAAGCGTCGTCGGGCTGCTTGGCAAGCAACACGCGATCGGTTTCGCCGCGGCCCGGCTTTTCCTCCGCGAGTTGCCGGGCCACGGCGGCGATTTCATCCCGGGCAAAAACCCCCATCACCCGGTCGATCTCGGGGCATGCTTCCAACAACGACGGGCCGTCGCGTTGGGCCATGCAGCCGGCCACGACAATCCGGCCGAGCCGGCCGCGCCGCTTCAAGTCGGCCATCTGACGAACGACGTCCAACGACTCCTCGCGGGCCGTGTCGAGAAAACCGCACGTGTTGATCACCACGACGTCGGCCCCCTCGGGTTCGACCACCCAACGATAGCCGGCCGCGCGCAGCCGCCCGAGCATCTGTTCGCTGTCGACAAGGTTTTTCGGGCAGCCGAGACTGATGATCGCACAGGTCGGTTGGAGGGGACGTTTCCGATTTTTGGACATGACGATTGCCGTCGGGTTGTTGTTGGCTCCTTGCCGGAGTCAGTTCGCCGGCTTGATGAGTTGATCCAACTGCCAGTATAGGTCGTCGAGCAGCAGCGGCTTGGACAGGACGGCCCCGGCTCCGGCCGCCACGGCGCGGTCGCGGTCTTCGACACGCGGAAAATCGGCCAGCGCGACGATCGGAACGGCCGGTCCCAGATTCTTGCGCAATTGGCGCAGTTGAGCGACTTCGTAATCGCTGAAGGCCGATCCGTTGAACACGGCCGCCTTGGCGCCGTCGATCCGCACTCGCTCATGGGGACGCAGCCAGACGGTCGAGTATCCGCGCCGGCGGGCAGCCGCCGTGAGCCACTCGTGGGTTTCATATCGCTCGGCGCAAAGCGCGATCAGACCCTCGCGACCGTCGAATGGTCCGGAGGGACCTGTCAGAAGCCGCTCTTCGTCGGTGGCCGTGCTCGGCAGCGACCAGGTCGATCCGCTGCCGGCCGAAAGACAATCCAGCTCGCGGTGGCACTGAGCAATCCACTGATGCCAGTAGAGTCGGATCGTCGCCGGCCAGGGGTGCCCGGTGCGCGTTTCCCCCTCGCACCAACTGCCCAGCAGTCCCACGATTCGGGCCAAGGGCAGACGGCGTCGCAACCGGTCGAGCGACTCGCCGGAGAATTCGCCCGGATAGGCCTGGGCAACGACGATCACGGCCGGCATGAACTGGGTCGAGTCGACCAGGGCGACCGCCTCGTCGATCGAGGGGGTCTCGGCCACAGGCGCCCAGCGGTCGAGACACGTACGGGCCTGGTGGAACTCGCGCCGCCGCCAGTCGCCAAGCAGCAGAATCGGGATGTTGCCGGAGTCGGGCACTAGATCAGGTTCTTCTCTGTTTCAACGATCAGGCGATGGACCGTCCCGGCATCCTCGGATTGTCGCAGTTGATCGAGAAAGCCGGGCGAGGTAATCAGGCGGCTGAGCCGGGCCAGGGTTCGCAGGTGTCCCCGATCGTCGGTCGAGCAGACCAGGAAAAAGACGTCGGTCAGACTGCCTCCGCTGCCGCCGAACGAGATGCCCGAGGCCGTTCGGCCCAACGTAATCAGCGGCCCCGCGAGGATCGCGGCCATGGGGCGGCGGGGATGCAACAGCGCGACGCCGTTTTCCAAGGCGGTTGGGTGCATTTCCTCGCGGGCACGGATTGCCTCGGCCATCTTCTCGGGATCCCAGAGCGAGCCGGTTCGCGCGGCCAGATCAACCATCGAGCGGATCACCGAACCGGCCGTCCGCGCCGCCAGCGGAATCGCCACTGCTTCGATCGGCAGTAGCTGACTGATGTAGATTTCCGTCTCTCCGTGGGCCGCCGACCGATCGAGCACGTCCTCGACCGCGATGAGTTCTTCCTCGTCGGACAGACCGATTCGACGTTCCATCCAGTGGTGGATCTCCGCGCGGCTGAATCGCCACTCGCCGGCCACCTTGCGGCCGGGGAGCTTGTCGCGGTCGGCCAGCCGGACCACCTGCTGAGGAGTCAGGTGGAGGTGCTTGGCAAGCGTGTTGACGGTGAAATCGCTGTGCGGCATCGGAAAACACGAGTGGCGAGGAGCGATAGTCTCTCGTTGACGACGCATCCATGTTCGGAAATCGCGTCGAGTTTGTCCAGTCCGGATTGAGGTTCTCGTTCGCGAGATCGCTATGAATGGTCGCCTGAAGCACGGCCGGAGGCAGCCACCCCCCTCCCCCTTTTCACATTCCGACGGGCCTCCTATAATCCAGGCTTCTCTTCGACCCCCCCAGACAAAGGAGCATTTCGATGGCCATGGGCTTTGGCATTATTGGGTGCGGCGTGATTGCCGATTTCCACGCAAGAGCAATTGCGGATATCGGCGGCGCGCGGCTCGTGGCGTGCCACGACACGGTGCCGGCGGCCGCCAACCGGTTGGCCGAGGCGACCGGTTGCCACGCTTATCATGACTTGGACGAGATGCTCGCCGACCCGGCTCTCGACGTGGTCACCATCGGCACACCCAGCGGGACGCACATGGAGTCGGCCGTGGCTGCCGCGCGGGCCGGAAAACACGTCATCGTCGAGAAGCCGCTCGAAATCACGCTCCGCCGCTGCGACCGGATCATCGAAGCATGCCAGAAGGCGGGCGTGGTGCTGTCGACCATCTTTCCGTCGCGATTTCACGCGGCGAGCGCGGAAATGAAAAAAGCGATCGACCAGGGTCGTTTCGGCCGGCTGGTCGGCGGCGACGCCTACGTCAAGTGGTATCGTTCGCAGCAATACTATGACAGCGGCGCGTGGCGGGGGACCTGGGAACTCGACGGCGGCGGCGCCCTGATGAACCAGGCCATCCACAG
>JAFGIR010000003.1 GCA_016929515.1 Pirellulales bacterium | reverse complement strand
CATGAGTAGCCTCCGAAGTGCGAGGAATATGCCCCGCCCTCCAAGCTACCACCCCCGTCAATCATGGCCGTGGTGCGCGCTTACGCGCAAAAAGCGGCGCACGAAAAGACGAAAAGGTGGCGAAAAAACCCGGCGCGCTACCCCATCTTACCAGATCGTATGGAGTCCCAAGAAACGCAGAAAGCCCTTGACGACAAGGGCTTAGAGCGATTCCGTAAGATTCAGTGCAACTCCAACGAGTTACACCAATACCCCCTAGGGGAGTCGAACCAATCGCAGTTAAGTGCTGTGCTACCAGACACTTACGACAATCAGGACATGCCAGGTGGCGCAAATTCCGGCGCACTTTCAGACGAATTCGACCCCGATTCGCCGTCGCCTGGGACTTTCGCCGGAAACTCGCTCCTCGACGCCATCCGCGTGCTCACCGACATGCCGCCAGACGAGCGCGCGGCCCTGATCGAGCTTCTCAAGACGTGGGGATGACCGCGTTGAAGGCGATTCCAGACGCGATCCTGGTCGCCTCGGTGGGAGTCACTTCTTCACGAAGCCTTGGCGACGCAGCGCGGCGGTCAGATGGTGGCGAGTGGGGTTGGCCGTCTTCAACTTGCGGGCCTGCTTTTCGGCTAGGTCGGACTGTTTGCTGCCGGCGAGGGCTTCGCGTAGTCGGCCAAGAGCTTGCAGGCTTCTTCATAGGCAGCGGTGGTCCGTTCGGCCACGAGTTTTTCCGTCGTCCGCAGGTACGGCGTCGGGTCCGCAGCCATCTTCGTGAGTCGCGTGGTTCGTTGTCGAGTTGCCTTCGCTTCGGCCGCCTTCTTCTTTTTGCAATGGATCTCTTCCGCCGTGGTTTTGAGTTGGGCCACAGTCCGGCCTGCTTCAACCGCTGGCCACGATGGCACGCCTGCGGCCTTCTCGAATTTCGCCCGGATTTTTGCCTGAACCGACGACTCCGAGTCGCTGAGCAATTCCGCCAGCCAGGCGTCCTTGGTTGCCTCGGGCTGATCGGAAAGCCATTGAGAATAGCGGCTCCGCTTATCCGCTATAGCCGGCAGCGGCCCACTTCGCTCTGCCGCCGCCGCGAGCATGGCCTTGCTGACCCCAACGAACTCCGCCAAGGCACATTGAGCATCGGTCGGTTTCTTCAAGCCGGCCGGAACCGGCGCTTCGACCGCCTCGTCGGGATCGTGGTCGTCGTCGCCGACCACCGCCAAATGAGCCAGATAGAGAGGCCGTAGGTCGCCCGCAAGAATCTCCGACCGCAGCGGCACAAGCCGATCGAGCATTTCGTTGATGTCCCACAGTTCATCCAAAGTGTCCGGCTCAAGAGAGGGAGAAATCATCAGCGTTCCGCCTGGCCCCTTCTTGTCCTTATGGAATCCAAGTGCCCCGTCAGCGAAATAGGGCTTCGCGGCTTTTGCATTGGGAAAGCCGTCCGGCAAACGAACCAACAACGTGCGGACACCGAAGTTCGCGTAATGCAGATGAAGATCGTAACCGCGACGCATCATCTCCAGAGCATTGCCATGGAAATCGCCGAAGTCGTACTCGTTCTCGAAGGACCAGGGGGTGATCTCAGCCCGAGTGGACTGCCGCCGCATGTAGGCCAAGTCCTTCTTGCTGACAGCCCGGTCAATCGCGCGGAAGGCAACGTATTGATACTCGCTCATCGCATCTCCTTGTGTCACTTCATCGACGTTCGTGGTAACTCGGGCACCAGACGGGCGGTCCACGGAGAGGAATGCTTTGGTTGTGGTTACATGCGAAGGCCCGAAGCGTCTCCGTCCCCGTCGTTCTATGACGGGAGAAGCTCGTGTAACGCAGCGAGGAAATCGTCCAGTTGCAGGTCCGGCCTGGAGTACGGGCTTTCTCGGAGTCGTAGCATTCCCAGGCTATCTTTGCCGGAGAAATGATCTCTCACGATTTGAGCAGCTTCGACGACGACTGGTACCGCACGGTGAGTCTCACGAAGCTCCAATGCCTCATCCCACTCCTTCTCCGTGGTGGTGGCCAACACCGTGTAGATGTCCAACGCATGGTAGCGAGCGAAGTCCTTGCTTTCATCAGCCAGCCGGTCACGAAATGCGAACAGCTTCATCATCGTGAATGTCAGCGGGTGCGGAATGAACACCGTCGCCTCATGGGCGATGCCGCCGCTCGTGACGCCATTGATTGACAAGGGCAGCAGCCCTTCTTCAAGCGTCAATGCTTCATCAACCGGATGTGCGTGGACATCGACCGACGGATGCGGACGTACTCGCCTTGCGTCAACTCTGGCCGGACTCCCGTCGAAACTACTTCGGGGACCTGTCAGCAGGTCGATCTTGAGGCCGCCTGCGCGTCCCCCGTCCGGTCCCGGCTTGGCAAACTGGAACTTCTCCGCTCCACTGATGACTCTGTAGCCGAGGCGCTGAATCGCCACGGCAAGCGGTTTCAATCTCGCCGAGTTTATGAGCAACTCGGGCCGCAAGAAGAGATCGAGATCGTTCGTAGACCGGGCTTCCGGCCACTCTCGCAACAGCGTCCGAATTCCGTTCTCCCGGACGTGCTCTCGTTTGAGGTAGATGCCGTAACCTCCGCCAATAATCAGCCGCAGGGCCTCTGACCTCGTTTCGTACAGCACGTCCGTCAGCGCCGTTTGAAGCGTCGGCATGAGATTCATCAATCCATGACTCCCAAGCTGCGAAGAAGATAGGTTTTCACCTGTTCAGCGGTTTCCTGGTCGCGTTTGTCGCCCGCCATGAGTTCAAGGTACGTCTGGACGGGCGATGCCCAGAAGAACCCGTCCGCTTCCTGTGTATCGAAATACAAGGGCTGCTCGTCGGTCTCGATCAACTCGACATTGGGGAATCGGTCGGTCTCTTTGCCGTCCAAACTGTCGCGCAAGGCGACTATTCGTGGGCAGTAGACCGACAGTATATCCTCTCGCTGCATGACCGCATACCGCGAGACGGACGACAAACCAGTCGCCACCACGGGAGTCGAGGCCGCGCCGGCCTGTTTTGTCAGCAGCCGCAACAAGGTCGCCCTGTCACCTTGGAGTTTCAGCCGAATACGAGGCAGGTTGTTTGGCCGAACATAGTTGCTTTTCAGTGATTCCAGTAGCTTGTCTGGCTGGAGAAGGCGAATTCCTTGGCTTCGATCAACGATCAGGTCCTCCTCCAGCACTTTAAGCGCCTTCGAGACGGTGCTTAGTCCCATTGGTGTTCTCTTCCAACGCGACAGAAGCAGATTCCTGGCGTTGACTGCCTCACGGATTTGCTGAACACTCTCAAAGAAAGGCGTTGCAAGAAACACCCGACCGACCATCGAGGAATTCTTGCGGTAGATGTTCTTGATCGGTGAATACGTCGGAAACTGGTTCTTTGCGCCAGTCCGAAACACGGTGAAACGCCCAGGGGCCACGACGACACCGTTGCCACACAAATCCACGCCGCTGATCCCTTGTGCCTCCAACTCTTGAAGCTGAGATTCACGCAGATAGGGCATGATAACCATCGGCAGGACGCCGGAAGGCAATGGACGGTTCTGCAACTGTCGCACGGCGTCGTCAAATCCCTTTGGGGTCGATAGGGCCTTGCACTCGACAACGAACTTGGCCTCTTGTCCGCCGCACGATGCAACAACGACAGCATCCCATTCAGCCCGTTCGGTCTCGACGATCTTGAGGCGCAGCGGTGGCAATGCGACTTCGCCGCGCCGAAGTCGCTCAATGATGTCTGATTCGGCAGGTGGTTTCCTGAAAGTATTCATTTTCCTACTTTGGAAAATACCACAATACAGGAAAGTCGTCAAGTGAGAAGTGGGCACGAGATTCCCTAAAACATTGCTACATAAAGAGATGCAATGTCATGCGTCAATGACATGGCGGCAGACAGACAACCCTTCTTATGGTTGACAAGTCCACCGACCGTTCCCCTCGTCCGTGGGTTCTTCTGATGGCGTCCCATTGCCGATCACCTGGAAAGCGCCTGTAGCTCAGGGGCTCGGACTTTTTGGTTTCGGTGATTTTCATATCTCACTGCAAGACAACAACTTACGAAAACGACCAATATACTGACAATTGCCCCTTAAAGCCCCTATTTGACCCGTTTTAACCCT
>JAFGIR010000177.1 GCA_016929515.1 Pirellulales bacterium | reverse complement strand
TTCGATATATTCCTGCTCCAACTCTTTGAGCACTTCGGCCTCGCCTGGAATCGTGATGTTGTCCTTGGCCTTGGCCAGATTCAGCAAAAACTGCTGCTGCGTGCCGGAGAGCCGCTGGATCAAGGGGCGATCCGTCTTGACCAAAAGAAACACCGTGGCGGCCTGTTGCTGCTGGATCGCGCCGCGCATCTTCTCTGCGGCCAGAATGCTGCGGTAGTTCTCGCGGAGAATCGCATCGCTGGCCTGACCAAGTCGAAGGAGGTTCACCAGACCCCAAACGAGAACAATCGCCGTCAGCAGCGTGGCCACGCCATAGCCAAACAGAATTTGGCGTCGAAAGCTCCTTTTATTCGATGATGTGTCCATGTCTCGAAATCCCGTTCGCCGGGTCCTCGATGAGTACTCCGGTGCATGAAGATGCAGAATTCATTATTGTACCGTCCTGGCGGAAATCGCGGAAGCTGCCACGGCGCTACCGGAGAATGCCCTTATAGAGGGGCGTAGCGGCAGTTGCGCGCGTGATTCTCGGACGTGATGGGCCATCTGGCATCATGCGACAAATCACGTTATCCTAGTAGTCTGTCAAACGGTAAGTTCTGGGAGGAAAAGAAGGGAGGTAAAAAAAGGTAAAAGAGGGAAAAGGTAAAAGGGAAAAAGAAGGTAAGAAAAGGTAAAAGGGCCGGAAAAGGTAAAGAAAGAAAAGGGTAAAAGAAGGGTAAAAGGGTCGGGAGTCTTTATGTTACTCATCGACACTCGCAATCGTCGTGGCATGACCCCAAACTACCACGCCCCGCCCATTCTGTCAATATAAAGACTCCCGACCCGTTTAGTGTTCGTTTAGTGTTTCGTTTAGTGTTTCCGTTTAGTGTTTCCCCTACCCCTGGTCTTTTCCAGACTTCGTGGACATCGCCTTATCGTTCCCCTCAAGCTGTCGAGGATTCCTTTGTCCCGACCGAAGCAATGACAAAAAGGTATTTCGCATGACATCATGATCGTCATAGCTGGTATCATGTCGCCCATACCCACAGATGAACGGTATCGGTTCGTTCGATCTCAGCATCGCTTCTAAAGGTGCGACGCCAAACTGGCCTTTGGCACTGTCCAGCGACATGTCCTTCGGCTGGAGCCAATTCACACGGCAGTCAGGCACACTAACAACAAGCGGCTGCCATCCCGTCTACATCCTCGGCACGACTCCGGCTCGCCAGACGGACGAACCGTCAGTAATGGCAACAAATGTCGTCTCGGTCTCGCCTTGCGAAGTCCTGGCGTTCGGCTCGTAGAACTCGGGCATTTGGCTGGCCAAGTGTAGATTGTTCGGCCCGTTCCATGGTTCATCAAACCGATATTGTCTGTAGATTGCTGCTTCATCTGGCCCCAAGTAGGGCAGGATCAGGACTCGCCAACTGTGCATCGCTTTGCCCTCTTTCGACCGGATGGCTGCCGGAGGTAGCTCGCCATACGCGTTCTGATACGCCGACAAGGCAAAGTGGATTGCCTGCAGATTCCTCGCCGTCCAACTACGATCTACAGACGACCAAACCTCACGACAAGCAAACAAAAACAACGCAGCGACAATGCACAGCGCAGCACACACGTAGATCGCGCCTAGAAATGGATTCAGCCTGCCAGTGATCGGCATTGCGTAGCTCAGCCTAAACGGACAATTGCAAAGATGATCAACTTGTCGATTTGTCGAAAAGAGTCGAAAAGAAAAGTCTAAAAGGGTCGAAAAGTCTAAAAGGTCGAGTCTAAAAGGAGTCTAAAAGGGTCGAGGAGTCTAAAAGGGTCGGGAGTCTTTATGTTGACACCCCGACCCGACCCGACCCCCCCTTTACCCCCTCCCTGTTTCCCTCATGGCAGCTTTTACCTACCCCTTTAGCTCCCTTTACCTTCTTCAGTCCGGGCGGCCGGTCGCGGTCAGGCCGTAGCGGCGGATCTTTCGGTCGAGGGTCGAGCGTTCGATGCCCAACAGCCCGGCCGCGCGACTCTTGTTCCAGCTTGTGTGGTCGAGCATGGCTTGAATGTGTTGGCGTTCGACGTCGGCCAACGAAGCGGGCGTGAACACCGAGCCGGCGACGTCGACGATTTCGCCCGTACTTCCGGAGGTGGGCAATTTCGAGAGCAACAAGTCGCCCTGATCGATCAGCCGCCCGCGACAGAGCACGACGGCCCGCTCGATCACGTTCTTCAACTCGCGGACGTTGCCTGGCCACCGATAACTGACCAACAATTGCATGGCCTCGTCGGTATAGCCTTCGATGCGGCGTCCTGTTTCGGTGACGAACAGGCGGAGGAAATGAATAGCCAGTTCGGGAATGTCCTCGACGCGTTTTCGCAAGGCGGGGACGACGATCTCCAGGACGTGGAGCCGGAAGAACAAATCGCGTCGAAACCGGTTGTCGGCCACGTCTTGCTCCAAATCGCGGTTGGTGGCGGCGATCACGCGGACGTTGACCTTGATCGGCTTGTTGCCGCCGACCCGCTCGAACGGATGACCTTCGAGGACGCGCAGGAACTTGGCCTGAATGCCCTGGCTCATTTCGCCGATTTCATCGAGCATGAGCGTGCCGCCGTCGGCGGCTTCGAACTTGCCGATTTTTCGCTCGGTGGCGCCGGTAAACGCGCCGCGTTCGTGGCCGAACAGTTCGCTGGCCAGCAAGTCCTCGGACAAGGCCGCACAGTTCAGGCAGACGAACGTGTTTTTGCTTCGCGCGCTCGAATAGTGCACGGCTCGGGCGACCAACTCCTTGCCGACGCCGCTTTCGCCGCGAATCAGCACGGTCGCGCTGGACGAGGCGGCGCGGCCGATTTCCTCGGTCAACTTGAGCGCGACGGGCCCGCTGCCGACGATCTCGCTCTGGACCCGCAGCTGCTCGCGCAACAGGATGTTCTCATCCTTCATTTGCGTGAGGTTCTCGGCCAGCTCTTGGCGCTGGCGGAGATTGGTCACGGCCACGCCGACGGTGTTGGCCACCGCCAGGGTGAATTCGAGATCTTCGGGATCGGGCACGCGGCGCGTGTCGGTCGAATAGAGATGAATCAGGCCGAGTATCTTCCTGCCGTGGCGGACCGGGGCGCAAATGACGCTCGTGGCGTGAATCTCGCCTTTGCTGTCGCGGCTACCCAGCGTGCTGTCGCCCATGACGTTGCGAGCAAGAACCGCTTCGCCTTCGCGGAGCACGGTCGTGGCAAGAAACTGCGAGACGGGATGGTAGGCCTGATTGGCCGTGGTCCGCGACGCAGTAACTTCGAGATCCGAACCTTCGAGCTCTTGCGATTCGCGCGAAAGCAGCAGAAGCGCGCCGGTGTCGGTTTGCGTGTTCTCGAACAGTCCGGTCAGAGCGAGATTCGCGAGCGATACCAGATCGGGCGTTTTGGCCAATTCAAAGGCGAGCCGGCAGAGTTTCGCGGCCGCTTTTCCTTTCTCGGAGATCCCCGTCTCGTCCTCTTCCAACTCAACCGGTTCGAGAAACTTGGTCTGTCCTCGCCGGTGGGTAATGGTCGTGGGCTGATAGGGCGACAGGACACTGTCGGCATCCGCGTCGGCTTCGAGGGTCCCGCCGTCACCCTCGCGGGGCGGCACCGCGGCCGTCGACGGTTCGTCAAAAGCCTGGGTAAGGTGGTGGACGAACACGAGTTGTGAACGGCCGACGCGGATAATGTCGGCCGGCCGGAGCAGCCAATCGCCCTCGACCCGCTGCTCGCCGACCATGGTTCCGTTGCGGCTTTCGAGGTCGCGGAGAATCCACTGCCCTTCGGACATGAAAATTTCGGCGTGGTTCCGGCTGCAACGGTCGTCCTTGATGACGATCTGGTTGGTGGCGGCTCGCCCGATGGTCACGGCCTGGCCCGGCACCAGACGAAAGACGTCGGTCCACTTCAACCCGTCTCGAATGACCAGATACGCGAGTTTTGACACGGCCGTTTCCTGTTCGGTCCCCACAACGAAAAACGAATATCTCAATTACTACCTTACCCACGCCACCCCCATCGCGACAAGGCAACTACGGAAGAAACCACCCAGACGAGGGGTTGGTTGCGGGCCTGATTCCGGCACCGGTAGGGAAGAGGGGGGAGATTTCCTTGCAGCAGACCTGGGAAGGAGTTACGATTGTAGGAGTCTAGTAGGGCGGGCAGCCAGCGAGCGCTACCCGTCTTTGTCGGAATAGAGTAAGGCCCGGCGTAGGGCACCGTCCTAGTGGCCGTTTGCCCGATACCGCGAAAAGGAGAAAATACCATGTCCCGCCACGGATTCACCATCACTTCGGTTTCTCGACGGATGGTTCTTGCGTCGCTTGTTTTCTGCGTCGTTGCACTTGCCTACTCCACGGCGTCTGCCCAGGATCCGTATTATTCGCGTCCGCCGGCCGTCGGCGGAGTCGCGGTCGATGCCGCTGGGTTGTTGTCCAACGCGACGGTCGACAACACGGGCCGATTGGCGCGTGTGATGCAGGAAAGTCTCGCGCCGGTCCCGGCCGACCTGGCCCAGGCAACCCCGATGCGCAAGATCTCGCTCCGAAAACTCGAAGAAGCCGTCGCCGCGTTGGTCCGCGACGGCAAACCGCTGTCGGACGAGATGCGTTATCTGGCCGGGTTGCAGGAAATCCATTACGTGTTCGTCGATCCGGACCACCACGACATAATTCTGGCCGGACCAGGCGAAGGGTGGAAGGTCAGCAAGAGCGGAGCGGTCGTCGGCATGGAAACCGGGCGTCCGGTCATGCTTCTCGACGATTTGCTCGTGGCGCTGCGAACCGCGCGTTCGGCCATGCACGAGGTCATCAGTTGCTCGATCGACCCGCAGCCCGAGGGTCTCGTCCGCTATCAAGAGTACATGCAATCTCGACCGGCGGCGAATCCTCGCCAGCGAATGGCCGACCTGGAGCAAGCGCTCGGCCCACAGAAGATCACGATCACGGTCGTCCCGGACACGAGCCATTTCGCTCGAGTCATGGTCGCGGCCGACTATCGCATGAAGCGCTTGGGCATGGCCCTCGATCGCTCGCCGGTCGCGGGGCTTCCGAGTTATCTTCAGATGACCAAGGGCCGGGCGAGCAACCTGCTTCCCCGCTGGTGGCTGGAACCGCGGTTCGAGTCGGTTCAGCGAAGTCCCGACGGACTGGCTTGGGAACTCCAAGGCGCGTCGGTCAAGGCCATGAGCGAGGCCGACTTCTTCAGCGCCGCCGGCCGGCGTCAGGAGACGGTCAAGGCCGACCCCACGGCGCAGCGCTGGGCCGATCTGTTCACCGAGAAGTACGACAAGTTGGCGGTCGCCGATCCGGTTTTCGGACAACTCCGCAACTGCATGCAACTCTCGATCGTCTCGGCCTTGATCGTCAAGGAAGATTTGACCGGCAAGGCAGGCCACAGCTTGCCGACGCTGTTGGACCCGACCGACGTCGAAATCGAGAAGCTTCCCGCTCCGAAGGAAGTCGCCACCGTGGCCAGCATGTTGAAGATTCGACGAGGCTGGGTCATCAGCGCGTCGGGCGGCGTGTCCCTCAACTCCTATGCGTTGATCAAGGACGTCAAGCAGAGCCCCGCGCTGGCGGCGATGCGTGACCAAGCAACCGGCGGCGAGCCGGCCAACTGGTGGTGGAACTAGCCTTTGTTGGACAGCCCGTGAAAAACGTCGCGTGTCGGCTTTTCACTGACGGACGCAGGCTGATTCTCTTGTCGGCCGTCGTCGGCGTCGTGTTTGGCCCGCTGGTTCTCTGCCCGTCGCTCCGCGCGGCTCCGCCGACCGGCTCTCCCAAGGGTTCGTCGGCCGCGAAATCGTCGTCGCCCAAGCGTAACGACCCGGAAACGCTGGCAGCCCAACGCGACGCTGAAGAGCAACTGGTCGCCTTGCTCGACAAGAACCGCATCTTCCTGCCGGCCGAGTATCCCAAGCTGCGGCGGATTCACGCGCGACTATTCGAACGCACGCACCGAAAGGAGATGACCGAGGCGCTGGCGGGCAACTATTCGGGAATGATGCGGTGGTTCAACGCCCACCCGAACGTCGCGGAAGAATTCTTCACGGCAATCGACCCGAAACACGACGACGTGGTCGGCGCCGTGCGTCTTTTCGAGCAACTGGCCAGACAGTATTACGATCGTCTTCCCGATTACGCCGACGCGGCCATTGCCGTGGCCGTGGTGTGGGACAAGCCTCGGGGACGCGGCGTCCAAGACTACCGCGGCCAGGCGCGCCGCACCAAGAGCATCTTGCCCAAGGACCGGATCGGGGCCGTGGAGAATTTCAAGTACTTGCTCGACACCGAGGAGATCATGCAGGGGCGTGCCCGCTTTCTTCCCTGGGAATTCCTCGTGCTGGTCGTCAACCACCGCACGCCGATCAATGAGCGACTTTGGGCCGTTCGCAACTATCTCCACAAGCGCGTCATGATCGGCAAGTGCTATGCGGACGTGTCCTACGACACGCTCATGCTCGAAACGGGCAGCAAGACCTCGCGGCTCAACGGCCAAGAGTACACGTTGCCCAACCTGCGGCAGTTCGGCGGCGTCTGCGTGATCCAGGCCGATTTCGCCTCGCGCGTGGCAAAATGCCTCGGCGTGCCGGCCGCCTACGTCGGCGGAACCGCATCCAGCGGCGTGAATCACGCTTGGGTCATGTGGGTCGAGCTGCTCAGGGTAACGCAAGACGGCATCCAATTCCAATTGAAATCCCAGGGACGTTACCGAGGCGATCACTACTATGTCGGACACCTGGCCGATCCACATACGGGCGAGCCAATCACCGATCGGCAGTTGGAACTCCGCTTGCACACCGTGGGGCTGAGCCCCCAAAACAGTCGCCACGCCGCGCTGTTGATGAAAAGCTACCCGATGATCTGCCGCCGAACCCCGATGGACGTTGCCGCGCGGCTCCGTTTTTTGAACCAGGTTTTGCGGCTTTCGCCGGGCAACGAGCAGGCCTGGTTGGCGGTTGCCCAGATGTCGCGCGACGGCCAATTGACCAAGCGATATCGGAAGATCATGACCGCCACGCTCGACAATTTATTCAAAACGTTTGCCCTTTATCCGGACTTCACGTGGGTCGTGTTCGATGATCTCATTGCGTTCGAAGATCGACCGACCCGCCGCGCGCAGCTCTATGACCGGCTTGTAACGCTTTACATAGCCGCGAAACGCCCCGATCTGGCATGCGAAGCCGTGTTGAAATTCGCGGATTACCGCGTCGCCGAACGCCAGCATGACGATGCGATTCGCATGCTGGCCAACACCATCATGGCCTTTCCCGACGAAGGGCGCTACGTACCCAAGATGCTCGACAAACTCGAGGCGGTCGCGAAACGGGTCAAAGGCGCCAACGTGCAAGTCCTCGAGTTTTATCAGGCTCTTTTGCCCAAGGTACCTCGCATGCGAGGTAATCGTCCCCGACCCTACTGCAAGAAGATGTACGGGCGAGCGATCCAGCGGTTCACCAAGGCCGGTCTCGTCCAGCAAGCCCAATTCTGGCAAGCCGAGTTGGACAAGCTCGAAGCCTCGAAACTGGACAAATAGCACAAGATACCCATCCTCCACGTGCCGAGGTGGTTGACAAATGGGGTCCCCATCGTGTTCACTGGTGGGGTGGGCGATTCGCGCCTTGGTGAAGCAACAGCGTGGCTCCCCGCATGGCGGTGAAATCGTCGCTTGTTTGCACGGACGCAGACAATCCGCCGGACCGCGATCTGGCTCCTCCAAATCCAATCCAGTCAACGGCCCACGTTACGAGAACCAACGACATGATTCGACTCCAGCCGAACCATCTCCGGTCCTTCTCTTGTCTCTTCCTTGTCACCGTCTTCGTTTTTCTGCCTTGCTTCCATGCCCCGGCTCAGGGCCCGGCATCCGGCAATCCGGCGGACCAAGAGGCCGGGCCGGCCGGAGACGCCGCCGAACGGGTCCAGGGCGAGAAAACCGGTTCCGCGGATCAGCCGGCGCTGTTCATCGACACGGTCGAAGGTTCATTGCCTCTCGACAAGCCGGCTCTCGAGGACGAGGCCCGCGCGCCCGGTGAGCCGGCCGGATGGATGGGCGAGGTCGACGCGTTTTTCACCAAGAACTGCGTCGAACCGCTCAACGCGGTTTTGTTTTACGATTTTGGGACGAGTCGGTATTTCGGCGACGAGAAAAAGAGCGTGCCCTTTCTGGTCGTCTGGCTCCTGTTCGGCGCCATTTTTTTCACGCTCCGGATGAACTTCATCAACGTTCGCGGCTTCCGACATGCGATCCGGTTGACCAAGGGCGACTACGACAAGTCGGACGAGACGGGCGAGGTCTCCCACTTCCAAGCACTCTCCTCGGCGCTTTCGGCGACGATCGGCTTGGGAAACATCGCCGGCGTGGCCATCGCCGTGGGCACCGGCGGCCCCGGCTCGATTTTCTGGCTCATCCTGGCCGGATTCCTGGGCATGAGCAGCAAGTTCGCCGAATGCACGCTCGGCCAAATGTATCGCAAGGTCGACCACGACGGCACGGTCTCGGGCGGGCCCATGCACTATCTTCGCGACGGTCTGGCCGAGTTGGGTTGGCCCCGCTTGGGCATGGTGATGGCGGTGCTCTTTACGATCTTGTGCATGGGCGCGTCGTTTGGCGGAGGCTGCGTCTTTCAGGTGAGCCAGTCGCTGAATTCGCTTCAGGAACAATTCACCGGGCTCGGTGAGTTTCCCTGGCTCTATGGATTGATCATGGCCATCCTGGCCGGCGTGGTGATCATCGGTGGAATCCGCCGCATTGCCGCTACCGCCGAAAAAATCGTTCCCGCAATGTGCATCATCTATATCGCGGCGGCCGCCTACGTCCTCCTGGCCCATTACGACCGCATCTTGCCCGCCTTCGCCCTGATCCTCGAAGGGGCCTTCACGTCGCAGGCAACCTACGGCGGCTTCTTGGGCGTGATGGTGATCGGCATTCAACGGGCCGGATTTTCGAACGAGGCCGGCGTCGGCTCCGCGCCGATCGCCCACGCCGCCGCCCAAACCGACGAACCGATCAGCGAGGGCATTGTCGCCTCGCTCGGACCGTTTATCGACACCATCGTGATCTGCACGATGACCGGGCTGGTGATGGTGGTCACCGGCGCTTACAACAACGAAGCCTATCGGCACCTCATCGACGCGAACAAGGGCGCCGCGCTGACGAGCAACGCGTTTGGCGAGACCATTTCGTGGTTCCCCTGGGTCTTGTCGTGTGCCGTGGTTCTCTTCGCCTTTTCGACGATGATTTCCTGGTCGTATTACGGCGAACGGTGCTGGTCGTATTTGTTCGGCCGGCGGAGTTCGATGATCTACAAACTCATTTTCATCGGATTCGTTTTTCTCGGCTCCATCGTCGCGCCCAAGAGCCTCCTGGACTTCTCCGACTTGATGCTTTTCTCGATGGCGCTGCCCAACGTCTTCGGAGTCATCCTGCTCAGCGGCAAGGTCCGCCGCTGTCTGGACGAATACTGGCAACGTTACACCTCGGGCGAAATGGAATTGAAAAGACGGAAACGCTGATTTGACGCGAGACCGACGGCCTCCCGAGAAGACCCTTTAACCGATCCAGTGAGGAAGAAGCATGAACTGGCTCCCGCGAAAGAATATCCTTGTCCCGGTTGATTTCTCCGACGACTCGCGCGCCGCCCTGCAAACCGCCCGCGAAATGGTCAAGGACCTCGCCCGTTTGCGCGTCATCCACGTGCTTCCGATCATGGAAGTCGCCGATCCGGGCATCGTTTGGGAAACGATCGACGACGAAAGCCGTCGAGGACACGCCGAGGACGCTCTGCGCCGCGAACTGGCCGAGCAGGGCTTCGACGATCCGATCACAATCGTCGTCCGCTTTGGCGACCCGGGCCACGAAATCGTCGCCTTTGCCGATGAAATCGACGCCGGACTGATTATCGTCTCGTCGCATGGGCGAACCGGGCTGCGCCACCTGTTGCTCGGCTCGGTGGCCGAGCGGGTCGTCCGGCTGGCCCACTGCCCCGTGCTGGTGCTGAAGAAACACGTTTAGCCCGTGTTTTGAAATTCGTCAGAACGCTTCTTGAGGTGCCATGCCCACGCAATCGCGAGGCCGTCCGGGAATTCACATTCTGGGTGGCACCGACGATTTTCCGCCAGCGACGTCGCGATTTCTCGTCGGCTTTTCGGAAAATCGTCGGTGTTGCAAAGCAACAAGAGGTCTTGTGTTTCAACGCTCTCGCGCCTCTTGCCGCTAGCGCGGCACCGACGATTCCGCGGCATGGCTTTGTGCA
>JAFGIR010000024.1 GCA_016929515.1 Pirellulales bacterium | reverse complement strand
GACGCCACTGGCGTCGAAACTGCTTCCGAGAAAACGACCAACCTGGGCGCATAGCCCTTGAACAGACGAAGCAGCCAAGCCCGTTTCCGCAAAAGGGAACGCCGGCCTTGTGCTGTTCGTCTGTACCCCTTGGTCGGGGTTCTCGGAGCAGCCTTGACGGCGTTCCCTTTTCTGTAGGAGCGGGCGGCATGGCCAAGAGCGAAGAAGAATTGATCGCCGAGTACGAGCGGCTCCGAAAGCGGCTTCACGAACTGGATGTTCAGGCCGAATACATCGAAGGGCGACTGGTGCAAATCGAGCGTCAGTTGCCCGATCGGTATGTATTCCCCGACGATGCGCCCGGCGTCGAGCGCCCCAGCCGGCGGAAGGTCCAGTGGGATGACGCCGAATAGACCATCCCATTCAGTGCCGGGGCCTCGGTCAGAATCGCCGCGTCGTTCTTCATCAAGGAAGCAACCCAAAAAAATCCGCGAGCGAGAAGGCCGGTCGTTTCGTTTTCAAGGTCGTCAGTCTGCGAAGGGCCGGCCCGGTTTGCTCGCCGTTACAATCCGCACAATCGACAGAATTAACCCCACCCCCCTGTCGTCACTACAATCGGACAGAATCGCGCCACCGGACGGAGAATTCAACGTGTCGCGGATCAAATCTGAGGGCCTTGGCATTACGCCTATTGCACGGTTGGTGCCGATGATCTGCGCGCGATACATCGACGCCGCGACAGCAACAGGCACCATTCCAGGCGGGTTAAACGCCGTGCAAATACCGCTGGATCGTGCGGCGGGTGACGTTTAGAGCCGATGCTATCTCGTCATCGGTAAGCCCTTGCTCGCGGAGTTGTCGGGCGCGGGCCGGCTTTGCTTTGGTCGTGCCCGTTTTTCGACCTTTGTACTTGCCATCTTGTTTGGCAAGAGCGATTCCGGCCGCTTGCCTTTCGCGCCGGGTTTGCTGCTCCATCTCGGCGACGGCGAACAACACGGAAGCAATCAGCTTGCCCGTCGTGCCGTTGAAGTCGAGTTGCTGCGACGTGGCGACCAGACGAACGCCACGATTCAACCAGTCGCACAACGTATTGATTCCGTCTTGGAGACTTCGGCTGATCCGGTCGAGACGAAACACCACGATGGTTTTGATCCGGCCGGCGAACACGTCGGCTTGCAGCCGGCGGAAGGCGGCGCGGTCAAGATGGTCCCCGCTGTCCTTGTCGGTGTACCATCGAACATCGGTATGGCCGTTGCACTCCAACCAACGGGTTATCTCCGCCCGCTGTGACCCCTCATTCTGCCCAACTGTCGAACATCGGACATAACACCCGATCATGGTTGATGCCTCCATTGGTTGTGACGCTTTGGGTAGAGTCCAGATTGCATCCCGAAACAGACTGAATCGGGACCGATAGATAAGAACTTATGGCGATTCCCGCTCGGCCACGCTATTTGTCACAGTTGGCCGGTGGTCAGTAACCCACGACCATTGGCTTGCGGCGGGCATCGGCCGTGAGAAGACGACCATCGGCCGGTTCCACAATGCCAATTCCAGCCAGTGGGCGGGGATGAATTGGGTATCCGCTTCGTAGGACGGCTGCCAACGGCTCATGGCGTTTCCCCTTCGTCAGTCCACAACCTTGACGCCCAGTTCCGCCAGCATGTCGGCGAGCGTGTCGCACTCTTCACGAAAGACCGAATCCAGGTAGTTTTCGTCGCTATCGGATTCGACGCCCCACAGACCGGGGCTTTCGATCTTGACCAAGATACGGTCCGCGCCGTAGGGGATCGGCAATTGAACGGCCGCGCGGACACCGACATAATCGAAGTCGCCACGCCGGTATTGCTGTAGCCGGTCCTCGAAGCCTGGTTGCTCCAGGTAGGACGTGTCCGGGCAATCATCGGGGACCAGCCGCCGATGAAAGTCACGTCTCGATAGAGTAATCATGGTAGTCAACCCTCGAAGTACACTTCGCATGGATGCCCAGCCGGCAACCGGCCGCGCAGGTGGTCGGACACGATGGCGAGTAGCTCATGGGCCGCACAATCATCCGGCTGGCCGTCAATCGCCACGTCAACCAGCCCATTGCGGTCGTACTCGACGAACAGCCGTTTGCCCGACAAATCGCTACACGGCCAACGGTTGCCCGGCCGGCGCGCCCAACAATATGTGTCCGTGGCGAAGAGCCATAGCTTGACGCCAGTATTGGTGATTTGTGTTCTCATGGTGGTTTCCTCCCTAATTCACGCCCGCCAAAATGGCGATACGCTGAATTTCTTCCCAAGCCACGTCATGGCATCCGGCCCGCACGTTGCCCTGGGTGTCAACCGCGTCCAGGATGAAATGCCCGAGACGAATTGCACGGCCGTTGCGCTCATACGTTTGCCCTTGATCGTGCAAGCGTTTTATGACGCGAAAGGCTTTGACGGCGTGGACAAGGGGAACCCTCGCGCCGCGCGAGGTCTGTAGCTCGTCTCCTACAATGCGCAGCCGGATCGGACCATAGCCGGGGCAATAGTCAATTCGCCCATCCACCCATTGTTGGACTCGCTCCAACGCTTCGCGCTGCCTTTTAGCTTCTTCCTGCCTCCGCTTGGCTTCCTCGCGTTGTCTTCTGACGGCTTCCCGTTTCTCAATTGCCTTACATTCCGCTTCCATTGCGGCCACGTCGTCCGGCATGGCCAACCGGCAACGCAAGCCGAAGAACTGGGCAAAGCGGTTCGCCTCCTCCACCACGCCGCGCATAGTACCGAGAATCCAAGGTTTGTGGCTTCTTGCCCTGGAGTACCTGCGGGCCAGTGTCCAGTAGCGCTCCCTGTATTCCTCGAATTGGGCTTTCCGGTTGGTGTCTGTGGGATGCTGGACGCCAAACACGGTCAAGTGTTCGCACGCCCGCATCACCATGTACTTGTGACCCGTGGTCGTCACGCTGTAATCCCTGGTGGTGAACAGGACCGCTCGGCCCCGCTTTGTCTCGACGTGCCGGGCGATTGGGAAATGTCTTCCGTAAGAGAAGATGGTTT
>JAFGIR010000176.1 GCA_016929515.1 Pirellulales bacterium | reverse complement strand
CTGCCGGCCCCACAGTCCACCAGCCTTCACGATAGGTCAGCTCATCGCCCGTGGCCGGCCGAAACCAGGCGGCAAACTCGTGTTCGGCCGTCTGGTCGTGTTGCGAGCGGACCACGCTGACGATCGCGACCGCCAGGGCCGTGGTTGCCATCAGCGCCAGATAGGCCCGGCCCAAGACGAGCCGCGTGTCGCCCAAGAGCCAGGACGTCACGGCCAGCACGCCGAGCAAGTTCATCACGACGTGCATTTCGCAAAGCTTGCGAGCCGACCAGGCCGCCAGCCGCAAAGGATGTCGCGGCACGCCGGGTTGGGGCTCCGGCCGGTCGCCGCCGCCGCCGTGGACTACGAGCGTGCCGCGAACCCGTTTGAGCCGCTGGATGAAAGTCTTGTATCGAGCATCGTGATGCAGCGTGATGACCAGCGCGGCGACGCCCCAGACGGTGCCGACCCAGAGCCAGGCCGGATGGCCCGAGGCCGCGAACGCTCCATGGCCCAAACCGAGCGGCAAGATCAGATTGATCGTGTGGTGCATTAGGTAGTCGAGCTGCGCGCCGTCCAACGACGCGGTCTCGCGCAGCCGGGCCAACTGTCCGTCGACGTGGTCGAGCAAATACGCAAGCTGCAGCACGAGCGCGCCAAGCACCCAGCCGCCGGGACTTCCCCATCCGAACAAAGCGGCCGAACCGATGCCGCACGCCCAGGCCAGAAGCGTCGTCGCGTGGGCCGAGACTGCCCACGGCGCAACGACCCAGGTGACGCGAAGCGCCATGGGCCGGGTCACGCGCCGGGCCATCCAGTTGCCGATTCGCCGGTGATCCGGTTTCTGGCACCGTTCGTCGAGTTGCGCGACGCTGAGACGTTTCATGATTTTCATCGAGCCAGTTGTTCTCGCCAGCCTCCGACGCGCCAGGCGATCGCCGCCGAAACGGACCAAACCGACGCGACCGACGCGGCCCGGCCGGCCAACGAGAGCCAATCGACGCTTGGCGACGAGTCGACCTGCGCCAGCGGCCACGCCACGGCGAGCGTCGGCACCAGCGCGAGACACGTCATGCCCAGATAGCGAAGTTGCTCGCCCGGCGGCAGATCGACGCCGAGCGACACGCCGACCACGAGTGCCCAGTAGCATGCGTAGGCCGCCGTCGTGGCCATCGCCACGCCGACGATTCCCCAGCCGGCCGTGAGTGCTTGGTAATTGGCCGCGGCGGCCAGAACGACGGCGACGGCCACGACGGCCAGTGCCCGGCGCTGCCGGTTGATCGCGATCAAGTATTGATTGGCCGGCAAGGCGACTGCGAGCAAAATGGCCCCGGGAATCAACCAGACGGTGGGCAGCAGTCCCGGCCGATAGCGAGGCAGAAGCCAACCGAGCACCGGCCCGGCCAGGACCAACGACAACCCGCCGGCCAACGCCATCGCCATGGCTTGAAGTTCGCCCGTCCGGGCCGCGAGCCGGGCAACCTCGGCGCGGTCGGCCGACGCGCCGAATTTTTCACCGTATCGGGGACCCATCACCATCGAGGCGATTCCGCCGAGCCCATAGAGCTGGGCGGTGACCATGAGTGCGAGCGAGTAGCAACCCAACTGGTATTCGCGATCGCTCAAACAGGCGAGGATCATCAGTTTGTCGAGCGAGCGAAAGAGCGTAAACAGGGTGGTCACCAGCAAAATCGGCCCGCCGATCGCGATCAGCCGACGGATTTCGGCCGCGTTCCACGCCCAATCGAGCGAGGCTCCACGGAACCGCCGGACGAAAACCAGCGACGCGAGCATGACCGCCAGCGTGCCGAAATAGAGCCCTGGCAGCCCGAATTGCCACGTGGCCAGTCCGCCGACGCCGAGCGTCAGAAGACCTTCGAGCACCGCCAGCCGCGACGTCGCGACGAACGACTGTTGGCCGCGGAGGATGGTGACGTGAAACGTCACGTAGCGAGCCACCACGACCAGCAGCCCGACGACCATCACGCCCAACGACCACGTTCCCGAGAACGCTCCGCCGCGGCTTGAAAGCCAAACGCCCACCGCCACCAACACGGTTCCATAGAAGACGCTGGTGATCGTATTGACCGTGAACGCCAGATTGAGACCTTCTCGTGCCCGGGCCTGCTGGCCGCTGCCTTGGGCGATGGTCAACTCGCGAACGGCCCCCTTGCTGATGCCCAGGTTGGCATAGTTTCCGTAGCTCAGGAGCAGTTTCATCGTCTGCCAGATGCCCATCTGGGCCGGGTCGAGCAGGACGCGCAACAACAGGCTGGTCGCCGCGCCGATCACGTGGCAGAAGAGGGTCGTCCCGCCGACCAGCAGCCAATCGCCCACCGCGCGGCGCCAGCCGGTCACCGGCGCGCCGGTTCGAGCGCCGGGCACGGCGCCGGCGGCAATGGTTTCAGCGGGTACGCTCACGATCGTCCGTGATCTTCTTTCAAGAAGCGAGAGAAAGTCCTCAGCTCTTGGCCAACTGCTGATTCAGCGCGGCCATGCGGCTTCGCAGGGCCGGTTGGTGATCCAGCAAACTGGCAATCCCTTGCCAATCGAGTTCGTCCGGTCCCAACGCGTCGAAAATCGTCAGCAGATGCTCCCAGTCTTCCTCGATGTCGACCGTCAACCGAACGTCGTCGCGGTCCACGCGCGGCGGGGCCGGAATGAGCCGCAGGCTGAATTGCTCCGGATGTCCGTAGATAAAACGCGTCACCTCGCGGCGATCGGCCGGCAACGTCGCTTTCCGATCCGCGCGCCGCAAGGCGGACGTGCGAATCCACTCCGCATAGACGCCGACCGGAGAGAGAATGGCCGGTCGGCCGTCACGCGAACAGTAGCTCACGTAGTCGCACGACGTTTGGGCTTCGGCGGTCGTTACCAACCGATCGACGAGCGCCGGGTCGACAAACGGCTGGTCGCACCGCACCCGAACCACCGCCTCGCAACGAAATTGCTCCGTGGCCATCACGAATTGGCGCAGAGGATCCTTGGCGTCGATTTTCAGCACGGGCACGTCGGCCGGAACCAACTCGGCCAGGAGGCTGCTTTCCATGCGACTATCCGACATGACGACGACGCCGTCGAGTTGCTGGCAGTCGGTCACCCGACGCACGACCCATTCCAGCACGGACTTGCCGCCGAGCCTCCGCGCGGCGGTGGCAGCCATGCCTTCGAGATCGAGACAAGTCTGAATAATTCCAAGCGCTTTGAGCATTCGGCTCCCCCGCTTCCATTTCGGTTGGCAACCGATCAACGATCGACAGAACCCAGGGAAAGAAACTGCCTGGGAATTGCAGGTAAGTCTAACGCGCCCGGCGCCAAACCGTCAAGCGTATTGCGGCTCGAAATCACTAGTCGTGTACCGCCCCATGTGGCCGAAGCAAGTGTGGTCGACGACGTTGTCACCCATCGCGATTTCGTTGACCCGCCTAAACGAGCATGTCCTGAAACGCTATACTTGAGCATGCTAGCATTGAGCGAATTTGACGGGCCGACGATTTTCATTCATGCCGAAGCTGCCCTGTTTGCCCGTCCTGACATTTCAATGCAGGCTCCATCCATCCTCTCTCGCCCAGACCCCTGTTGTTCCTAAGTGCAATGGCTCTGTCTGCCGAACGAACGCCTAGAAAACGCTCGCTTGTCCTCGCCGAAATCGGTCTGGTTTTTCTTGTGTTTTTCTTGCACGGAGCCCAGCCCGTCCCGGCCGTGAACGAGGCTCACTATCTGGGCAAGACGATCCATTTTTGGAACCCCGATTGGGGGGCGCGCGATTTCTTTCTGAATTCCGACGACACCCATCTGGTGTTTTACGGTGGCTTCGGATGGCTCTCGCTTTGGCTCTCTCCGCTCGCCTTGGCTTGGGTCGGTCGTTTGGCCACCTGGTGGTTGTTGGCTTGGGCGTGGCGACGTCTGAACGCGGCCGTCCTGGTCCGGCCCTGGTGGTCCGTCGCCACCGCGGCGGTGATGCTCTGGCTGGTCGATCACTGCGCGATGGCGGGCGAGTGGATCGTCGGCGGCGCCGAGGCCAAGGGATTTGCCTACGTGCTGGTGCTGCTCGGCTTGGAAGCTATGACGCGCGAGCGTTGGAACCGCGTTTGGCTCTGCTTGGGCGGCGCGTCGATGATCCACGTGCTGGTCGGCGGCTGGGCGGCCGTGGCCGCCGGGCTGGCGTGGTTGTTGTCGGGCCGCGATCACCGTCCGACGCTGCGCTCGATGTGGCCGGGCCTGGTTGGTGGATTTCTGCTTTCGCTGCCGAGCCTTGTTCCGTCGGTGTTGTTGACCTGGCAAGTCGATCCGCGGATCGTCGACCAGGCCAACCAGATTCAGGTCTTCCAGCGGCTCAAGCACCACCTCAATCCGGCCGATTTCCGGATCCATCTCGTGATTCAGTTTGCCGTTTTGGTCGTGCTATGGTTGGCCGTTCGACGGAGAACGCCGCATAACCATCCCGTCTGGCGGATTCACGGTTTCGTGGCCGGAGCGGTCTTCATCAGCCTGACCGGTTTCGTCCTTGCCCAACTCACGGTGGACCGTCCCGACTGGGCCGGCGCGCTGCTGCGTTTCTATTGGTTCCGGCTGGCCGACTTGGCCGTGCCGTTCGGCGTGGCGCTGGGCGCGCCGGCGGTGGTCGAGTTGGCCCGGTTCACCCGGCCGGTCGTGTCGCGCGCCGTTGTCTTCGGTCTTGTGCTGCTGGCGGGTTGGCAGTTGGGTTCGGACGTCGTCGACCAGACCGCGCGGCACAACCTCCTCGGCCTGCGCGAGCCGGGCGTCTGCCGGTCGAACGATTGGCGCGACGCATGCCGTTGGATTGCCGATTCCGACACGATTCCCAAAGACGCGATTTTTTTGACGCCCTGGATGCGGCGCAGCTTCAAGTGGTACACGGCCCACGCCGAAGTCGTCACCTCGAAAGACGTTCCCCAGGACCCGCAGTCGATCGTCGAGTGGTGGCATCGACTCTGCGAGGTTCGCGGCACGGGCGACGTGCGGGTCGAACCATGGTGCGAGTCGCTGGCCGAACAGGGTGAGTCGCGCCTGCTCGAATTGGGGCGATCGTACGGTGCGGAGTATGTGCTCACGGCAACCCAACCGCCGTTGGACTTGCCTATCGAGTACGTCAACACGTCGTTCGTCGTCTATCGGCTCGTGGAGCCGCCAGCGCCGCCGTCGCTTCGAGAACCAACAGAACCCCGCGACTACTCAAAACCGAGCGACAACGAAGAAAACCCATAACGATTAAGAAAACCGAGCCGCAACCGTTAGGGAGCGGTCTTCCTGGGCGGCATGTTCGCAATTCCCGGTTGCCAGTCTTGCAATTCGACGCCCGACGGGCCGCAAGAACTTGACAGCGGCCCATAGCGCCGGGTTAGAATGAGCAGAGAACCAAATGAGTTGCTGTTGCGGAAACGGCGAGTTGACCGGATTGTCGCCTTTCGCTCCGCGATAGTAGCGGTCAATTCACGCTACTATCGCGGAGCGAAAGGCGACAAAGGGCTTTCCGCAACAGAAACAAATGAACATTCTCCTGCCTGAAGCGAGCGGAGTGTTTCTTCCCCACCCTTTTTCCCCAACCCTTTCTCCCACCGAGCTATTGCCATGCCGCACTTTATCCGACTGTTGATTCTCGCCCTGGTTTTCATGCCCGCGCTGTCGACCCAAGCCGGCGACGTCAAAGACACCGACGTTTATGCCCGCCTCAAGAAGCAACTCGACGCGGTTCCGGCTATCGACACGCACAGCCATTTGGGCGGCCCCGGAAACATGAAGCACTTTGTCGAGCACGCATTCCGCGGCGAGCAACCCAAGGATTGCGCGTTGCGCCGCGTTTGGAACACGAGTTACTTCACATGGGGGCATAATCTCGCGCCGTGGCCGGCCGACCATCGCTTCGACACGTGGTGGACGGCCGCGCAAGCCGATTTCAACAATTCGCGAGCCCGGTCGGCCTATCGAGCCATGCTGCCCATCTTCCAGGACCTCTACAACGTCGATTTCGAATCGCTCACGCTCGAACAGGCGCGAGAACTCAACACGCGGATGGAGAAGAACCTCATGGACCCCGATTGGGCCGACGAGGTCATTCGCAAGCGAGCCAACACCGAACTGATCGTGGTCGATTCGTTCGTCATGCCGCGCCAGGTCCGCGGCCACCATCCGTTCGCGGTCTCGGCGTGCAACGTGCGATGGCTCATCAACGGGTTCCATCCGTCGGAATTCTCGAGGTTCCCGGCCGAGGATCCCTATGCGTTCGCGGCCCAGCACAAAATGCCCGTCGAATCGCTCGACGATTACGTCGCCGTGGTCGACCGGATTCTCGCCGAGTCGAAAAAGGCCGGCGCGATCTGCCTGAAGAGCCAGACGGCCTACGACCGCACGCTGCAATTCGACCGCGTTGCGAAACATCGGGCCGAAGAAGCGTTCGGCAAGCCCCGCAACGAACTCAAATGGGGGCAAGTCAAGGCCTTCCAGGATTACCTCTTCTGGCGACTGGCCGAGTTGTCGGCCAAGCACGAGCTGCCGTTCCAGATCCACACGGGCCACGCCTACATCCAAGGCTCGAACCCCATGAATCTGGTCGACCTGATTCAGGCCAACCGCAAGACCAAATTCATCTTGTTTCACGGTGGTTTTCCCTGGGTCGGCGAGACGGGCATGATCGCCCTGCGATGCCCTAACGTCTGGGTCGATTCGGTCTGGATGCCCGTGCTCAGCTATACCATGGGCAAGCGCGCCTACAAGGAATGGCTCGACATGTTCTCGTCGAACCGGATCATGTGGGGGAGCGACCTGTTCACGGTCGAGGGCACGTACGGCACGACCATGTACACGCGGCAGTGCATCACCGAAGCGTTGGCCGAAAAGGTCGTGGCCAAAGAGCTGCGCGAAGAAGACGCCTTGCGAATCGGCCGCCAGATTCTCCGCGAAAACGCCTTGGAGATATTCCCGTCGCTCCGCAAGCTGACGAAGGAAAACAAAACCATGTCGGACGATTGAAACCCGCGTTTCGGCTCGTGGTTTTGTCGCTGCGTGCACGCACCTTACCTAGGCGATAGACAGAAATCCGTTACGGCACGCGTTAGTTCGGGAGTTTGACAAAGCCTTGTGGCGCCGTGTAGAATGATCGAAAACCGCACGGAGTGTTTTGCCTTCGTGAACACGTAGAGTTTCCCCCCCCCTTTTTCCTCAGCGAGCCATGCCATGCGATATTTTGTCCGACTGTTGATTCTCGCCCTGGTTCTTGTCCCTGCCTTGTCCGCCCAAGCCGGCGACGTCAAGGACACCGACGTCTACGCCCGGATGAAAAAGCAACTCGATGCGATTCCGGGCATCGACACGCACAGTCATTTGCGTGGCCCCGAACATCTCGCGCAGTTCGTCGCGCAGCAGTTTCAACCCGAGAAACCGTTGGGCTGCCCGTTGTGGTGGATCTGGAGACGCAGTTACTTCACCGGGGGGCATGGCTTGGCGCCGTGGCCCAAGGACGGTCGCTTCGAGACGTGGTGGGCAGCCGTGCAAACCGATTTCAACAACTCGCGAGCCCGATCGGCTTATCGAGTCATGCTGCCCATCTTCAAGGATCTCTACGGCGTCGATTTCGAGTCGCTCACGCTCGAACAGGCGAAGGAACTCAACGACCGGATGAGGAAAGATTTCGACCGGGCCGACTGGGCCGACGAAGTGATCCGCAAGCGGGCGAACACCGAAATCATGGTGATCGATTCGTATTGGAAGCCGTGGGAGATTCGCGACCATTATCCGTTCACGGTCTCGACGTGCAACGTGACCTGGTGGGTCAATGGTTATCATGCGTCCGAATTCGGTTCGGGAGGCCAGGGACCCTATGCGTTCGCGGCCAAGCACAACCTGCCCGTCGAGTCGCTCGACGACTATATCGCCGTGCTCGACCGGATTCTCGTCGAAGCCAAGAAGGGGGGCACGGTCTGCCTGAAAAGCGCGATTGCCTACCAGCGCACGCTGAAGTTCGACCGCGCGCCCAAACATCGGGCCGAGGAGGCGTTCGGCAAGCCCCGCAAGGAACTCAACCCGGCGCGGATCAAGGCCTTCCAGGATTACGTCTTCTGGCGCGTGACCGAATTGGCCGCCAAGCATGATTTTCCATTCCAGATCCACACGGGCCACGCCTACATCCAAGGCTCGAACCCCATGAATCTGGTCGACCTGATTCAGGCCAACCCCAAGACCAAGTTCATCCTGTTCCACGGCGGTTTTCCTTGGGTCGGCGAGACGGGCATGATCGCCCTGCGATGCCCCAACGTCTGGGTCGATTCGGTCTGGATGCCCACGCTCAGCTACACCATGGGAAAACGCGCCTACAAGGAATGGCTCGACATGTTCTCGTCGAACCGAATCATGTGGGGAACCGACATGGCGACGATCGAAGGCACCTACGGCGCGGCCGTGTTCACGCGACAGTGCATCACCGAAGCCCTGGCCGAAAAGGTCGTGGCCAAGGAGCTGCGCGAGGAAGACGCCCTGCGAATCGGCCGCCAGATCCTCCGCGAAAACGCCTTGGAGATATTCCCATCGCTCCGAAAAATGGTGGCCAAAGACAAAACCACGGCCGGAAAGCCCGAACTCTAGAGGGCATTTCGGAACCGTGGCGCGGACGGCCGTGGTTGGGGTCTAAAACGCCGAAAACACCTGCCCAAATGGGTCTTTTGACGAGTGTCTTTCGCTCGTCAGGGGGGATTTCTCGCCACGCGCCAAAATCAGCGCCGCAACATGCGACGACGATTCTTGACGCAACTCATTGCTTCCAAACGACTTCCAGTCAGCACAATCGACGCAACTCAAGCACCAAATGCGACGGATGGCGAAAAACTCTTAGTCATGGAAGACTGCCGGAGCCACGGGCCGGGAAAGAATGCCATGGTTGAATTGGGTTCTGTCTCGCGTCGTGCCACGGTTCCAAGGTCGCTGACCAGTCATGTCGTCATTCCAGGTTCGGCAATTCGACTCGATCGACGCGCTCCGCGCTGCGGCCGCGGCGTGGGACGACTTGTGGCGCCGAAGCGAAACGACGATTCCGACCGCCCGGGCGGAACTGGTCGCCATTTGGCTTGAGCACTTCGCGCCCGACGCGACGCCGCGAGTGCTGGTGGTCGACGACGGCCAGCGGATGGTCGCCGCGCTGCCGCTGATCGAGCGCCGGACGTGCCGCGTTCTGCGGTGCGGGCGTTTGACGTCGAACTATTGGTCGCCCAACGCCGACTTGCTGCTCGACCCGAACGTCGACGCCGAACCGGTTCTCGACGTGCTCGTCGGCGTGATGAAGCAACTCGGGTGGCCGTTGTTCTGGTTCGACATGGTCCCGGTCGACGGCCCCCATTGGCAAGCGATGATTCACGTGTTCCGGCGGCGCGGCCTTGCGGTCGACGTCCATCGGCGTTGGCAGGTGGGGCAGATCGCGCTGGACGGCGACATCAACGATTATTTCGCCTCGCGTTCCGCGAAACTCCGCCGGAACCTTCGCCGAAACCACCGGCGTCTTGAGTCCGAAGGGCCGCTGGAGTTCTGCCTGGAGCATAGCCTCACGCCCGAGTCGGTCGAACGCCGCCTTCAGGAGGTTTTCACGATCGAAGATCGAAGCTGGAAGGGGACGGCCGGGTCGTCGGCGCTGCGAAACCCGACCGCGATCGAATTCTATCGGCGCCAGGCCCGGCAACTGGCCGATTGGGGCCAGCTCCGTGTCGCCCGACTGCGGCAGGCCGATCGGACCATCGCGTTCGAGTTGGGCTGGCTCGGCGCGGGAGTGTATCACTCGTTCAAGATCGGCTACGATCCCGAGTATCGGGCGTTTGGCCCGGGCCACGTGTTGCGCGAGCAACTCGTCCGGTCGTTGGCCGAGCAAGGCGAGGTTCGGGCGATCGATTTCCAGGGTCCTTCGACCGAAGCGCTGGCCGCCTGGGCAACCAGCGAGTACCCGATCGCGCGGCTGGTAATCGCCCCGCGTTCGGCGAGCGGCCGAGCGGCGTGGGCCGCCTATCGCGCGTTGAGCCGAACCGTCCGGCTCGCGCGGCGCGTTCGACAAGCGAGCGCTAGAACCGCAGCTTCATGACGAACGCTTCCCACTCCTTCTTGAACGCTTCCATGTCCGTCCGCCCGAGCACTTCCTGAAGTGTTTCGTAGCCGGTCGGGTCGGCCTCGCGGTGGCGGTGGAACCGTTGGTAGTACTTTTCGAGCAGTCCCTCTTCTTGCAAGTAGTAGCAAAGATATCGCGCCTGGGCGTAGTTCGTGCCCCGGTCCTCGGTATAGAACTGGCCGGTCGAGGTCGAGCAAAGCTCTTTGAATGAAGGGACGCGGCCCTTTCGAATGGCTTCCTGCAATCCGGCGAGCCGCCAGTTGGTCAAGCCGATGATCCGGCCGTCGCGCGTGCTCGACTGTTCGTAGAGCGAGCCGAGCCCTTCGTTGAACCACG
>JAFGIR010000175.1 GCA_016929515.1 Pirellulales bacterium | reverse complement strand
GGCCGACGTGATGATGGGTTTTTTTTTCGTCGCGCCGATGGCGGCGTTCGACGGCCGGGCCGCGCTGACCTTGAGTTTGTTGGTCGCGGCGTCGAGTCTGTTGTATTCGGCCGGCATGGTTCTCAACGACGTGTTCGACTACGAGGAAGACTGCCGCGAGCGGCCCGAGCGACCGCTGCCGTCGGGCCGAGTTTCGCCGCCGGCGGCGAGACGTTTCGGCTGGAGTCTGCTCATCGCGGGCACGGCCGTGGCCGTGGTGGCGTCGGCCGCGATTGCCGGCGTGGGTCCGGCGGCCGTCGGCGTTGCGCTGGCCGGCTGGATTGTGGTCTACAACAAGATTTTCAAACACACGATGCTTGGCCCGATCGTGTTGGGCATATGCCGCATGTTCAACGTCGTCTTGGGCATGGCGGCGGCTGTCGATCGACTTCCCGATGACAGTATCTTGGTGGTCGAGGCGATCGGCCTTTTCATCGTGGGCGTTTCGGTGTTGGCACGCGGCGAGGCTCAACAAGGTCGCCGGGCAGTGATTTTTTTGGGAGTCGTCCTGATGATGGTCGCGGTGGGCTCGCTTTGGTGGCTGCCCATCTGGCGGCCCCTCGTCGTCCAACCGTCCCACTGGCGGTTGTTTGTCGTGCTGATGGCGACGTTGGTTGCCTGGCGGTGCTATCCGGCGCTCATGGATCCGGAGCCGGCCGTGGTGCAGCGGACGGTCGGCCAAAGCATCCGCTCGCTCGTGGTGCTCGATGCGGCGATTACGGTGGCCGTTGCGGGACTCGCGCCGGGCGTGGCCATTTTGTTGCTGCTGGCGCCCAACATCCTGCTCGGACGCTGGTTCTACTCAACGTAGTCCACCAAACGGCCGGTCCCCTTGCAGTCGCCAGGCACAACAAGCACACTATGGGGAATGCACGTCGGTTCTCGAAATCCCAAAATTCAGTAGTCCCAGGTTTCGTCAAACACGGTATTGTCATTCTGAGCGCAGCGAAGAATTTCCTTGGACGACCGAGATCCTTCGCTGCGCTCAGGATGACAGTTTCTTGAAATGCCTTGTAATCCCAATCCCCAATCCCCAATCCCCAATCCCTAATTCACGCCATGTACCTCGGCTACAACACCAACGGACTGGCCCATCACGATCTGTTCGGCGCGGTCGCGCTGCTGGCCGATTTGGGCTACCGGGGCGTGGCCGTGACGATCGACCACGCGGCGCTCAATCCGCATCGGAAGGATAGGCTCGGTGAACTCAAGCGGTTGCGGCAGTTGCTCGACCAACGCGACATGCGTTCGGTCGTCGAGACGGGCGCTCGCTATCTGTTGGACCCTTGGCACAAGCACGAGCCGACGTTGGTTTCGGCCGATCCGGCGGCCCGGGCGCGGCGGATCAAGTTTTACGAATACGCGATCGACTGCGCGGCCGAATTGGGGAGCGATTGCGTGTCGCTCTGGTCGGGCACGTTGCGTGAGGCGATCGACTTTGACGCGGCCTTGCATCGCCTGGCCGCCGGGTTGACCGAGTTGCTCGACTATGCCGCCGAGCGCGGCGTCGTGCTGGGTTTCGAACCCGAGCCGGGCATGCTCGTCGATTCGATGGTCCGGTTCGAGCAACTCCTGGGCCTTGTCGATGCGTCGCGGCTGCGTTTGACGCTCGACGTGGGCCATTTGCATTGCCAGGGCGAAACGCCCATCGCCCAGTACGTCCACCTTTGGGCCAGCCGGATGGTCAACGTTCATTTGGAGGACATGCGCGCCGCCGCGCACGAGCATTTGATGTTCGGCGAAGGAGAGATCGAGTTTCCGCCCGTGTTCGAGGCGCTCAGGCAAGTCGGCTACGAAGGCGGCGTGTATGTCGAACTGAGCCGCCACGGCCACGTGGGACCCGAGGCGGCCCGCCGGGCCATCGAGTTTCTCCGGCCCTTTTTTTCCTCGTAGGGTGGGCAACGCCCACCAGCGAATCGCGCAACACGAAGACTCCGGTGGGCGTTGCCCACCCTACGGTCTACCTGCAAATCGCATGACCGCGGAATCGTCGGTGCCGCGCAGCGGCAAGAGGCAATCCGGGGTAGAATGAGAACACCTCGTGTTGCTTCGCAACACCGACGATTTTGCGGTTACGCCGGGTGGTCATGGCACCATCCATCGCGCAAAATCATCGGTGCCACCCGGGGCCCGCCGGGCCATCGAGTTTCTCAAACCCGTCATCGAAAGGTAGCCCACCATGGACCAGCACCTTGTCTTGTTGTCGATTCCCGGGCTGCGCGAGAAGGACGTGGCCGTGATGGAGAACTTGAAGGCGTTGACCTCCGGCGGCCAGATGGCTCATCTGGTGCCCGGCTTCCCGTGCGTCACGTGTCCCGTGCAGGCGGCGATGACCACGGGCAAGCGTCCTCGCGACCACGGCGTGGTGGCGAACGGTTTCTATTGGCGCGACCGGAAGCAGGTCGAGATGTGGACGTCGCCGGCCTCGTGCATCGAGTCGCCGCAAATCTGGGATCTTCTCGCGCACCATTCGGCCGGGCTGACTTCGGCCGTCTGGTTTCCGCTGCACAGCAAACAGTGCGAAGCCGACTACGTCTGCACGCCGGCGCCGATCCACAACCCCGACGGCAGCGAGTCGCTCTGGTGCTTTGCGCGGCCGACCGAGTTGTACGGCGAGCTGCGCGACCGGTTGGGCCACTTTCCGTTGCAGCATTTTTGGGGTCCGATGGCCAACGTGAAAGGAACCGCCTGGATCGTCGACTCGGCCGTCCACGCGGCCGAACAGTATCGGCCCAATTTCTTCTACATCTACCTGCCGAATCTCGACTACGCGGCGCAGCGCGACGGGCCCGACAGCGCGGCCGCCGATCGCGCGGTGGCCGAGATGGACGAGCAGTTGGGCCGTTTGGCCGCCGGCGTGAAGGCGGCGTACGGCGATGCCCGACCGCTGTGGCTCGTGGCCGGCGAGTATGCCATCACGCCGGTCGACCACGTCGCGTTTCCGAACCGGATTCTTCGCCTGGCCGGGCTGTTGAAGACGCTCGCCACCGGCGAGGGAGAGCAACTCGATTTCGCGCGGAGCCGCGCTTTTGCCATGGTAGATCACCAACTCTCGCATGTTTTTGTCGCCGACGCCGATCCGGACGTCATCGCCAAGGTGGTCGACACGTTTACGGGCATGCCGGGCATTGCCGACGTGCTGGCCGGGGAGCGGCTGGCCCATTACGATCTGGACCATTCGCGCAGCGGCGAGGTCGTGCTGGTTTCGGCCCCCAACAGTTGGCAAGCCTACTACTGGTGGCTTGACGACGAGCGGGCACCCGGTTTTGCGAAAACGGTTGACATCCACCGGAAGCCCGGTTACGATCCAGTGGAGTTGTTTTTTGACGCCGCCACGAAATCCATCCCTTTAGACGCGTCGCTGGTTAAAGGTTCGCACGGCGCGCCTGCCCTTGATCCCACCCAAATGACCGTGCTGCTATGCAACCAGCCCGGTCGGTTTCCCCGCCAAATAGTCCGCGACACGGACGTGTTCGACATTGTGTTGCGATACTTCGGTTTGCAGTAGTCGTAATCGATTACGCGGCCGCCGTGTCCTGGGCTTTGTCGGGAAATTCGCTTTGCACTGCTGAACAAGCCAGCAGTGGCACCCGACTTTTTCAACAGACCGATAGCCCGACCCCGCCACGACCGTCACTCGCCGTTCCCGTTGATTCGACTTGGGAGGACCCTCCATGAAATCGCGACTTTTCAGAATGCTTTTGCTGGGGTTGATCGTGGGCGTGCATGGCTTAGCCGTGGCCGACGGGCCTCCCGACGCAAAACGCGTGGAAGCCATCGCCGAAATGCTGCCGGAGCAACCGCACGGCCTGGGCATGCCGATCGACAACCGGCAAGCGTGGGACGCCGTGGCCCGTTCGATCGGCTCGGCCGGCGTCATCAAAAAGGCCGAGAGCCTGCTGGGCAAACCGATGCCCGAGCTGACCGACGAGCTTTACCTCGAATTTTCGCGCAACGGCAACCGCACCCGATGCCAGAGCGTCATTTCGAGTCGGCACGGCCGGCTGGCCCCGCTGGTGTTTGCCGAATGCCTGGAAAACCGGGGACGTTTTCTGGCGGAAATCGAAAAGACGATCGGCTCGATTTGTGACGAGAAGACCTGGGTACTGCCGGCGCACGATCGCAAACTGACGAATTTCAAGGGAACGAAAATCACGGTCGACCTGCGGTCTTCGGCGCTCGGTTGGGAATTGGCCACGGTCGATTATTGGCTGGCCAAGCGGCTCTCGGCGGACACGCGAAGACGAATTCACGACGAACTCCAGCGGCGCGTCTTCGAACCCTACGAGGGCATGGTTCGACGGGGTAAGCCTCGCACGTGGTGGCTTCGGGGAACCAACAATTGGAACGCCGTCTGCCTGGCCGGCGTGACGGGCACGGCGCTGGCCCATATCGAGTCGGCGGAGCGCCGGGCGTTCTACGTCGCTTCGGCCGAAAAGTACATCCAGTATTTTCTCAAGGGTTTCACCGACGACGGATACTGTTCGGAAGGCGTCGGTTATTGGAATTACGGTTTCGGCCATTTCGTGATGCTCGCCGAAACGGTTTCCCAGGCGACCGGCGGAGGCGTCGACCTGATGGCCGATCCACGGGTGCGGCAAATTGCCCAGTTCGGCCGGCGCATGGCGATCAACCCGGGCGTTTGTGCACCTTTTGCCGACTGCCGGCCGGGAACCAAGCCGGCGTTGTGGATCGAAAGCTACGTGAGCCGGCGATTCGACTTCGGTTGGCCCGAGGGACAAACGTCGCTCAGCTCGTTGGCCGGAAGCCCCGCTCTCGTCATGGTCGGGTTATTCCGTTTCGGGAATTCGACCGTCGAGCGGACTGCCGAGGAGGTCGAGCCGCCCGGGCTGCCACCACGCGACTGGTTTGAGAAGGCGGGCGTGTTGATCTGCCGGCCGTCGTCGGCAAGCCAGCGGCATTTCGGCGTTGCCATGAAAGGCGGGCACAACAACGAGCATCACAACCACAACGACGTCGGCTCGTATGTGGTTGCGCTGGGCAATCGCACGCCGCTGGTCGACCCGGGCAGCGAAGTCTACACGTCGCGGACATTCAGCAGCAAACGCTACCAGAGCCGCGTGCTCAATTCGTGGGGCCATCCCGTGCCGAGGGTTGCCGGTGAGTTGCAGCGGACGGGCCGCGCGGCCGCCGCCAAGATACTCAAAACCGAGTTCACCGAGCAAACCGATACCCTGGTGCTCGACCTTCGGGCCGCCTACGACGTGAAAGGGTTGAAGGAACTGACCCGCGCGTTCGTCTATTCGCGCGAGGGCGAAGGCCGCCTCGAAGTGACCGATCGAGTCGTTTTCGAAAAACTCAACACGTTCGGCACGGCCCTCGTCACGTTTGACGAGTGGGAACGCACGGGCCCGGGCGCGATACGCGTCGGGAAAGGCCCGGCGGCGGTCGACGTGCGCATCGAGACGGGCGGTGTGCCGTTTGAGATTCGTGCCGAGCAAATCCAAGAAGACCTTCCCGGCCGGCGGCTGCCCACGCGGCTGGGGATCGACCTGAGCCAGCCGGTCGAGCGGGCCACGATCAAGCTGACGATCCGTCCGGCGGAGTGAACCGGAAGTTGCGGCTGGCTCGCATGAACCGCAGCGGATTGTCGTAGACCGTTTGGCGGATCGCCGCCGGGCCGTGACCGCGTTTGCGCATTGTGAACATGAAATCGGGCACGGCCAACGGATTCGACGGCCCCCAGTCGGCCGACGAATTGACCAACAGCCGCTCGGAACCGTAAAGTTCGACCATGTCGGCGGTCCGCTCGGGCGTTGCCTTGGTGGTTGGATAGAGGGTTATGCCGGCCCAGCAACCGGCCTCCAGCGCCAGTCGAATCGTGTGTTCCTCGCAGTGGTCGATGCACACGCGCGCCGGATCGACGCGCGGTTCGTTGGCCAACAGATCGAGGATCATTCTCGTGCCCTTGTACTTGTCTTCGAGATGCGGCGTGTGAAAGAGCATCTGCTCGTTGGACGACAAGGCCAGGTCGATCAATGCTTCGAGCGTGGCGACCTCGTTTTTCGTGCACTTGTGCAAACCGATCTCGCCGACCCCCAGCACGTCGGGCCGGTCGAGGAATTGGGGCAACTCGGCGATCACTTCCCGGGCGAAACCGACGTCCTCGGCTTCTTTGGCGTTGATGCCCATCCAAACGCAATGGTGAATTCCGTAGTTCGCGCAGCGCCGCGGTTCCCACTCGGTCAGTTGACGGAAGTAGTCGTGGAAGCTGTTGGTGCCGCTCCGGTCGTAGCCCATCCAAAAAGCCGGTTCGGCGACGAGCACGCAGCCCATCCGCGCCATGACGGCCAGATCGTCGGTGGTTCGCGAAGCGATATGAATGTGGGGATCGATGAAGTTCATGGTGACCAGTGGCTCAGGGGAAAAACGGTCGGGGGATAGGGTGTTCTAGGTCGACGTATCGGTTCGCCATCGAGGGTCGTAGGGCAACGAGAAGAGCATCTGCATGCGGCTGGCCCGGTCGCCCTCTTGCGCCGCGAGCAATTCGAGTCCTTGCCGCAACAACTTGTAGCGAGGGTCGGCCGTGGGCGTGCCTTCGCCGCGGTCAATACGATCCAACGTGGCGGCCAGGTCGACCAGCTTGGCGCGGAAGGTCAGGAACTCTCGGTCGAGTGTTTCAGCGGCGGAACATGGAGTAAACATGGAAATCCCAAGGCGGGTGAAAGAAATCTCTCATGACAATCGAATCGAAAACCCGGACGGCGATGCATCTCTGAAAACGTGGGACGCCAGGCGCGGCGCTTCCGGCGTGGTTTCCGCGAGACACTCCCCAGTTTCGAGCAAACGGCGTAGGAAATCAAGACACCTGGCCCGGCCCGAGCGAAAACCGATCTGGCCGCATTGGGTGGTTGGGGATGAGCAAAGCGAGGGCCCAGTTTTCAAGGGCGCTGGGGCACCGCTTCACCGATCGGAAAGTAGCCGACGGGGGCAGACACGGAGCGCACGAGAAATCGTCGGTTGGCCTCGACCGGGTTGGGATCTTGGAGTCTCGAAGGACCCCGGCCCGCGATCAGTAGGGGCTTCCGCCGCTGGTTCTTGGCGGGTTGCGCGGCTTGAACAGTTCGCTGATTCGGCCCTCGGCGGTCGGCGGCTTGGTCACCCGCTTTACCGGAAATTCTTCACGTCCACCGACGCCGAAGTTGGCCACCTCGACGAGTCGAACCCAGCCCATCCGCTCGAGGAAATTCTTCAAGGTGATGGTCTCGACGCGGAGCTGTTCCGCCTGGTTCTTGATCTGGTTGAGGTCGGCCTGCAACTCCGGCGGCGCGTTGTGCTCGAAGTCTTTGCCGAGGATGAGATAGCGGGTGTCCATGTTCAACGATCCCGTTCGCTTACCGTGGGCATCCATCCGGGCGTCGACGACTCCGCCGTTCATTTCGATCAGCGTATGGACCTGTTCCAGGTCGCTGCGGCCATCGTTGTCCAAGTCGATCAGGCCGGCCAGCGCGACGTGGCGCTTTTCGCCCAGGCTCCAAATGGGCGTATAGATTTTGTCACCGACCAGGATCGGATCGGTCAGCGTATCGTCGACGATGCGTGCTTCGGCCAAATGACTGCCGCGGATCCGCGTCACCTCGATGCTGGCCTTCTTGCTGGCCTCGGCCACATTATTGGTTCCGGCGGAGAAAACACTGAACTGGGTTTGGGGACGAAGGGCATCGGCGCTGCCGAGAGGAATCCAGACCATGTCGCCGCGCGGTTCAACCCAGCAGACTTCTCCCTGGAAATGATCGGGCGTTTCTCGGCGCATATTATCGACGGTTCGCTTTGCTTTCATGTATCCATCGGTCATCGCCAACAGCTTCTCCTGCAGTTCCGTAATGGCATCGTCCTTCTCTTTCAGGTCCTTCTTGTGGTCGTTGTCGGCTTGTATGCGTTCGTCGCGGAGCCGGTCGCGGCTTTGCTCCAGGGCCTGGCGTGATTTCACGAATTCGTCCAATTCCCTCTGCTTGTCGTTTTCGGCGGCTTCGGAAGCGGCCTTGTACTTTGCGATTTCAGCCGCTGTCAACTTGCGGATGGTGTCCAGCTCGATCGCGTTTTGTTTGACTTTCTCCACTTCGTTCAGATACGATTCGCTCTTCGATTCGATCACCTCGGCCTGGCGTTGAAGCACGTGGCGGTAGTCCCGGGGAATATCGTCGGGAAAGTTGGCCGCGTACGCCTGGATCTCGGCGTCGAATGCGGTTTGGATATCCTCGGGTCCATTGGCTTCGTTGGGTGCAAGACCGATGATCTGCCGGAGCGCTTTGATGATGTCGTCCTTGTCGTTGGCGCGCTGCTTCATCTCGTCCGCGGTTTGCTGATTCTTTGCCGCTCGTTCGCTGGCGTCGTTGTATTGACTGAAGAAAACAAACGTCGAGACGGCCAACATGATCGTCAACACAACGAAGACAATCAACGCGGCATGAAGACCCTGGTTCTCGCGCGCCATGGTGCTCAATGCTCCTTGTAGGCAATGTGTTCCGTCGGAGTGGCCCTGTCGGCTTATTCCTCGTGAGGAGCGCCTCTTCCCGGAGTGGCTCCACCGACCGGTCCGAAGAAAGGTTATGAGGTCGGAAAACTTTGTGCAGTCTCTGTAGACAGCCCAAACCTGATTCTAAACAGGCCAGAAGGACGTGTCAACGAAAACCCCCCGCATTGGCGGGCTGTTTCGGCCTTCTGCCGGTGTAACCTCTCTTATCGCCTTCTGCGCGCTGAATGGACCGCGGACGACCCGGCGGATTGGCCGGATTCCGCCGGGGATCTGGCCTGAACGAGAGGGCCGGCCTCGGGCCACGCAGCCAGACCGCCTCGGCAGATGCGACGTCGCGGCCGAGATTCTCCAAAAAAACGCTGCTGTGTGAGCTGCCTGGCACCGCGTCCGATGATAAGCTACGGGATTTGGAAGGACAGGTAGCACTGTTGGCTTTGGTCTTTGTTCCAAATACTGGCTGCTTGAATGCGCGTCTTTTCCTGAAATCGCTTGGCCACGCTGACGTCCGCGGTTGCCACGGGGGCCATCTGGCCAATCTGGTCGGGAAGATACCACGTGTCGGGCGATTTCGGCTGATACGATCGCCAGGTCGGGCCCGTCAGAACGAGACCGCCCCGGTCCGAGAGAATGGCACAAGCAAACCCCCGAACGCCGCCCGTATCGACCGCAAGCACCGTGATGATGTCTCCTTTCGCGAGCATTTCAACTCGGTGGGTGACTTCAAGTGTTTTTACCGACTTCATCAAAAGCTGACCGTTAACGTACATCTCGAACTGATCGTCGCAGCACGCGGCGATCTGGCAGCGATAGGTCCGCCCTCGACGGACGATTCGGTAGCGTTCCATGGTTGAATCGTCGGAATCCGATGTCGCCGCGCCACGGCCTTGGTCTTCGTCGCCCGTGCCCGCGCTTTGTGCAAGGCTTTCCAGTCGTTTGGTTACCTTGAGTTTGGCGACCCCGCTGAGTTGTGGCTCGACCCGGTGATACCAATCGGCCGCGTGACGCCGAATGGCTTCGCGCTCGCACCGCTTTGCGTTGTTGAGCCATTCCCACCAGGCATCGGCCAAGCGGACCTGATCGTGCGGGCCGATTGGGTTTTGTTGGAGTTCCAGCTTGGCCAGATCGCTCAAATGGCGGTCGCTTCCCTTGACCAGGTAGGGCAACCCCGTTTTCCAGTTGTCCTGCTCGAAGCAGTACCAGCGACCAACCAGAAGGTTGGCGTCCGCGTCGCCCGGCGAGGTTGCCAGACGGTGTTGTGCTTCTTCGACTCGTTTGGCTCTCTTCGCGAGCCGGGAGATGGCCGTGGAGGACTCTCTCCATTGCTTTCGCAGCGCGGAACTCGTCGCTTGCGTACTCGCGCGGTAACCAATCTTGGCCAACTTCTCGGCGACATCAAATCGTTGGAGTTCGAGGGCCTCGTCGAGCACCCCTTCGAGACTTGACAGAAACGACTGGGCCGCGTCCGGCTCCTTGATCAGGGCGGCCATTTGCTTGAGCATGTCGTGCCTGAGATCCCAGGGGTCGACCTCGTAGTGCCGGCCGAGCGTTTCGACGGTCTGGAGCATCTTGTCCATTCGGCCGGCCTGGCAGGCCATCTCCGCGGCCCGGTGCAAGACCACGTACCGCTCTTCCGGCGTGCCGTCGAGTTTTCGACCGTGCTCCAGGAGTTCTTCAATCAGCTTGTCCGTTTCCTCGGGTGTCCGATCTTTCGAAAACGTGTAGATCTCGTCAAGCGTCTTGACCGTCCGGCGTTGAGCGTCCGCCGAGGGCACGCGATGTTTTGCTTCGCCCTGGCTCGCGTTGGGCGCGGCGGCAGACGTTTGATCAGACTCCGCTGTGGCCGCCGCGCTTGGCTCGACCACGATCGGCGGCGTGTCCACTTTTGGAGGTTCCACCTTGACTTCAGGCAACGTTGAGTCGGCGGTCGTTGCCGAGTTGCTTCCGCCCGGCAACCCGTTGTCCGGCGGAAGGGCACGGTTCTCGCTCGCGGGCTCATTCGCCGGGTCGGTCGCTTTCGGAGTGTTGGAGTTGGTGTCCTGCGCGCTGCCGCCGACCGGGCCGGGGAGCGCGGTGGTCTTGTGTTGTGGGGCCTGTTGTGGTTGGGAAGACCGAGCCGTTTTTCGCGGACCAGTCCGCTTGGCCGGTGGATCGCCCGAAAACAGGAAGCCCCAACTCATCAAACCGACTACGGCCAACAGTCCAAGAGACAAGAGGACCACGCCGAGGCGGTTTCGAGCTTCTTGCCTGGTCGCTGCCGCGCGGGATCGCGTTTCCGACTGGTCGGCCTCGACGTGGTCGAGCAGCTTGGCCAATTTCGGATCGGCGGCCGCGTTGGACCAACTGGGGGAATCGGCCGAACGGGTCTTGGCCATCGCTTGCCGAAGCCACTCGTCGTAGGCGGCCTTTTTCTCGGCATGGAGCAGACAGACGCGGGCACCGGCCACCTCGTTGAGCAGTTGCTGCGACGTGGCTCCATGTGGGCCGGTTTGAAACGTCCGCAAATGCGACATCTGACGGTCGGCCGCGTGGGAAATAACCGTCGGGTTATCTTCAAACGCCTTCAGGCCCAGCAGACGATAGTGATGGGGTGGCTGGTCCTCCGGGGGAATGCCGAGCCACTGATGGTAAGCGTCGAACGAATCCACTAACCCGCCTCCAGGTGAATCGCCGCCGAGAAGATATCCTTGGGATGCCGAGATCCTTCGCTGCGCTCAGGATGACAACGGTCAGCCCGGATGACAACGGTCAGCCCGGATGACAACGGTCAGCCCGGATGACAACGGTCAGCCCGGATGACAACG
>JAFGIR010000174.1 GCA_016929515.1 Pirellulales bacterium | reverse complement strand
GGGGGACCTGGGAACTCGACGGCGGCGGCGCCCTGATGAACCAGGCCATCCACAGCGTCGATCTGCTTCTCTCGCTGATGGGCCCCGTGGCCGAGATCGGTGCCCAAACCACCCTCTTGGCCCACAAACGGATTGCCGTCGAAGACCACGCCGTCGCCACGCTCCGATTCAAAAACGGCGCGCTCGGGGTGATCGAGGCCAGCACGGCCATCTACCCAGGCTATCTGAAACGCATCGAAATCCACGGCACGGAAGGCTCGGCCGTCCTCGAGGAAGAAGACCTGGTGAAGTGGGATTTTGCGAAGAAGCGGGCCCGCGACACGGCGATCCTCGAAAAAATGGCGTCGAAGACCAGCACCGGGGGCGGCGCGGCCGACCCGGCCGCCATCGGTCATCACGGCCACGCAGCCCAATTCCGCGACGTCGTCCGTGCGATCCGCAAAGGCACCGCGCCGGCCATCGACGGCCCCGAAGGACGCCGCTCGGTCGAGGTGATTCTGGCCATTTACAAAGCGGCCGAGACAGGCCGGACGGTCGCGTTGCCGCTGAAAAGCGATCCGGTGCTCAAGGCCCGAAAGTCGGGCGTCGGGCGGAGATGAAATCGCCCTTGGCCCGTGGGCCTTTTCGTGAAACAATAGCGGTCGGTACCGGTTCGTAATCCCCCGCTTGCGAGGGTCGCCACGGAGGGCTCGACCTATGTCGAAAAAAAAGCAGGTAATTGACTACCTCGTCTATATCGTCGTGCGGATCCTGATTTGCTTCGCGCAGACATTGCGCATCGAGACAGGCCAGGCCATCACGCGGTGGTTTGCCTGGTTTTTTTGCGACGTCATTCGGCTCCGCCAGAAGGTGGTCGACGAAAACCTCCGCCACGCATTTCCCGAGTGGAGCGAACGCGAGCGCCGGCTCGTCATGCGGCGCATGTGGGAACATCTCTTTCTCCTCGTGCTCGAAGTGGCCCACGCGCCGAGAAAAATCCACGAGACCAATTGGCGGTCGTTCGTCTCGCTCAAGAACGAAGCGTCGCTTGTCCGCGCGCTGTTGGACGACCGGCCGACGCTGATCGTGACGGCCCATTTCGGCAACTTCGAGGTGGCCGGCTACGTGCTCGGGATGTTGGGGTTCCCGACCTACACGGTGGCCCGAACGCTCGACAACCCCCATCTCGATCGTTTTCTCAACGATTTTCGCGGCCGGACGGGCCAGTTCATGATTCCGAAGAACGGCGGCTACGACCAGATTCTCGACGTGCTCGGCCGGGGAGGCACGATGACGCTGCTGGCCGATCAGTATGCCGGGCCGAAGGGTTGCTGGGTCGAGTTTTTCGGCCGGCAAGCGTCGGCCCACAAGGCCATCGCGCTGTTGGCCCTGGAAAACGACTGCCCGGTCGTCGTCACCGGCGCCCGGCGGCTCGATCGGCCGATGCGGTTCGAACTGGCCATCGCGGGCGTCGCCGACGCGCGCCAGGTGCAGGAAGAACTCGGCGCGATCCGCGAGGTGACTCAATGGTACACGAGCTGCCTCGAAGCGATCATCCGCCAGACGCCCGAGCAGTATTGGTGGGTCCACCGCCGCTGGAAGGACACTCGCAAACGCCGAAAGAGCAAAAAGCAAGCTGCGTGAGTTTTGGATTGGCGCGGGTTTCTTGCTGCGCCTGAGCACAGCGATTGTCATCCTGAGCGCAGCGAAGGATCTCGTGTTGTCTTGCGGGGACGAGATTCTTCGCTGCGCTCAGAATGACAGGAGAATGTCGGAATGACAGGGGGACGGCAGGAATTTGTTTGGAGGGTGCCTGGTTTGGTGAGCGATCCAGGCTAAGGCGGTGATGCCTTCTTGGGATGGGCGACTTGCGACGGCAGTTCATGCGTGAAAAAGCGGATGGTCCCGCGCAGATCGGATGCGATACGGTCTCGTTCCTGTTCCATTTCCCGATCCAGCAGGGCCAACGTCTGTCCATAGGCCACGCCGGCCGACGCGACCGGCTCGCGGAGATCGACGGCCAAGCGGGGCGCGGGTGGATTGAGAAGCGCGGCGGCCACGTCTTCGGCGTGTTGCGAGAGCCGAGCGACGGTCCGGCGGCCCGAGTTCCACGAGTCGGCCAACGATTCGAGGTCGATCGGCGGCAGTTCCGATTCGGCCGGCGTTTGGGCAGACTGGTGTGTGCCGGGGATGCCTTGCCACAGACCAATCGCGATCAGCAGGCCGGCCGCCAGCGAGGCCGCCAACGTGATGCGGCCGGTCGAACGGCGGACGTGCGACGCCGGGCGGGTTGCCGGCGGCGCGGCGGCGATCCAGCCTGGGGCGTCTTGCTCGAGTTGGCGAGCCAGTTGTTGCGAGCGGCGTTGATACTCGCGCAGCGACGCGTCGCGCTCCATCGCTCGCTCGACCCAAGCGGGAATCGCGCAAGTCGGATCGTCGATCGATCGGCTGATCAGCCATCGGGCAATTGGGCGTTTCATGATTCTGATTCCTCGGGGGAACGATCGGCCGGCTCGGCGGGACCGGTCGAGGCGTCGTCGTGAAGGGTCAGGACGTGCGGTTGCAGTCTCGTGCGTGCCCGATGCAAAAGGACCCGGACACCCACGGTCGTCTTGCCGAGCACCTTGGCGACTTCTCCGGCCGCGAGTCCTTCGCCGTAGCGGAGCCAAAGGGCCGTGAACTGTGGCTGCGTGAGGACCTGGCTGGCCGTCGACCAGAGGTTGGTCGCGGTTTCGCGAGAGGCGGCCGTCTGGTCGGGCGGACGCTGGTTGTCGTCGACGCACTCGTGGAGCGACAAAACATGGGGGTTGCGATGACGCTTTCCCTTGCGATGGAAATCGGTCGCCGAACGCAACGCGATCGTGTAGAGCCACGTCGTGAATTGATACTCCGGGTTGAACCGGGCGATGGATTGCCAGGCCGTGGCAAGCGATTCTTGGGCCACGTCTTCGGCGTCGGCGCGGTGGCCCCCGAGCCGGTGTTCGAGCGTTTTCACCAGCCGCGGTCGGTAGCGTCGGGCAAGCTCGGCGAACGCCGCACGATCGCCCTCTTGTGCTTGTCGCGCCAAGGCGTTGTCCGAGGCTTCATGCGGCTCGTGGATCGAGGGAACAAAGGACATCACGGGGCGGTCGACCGAAAGTGAACAGTTCTATGGACAGTGAGTCAGGTTCCAAGAGGCCGTCCGAAATTCAGGTGGCACGCCCTGAGCAGCGAAGGGCGTAGACAACCGGGTAACACCGATGATTCCGCGGAGCACAGGTTGCCACATGCACAGAGCGGCGCCGCGGAATCGTCGGTGCCGCGCTAGCGGCAAGAGGCATTGGAGCGTTGAGAAACAAAACCTCTTGTTGCTTCGCAACACCGACGATTTTCTGAAAACACGACGAGAAATCGCAACGTCGGCAGGCGGAAAATCATCGGTGCTACCCGGTGTCTGAATTCCGGACGGTCTCAGGTTCCGTGTCTAGGCGATAGGCTCCATTCTACCTGCTCCGCCATCGCAGGCCAAACCGTCCCGGAACACGCGTCGGGGGGGCTACCATCGTTACATGGACAAGCTGGCCTCGTCTTTCAGAAGCCGGACGACGGCTTCGCCGGGCACCTTCAGTTCGAGCGTGACCTCGGAACCGTTTCGGGTGACCTTGAGACCCTCGAGCAGTTTTTGGGCCGCTTTGACCTTCTCTTCCTCGCCACGCGCCGGCTCGGCCAAGGCGGCCATCGCGGCCAATCCCTCGGCCATCTGCCGCAACTGTTCGGCTTGCTGATCTTGCTTCGCCGTCAGCACCATCTTGCACTGAAAGTCGCCTTCGCGGTCGTAGATCATGAACGCCACGCGCTGGATCAGCTTGGCCGCGTTCGAGGCGGCAGGGAGTTTTCTTTCGATCTCGGTCTTGTCCTTCGGGCGCTCCTCGAGATACACGCTCAGCAACGCCTTGTGGGCCTCGGGAAGACCGAGCCGGTCGAATAGGGTGTCCTGTTCGATGGCGTCCAACAACTCGATGACACCCTCGCGCGACACCGCCAAGGCAACCGTCTTGATGCCCGATGAGTCGGTGCGGACCGCTCCATACGACCGGTGCGGACCCGACTTGCCGAAGAATGACGTCGGCGCGGCCGTGTGAATGACGTAATCGCCGTAGGTCGAGGATTCATAGTCGGGCCGCGCCAACAACAGCCCTTCCAGATTGCCGGTCGTCTTGCCCATGTGGACGACCACCTTCAGGTCCTTCTCGGGATCGTCGTAGTCGGAACCGATCACCGTGATGCCCTTGATCTCCTCAAACGGGTCGAAACCGAGAACCTTCTTGATTTTCTCCGGGGCGTCCTGGCTCTTGTGGTGCCTCTCGATTTGGGCGACGGCCTTCTGACGGAAAACTTCGAACAGCTTCGCGCCCAACGGCGTCTCGCGGAAGGCGGCCACGTTGACACAAATCGCGAACTTCCGGTTCGCCAGCGCATCGTCAGAGGACGAGCCGGCCTTCTGTTGAGCGGTGGCGAATGTGGGGAACGTCAAAAACACAGCCAAGGCAGCCAGCAGGGCCGTTTTTTTCAGCCGGTGGGTCATCGGATCTCTCCAAAACGGGGAAACGGGGCTCGCACAAAAACGCTTTCACGACGTTATACGGCCGCGGACGCCAAAACGTTACCAAAAGCGAGAGAAACGGAGGACGAGCTTGCCCAGGCAATCCTTCTCCACAGCTCGGCCGGTGGTCTACCGAGAGATCGGCGCGAAGCGACCAGGCGACCGCTGCTCACACCGAGCATGTCCAACGCGCCGACGCCGGCCCACTGCGGCAAACCGGCTCAGATGAGTCTTGTGGTCTCGGGAGTTTATCGCCATCCCCTCCACTTTGTTTTTTGGTTACGTCGATCGGATTGTCTGTAAACTGCTGATTTGCAATGCCTTGCATTATGGCGTGTCGCCGTAAGATCGAGCGGCCCATTTTTTGGTTGACGATAAATCCCCCAGGGTGAGGGATCTGACTGCGACTTTTTCTCCTCCATCCGGCCGACAGCCATCACGAAACGCACCTACCAATTCAACCGATTGCCCTGCCCTATCGCAACACGGCCGCGTCGTTGCGGTAGGGAATCGGCTTGGGTTCCATCATGGAGACCAGCTTGTCTTTGATCGCAAAGGCAGTGAACAGATTTCCCCGGGGGTTGTAGTGGCCGACAAAGTACTGTTTGAGGTACTGCGTCGGGCTGATCTTGTATTGCTCGAAGTCCTTCACGTGCAGGTCCATGAGGTCGACCATGGGCAGCTTCTTCTGTTTGAGATAATCGACAAACGGCTGATCCCAACGCTTGCCTTCCCTGATCTTTCTGGCGACCAGCGCGGCCGGGCCGGAGAGCACGTAGAGGACCTTCTTGTCGTGGAGCCGCGCGTAGGCCTCGATCTTCTCCACGATTTTTTGCGTCGAGAACAACGCCGCCCGGCTCAGCAATTCGTGCGCGACGCGCGAAAGATGCCGGTTGGTTTCGATCGATGTTTCGATGCCGTGGGTGGAGGACAGGGCCATGACGTCCTTGTAACTCTGGAAGGGATTTTTGGTGGTTGCATTTTTATGCGCCAGCATGATCCGCAACATGAAATCGTCCTTGAACATCTCGCAGGTTTTGTCCAGGTCGCACAGGTCGTAGAGCGACGCCGGCG
>JAFGIR010000173.1 GCA_016929515.1 Pirellulales bacterium | reverse complement strand
GTTGGGGTGAATCTTCTTTCGGGGCAGCGAGTCTGTCTGGCGGAGGGTCTCGTCAAGATCGCGTTTTCCGACGGGGCCAACGTGATTGTACAAGGGCCGGCCACGTTTGAAATGACGGGGCGTGGCGAGGGCTTCTTGCACGTCGGCAAACTGGTGGCGAGCGTTCCCAAGGGAGCCGAGGGATTTGCAATCAGGACTCCGTCGGCGACCGTGATCGATTTCGGAACGGAATTTGGCGTGTCCGTGGAAGATGACCAACGATCGGCGGAAGTGCAAGTCTTCCAAGGAGAGGTGGCGATGGAAGCCGGCCTGGAGGATGCCCGGCGGCGACTGAAGCGTTGTCGTTTGACGGCTGGGCGCGCGGCTCGCGTCGAATCGGCCGGTCGGAAGGGAGAGGTCATCGTTCGTGAAATTCCGCTCTCGGCCGATCGTTTCGTGCGACGGCTGCCGGCGCCCGCGAAATCGGCCGCTCGCGCGATCCTCGCCGATTTTTCCGGTGGAAACGGTGCCTCGGCCGTGGATCAGTTTCCGGGCGTTCCGGGTTCGGGCTGGGCCAGCGGTTGGCGCTGGCGAGAAGCCGAGGGGATGAAGCACTCGGCCTCGGTTGAACAGACCAACCCAATGCTCGGTGGCGGCGACTATTTACGTGTGTTGATCGAGCGAGAATCGGGGAGGGACCGCATCCTAAGAACGCTTGAACGGCGGCTCAACCTGACCGAACAGGTGGATTTGACGAAGCCCTACGTTGTCTCCTTCAATTTCCGTCTCGACGCATTGAATCGGTTTAGTGACCCGGTCGATCACCTGATCATCTGCAACAATGCCAAACCCGAGGCCGTGTTGAAGGGCGGGCCGTGGAGCGGTTGGCACATTCGGCTTGACGGCCGACTTCGGAAGAACGCGTCCGAGAGACACTGGGCCTTTGTTTCGGGGAGCGGAACGAAGGGAAAGGAAACCAAAATCGACAGCGGAATCCCTGCCGTTGAAGGGAGCACCTACTCGTTCCGCATTGTCGTTGATCCGCAAGCGAGAAAATGGACCCCGTTGGTCTCCGTAAACGGCGGCAAAGAGATCGCGTTCAAGTCGATGGGGACTCGTTCGCCCGAGACGGTTGAAGCGTGCGGATATTGGCCCTACTTGTATTTCTATTGGATGCTCGAGGGTGGGAACAGAGGAGAGGATCGAGAGACACTTGGTTTTTCCGTTGACTCGATTCGGATTACCGCGGCCGATCCGGAAGCGGCCGCGGTGTCCGGTCGAACCTTGTAAACCACATCTATTGGCAAACGGAGGTTGACGTTTACGAAGAGGAGCCATGTTTAGCCGGGTAATATGAATGCCCGGCGCGAATGTGCCCGAACCAGCTACGTTGGTTCTATTGAGCCTGCCAGTCTTGCGTGGGCTAGAGACGCGACATCGAGAGTAGCCGGAACGATTTGAGACTTTGAAGAATTGCCGTTTGGGCTGTGTCTCCGTAACACGCCGATGGATAATCGGTCGCTGATGCGTTGACGAGGAGTGAGTGCCTTTGGGGCGATGCAATCGATGCAAGAAAAGGGAGAACTACAATGGCATTACTGAGAACGATTGGGGAACAGAGAAGCAATTGGTTGTGGGCCGTGGGTCTCGTTGCGGTTGGCTTGCTCATGGCGACGTTGCCGGGCGCGGCCACGGCACAGACGCTCATCGGCAGTCCATTTCTCACCAGCTACGACGGCTGGACGGACACCTACGACTACGGCATTACTCCGCCGCAGGGTTATTACCCCGCCTGGGGCGTCCTGCTCGAAAGGGGCGTGCTCATGGAGAACTCCGACGGAATGGAGAGGCAAGGCGGTTACGATGCGCCCAGGGAAGGCAATCAGAATGACGGCGAATTCATCGGCTACAAGATGATCAACTCGAATACCACGTCTTCCGCCTACACCATCACCGGCACGTATTCGATCACGGACGACGATGGCCAGGGCATGATCTTCGGCTATCAGGACGAAGACAACTACTTTCGCGTGGGCACCCGCCGGCAATCAACCGGTGCGTATGGCTTCTACCAAGGGCTTACCGTGTCGAAGGTGGTCGGCGGCGTGATTACTCCGTATATCGGCGGCGGTCCCACCACGAGCTTCATACCCCTGATGAACGACTCGAGGTTCAGTCTTAAGGTGAAGGTGGACGGCGATGCCTTCGAGGTCTACGCCTGGCGAACCGAGGGCGGGCGAGAACCCTCCACGCCGCAGATCTCCGGCACTGACTCGGACCTCGCGACCCTCGGAGCAGGCCAGTACGGCACGATGTCTTGGGGTAGCCGGGGTGATGAAATGAAGGGCGATATGTTGCATTCGATGACGGTCGACAACGGCTCCAATGGTTCGATCGACACGACCCACGCGTTTGACACCGCCTCGCCGGTTGCCTGGCGGAGGCTTGCGATGACCAATGCGGAAAATCTGCAAGAGGCGAATGTCGGCCAAGATGGGAACTTCGCGCTCGATTTCCGCGACGGCACGATCCAGGAGGACTCGAACGCCTATGAATGGGCGACGTCGACCGCGCCGAACGTCGACTTCATCGGGTCGGCGATTGTCGTCGACGAGGCCTCCGCTCAAACGATCGGAGACATGGAGATGAAGGTTCGCATTGCGTGCAACGACAACGAAGGCCCGGGACTCTTGTTCCGCGTCCAGGACGACAAGACCTTCTACCGGGTCAACTGGGCGACCGAGGCGACGGGGACAGCCGGAACCCGCGCCCCGCAGGGCATGTCGATCCAGAAGTGCGTCGACGACGGATCGGGAGCGCCGACCTGGACGGAGTTGTACAGCGAAACAGCGCCGGCGTTCGCCTACTCGGCGGATCCTTTTGACGTCAAGATCACCGTGACCAACGACGTTGGAGGCACAACGACGACGATCAACGTCGAGGTGATCGATCCCTTGAATCCGGATTTTCCCATCGTCTATGACACGGTGGTCGACAGCTCCGACCCGCTGTTGTACGGTACCGTCGGGTTCACGAACTGGGGAGGAGGTCGGCCTAGTGCCCCCGGCGCGCAAGACGGCGTGGCCTTGCGATACTCGGGTTACGGCGGCGACCCGAACGCGGCCCTGGTGGTTGTTCCCGGATCGTTTGAATCCGCGGGCGTGCCCGAGCCGGGCACCCTGGTGCTGCTGCTCGGCGCGGCCGGCGCGCTGGCCGTGTTCCGGCGGCGGAGCCGAGTGGTCGCCCTGCTGCTGGCGGTTCTGTGTTTGACGATGCCGCTGGCCGGCACGGCCTCGGCGGCAACCTTGATTGACACTCCGTTCATCACGGGTTACGACGGTTGGACGGATACCAACACGAGTCCGATCTTCGTCGGCTCGGCCCTGCCGATGTGGGGCGTGTTGATCAACAACAACGCGCTGTGCGACGTCTCCAACGGCGCCGTGTCCAGCGGCGGCACCTACGATGGTGGAGTCGCCGGCGACAGCCAGTACAAGCCCTATATGATCGTCAACACGAACTACGCCACTCCGTCGCAATACACGCTGACGGGGACGCTTTCGGCGACGGACGATGATGGGCTGGGCCTGATTTTCGGCTATCAGGACAACGACAACTATTGCCGCATTGGCATGAGGTTGCAGGACACGGGCGACAATGGATTCGCCAAGGGTATTTCCTTTGACAAAGTCGTCGGCGGCGTGATTACGCAAGTCGCGATCCCCGATGCCACTTTTGCCTATGTCAACGACAACACGCCGTTCGACTTGAAGGTGGAGGTCAACGGCACGGCGTGCACGGTGACCGGCCCCAGCGCGATCGGCGGTACGCCCACCGTGTATTTCAGCGGTTCGGTTCCCGAACTGGCGACGCTTGGGCACAACTATGGTGTCATGAATTGGCAGAGCCGATTCGACACGGACTACTCCAAGCGAGCTTTTGGAGCCCAACTCCATTCGCTCACGGTCGATGAAGGCTCCGACGGTTCGATCGAGCGAACCCACTCGTTCGAGAACGCCTCGCCGCAGCCGTGGAGGGAACTCTACATGACCAATGCCTTGGGCAACCAGTTGTCGCTCGAGTACGACAAGGGCAATTTCCGCGTCGAGGTGGCTGGTCAGGGGATCGTGGATGACTCGAATCCTTACGAAAACGCGACCACAACCGCGCCGGCCATCGTCGATCCGAACGTCGATTTCATCGGGTCGGCGATTGCCATCGACAACGCCGCCACGCTGACCATGGACGACTACGAGATGCAAGTCCGGATGGAGTGCGGGGACAACGAAGGCCCCGGGCTGTTGGTCCGCGTCCAGGACGACAACACGTTCTACCGGATCAATTTCGCCGCCGAGGCGACCGGGACGGACGGGACGCGGCCCCCGATCGGGATGTCGATCCAGAAGTGCGACGGGCGAGGAGGCGGCGTACCGGTGTGGACCGAGTTGTACAGTGAGACCGTGGATCCTTTTGTCTACACGAATCATGTCGCTGATGGTGAAACGTTCCCGTTCGACGTGAAGGTCAGCGTTGTTAACAACTCGACCGACACGGCCACGACGATTCACGTCGATGTGATTGACGATCCGGAAGAGTCGGCCACGCCGTATAGCTGGGATGTCGTCGACAGTAGCGATCCGATTCTGACCGGCACGGTCGGCCTCACCAACTGGGCTGCCGGCAACCTCTCCTACGGACGTAGCATCGGCGTCAAGTGGTCCGGCTATGGCGGCGACGTGAATGCCCCGCTGGTCGTTGACGTGACGGGGATCCCGGAGATTCCCGGCGACGCGACCCGCGACGGCACCGTCGACGAAGACGATGCCATTAAGCTGGCCCAGAACTGGGGTGCGACGGGCGGCTGGGACGAGGGTGATTTCGACGGCGATACGATCGTCGGCCCGAAGGACGCTGCCATCATGGCCGCCAACTGGGGCTATGTCTGGCCAGGCGAAGAAGCCTCGGCCGTGCCCGAGCCGGGTACGTTGATGCTGCTGAGTCTGCTGGCCTTGTGCGGACTGGCGATGCGACGTCGAAAGTAGTCGATCGGTTCAGGCTTGGAGGAAATGGAAACCTTGGGTTGAGTGCTGTAGCATGCCGACGGGCAAACGGCCTACCGCTGGTCAAGGCAGCGGTAGGCCAGTCGTCGGCCCTAAGACGTGATGAGGGAGTGAGTGCTTATGGGTTGATGCGCGAGATGAGTCTGAGTTGGTGACGCCGGCCGTTTGCCGGCGTTCGGCAGGCGACTCATCGAAAAGATGCGTATTATATGACAGCCCCCCTGATGTGGCTATTCGTTTTTCACGCAGGAAAGTGGGGGATTGTGGTTCGTTTGGTGCGATCGAGGCGAACGTTATGTGAAGTTCGTTGTAGGAGGTGAGTATTTCGAATATTATGAAGTTGGCTTCCGCAGTCAAAAACGAAACGGGAGAATTCTCTTGCCCGGGTTCGTTGCCTCTCGTTTCCGAGGTTCTGGCAAGCCGCGGACTCCGTGCGGCGCACGGAGTGCAAGGTGGTTGTGCGCACTTTGGGGATGTAACTGTCCGTGGCTTGTCCACGCTAGCTCCTTCTCTTGTTTCCACCTCCCGCTTCGAGAAAGGTGGAGCGGGCGGTGTTTCGTCTTTGGACAAGTGTTCTGGAGCTTGCTTGCGGACGTTCGGAATTGGGGTGGCGAGTGCGGAAGTCGGTTTCTGAAATGGTCTCACTCTGATCGTACACCGAATCACAGAAGGAAGAACTGCAATGGGAGGATCGGGAAAAATTAGCGGGCGGAAGAGTTGGCGGTTGTGGAGCGCGAGTTTCGTCGCGGTCGGTTTGTTGATCGCTGCGTCGCCCGGCATGGCCGCGGCGCAGACGTTGCTCTCCAGCCCGTTCATTACGAGCTACGACGGCTGGACCGACGTATCGGGTGGCGGCATGATTGTCGGCGGAAATTTGGACGATCCACAGTGGGGCGTCCTGCTGGCAAACGATGTGCTCTGCGAGAATTCCGATTCGGCCGAGGCCGACGGCGGCACTTACGACGGGGGTACGGCGGGCGACGGTTTGTACAAACCCTATATCATGGTTAACTCGGCCGTGACGCCTTCGCAGTATACGTTGACCGGCAAGCTATCGAGTTGGGACGACGACGGTTTGGGGTTGGTCTTTGGCTACCAGGACGATGACAACTATTTTCGCGTTGGTGCTCGGCAACAGCCAACGGGCACCTATGGTTTTGCCCAAGGCCTTACCATGCAGAAGGTGGTCGCCGGCGTGACCACCCAGTACGCCCTCCCCACGGGCACCTTTTCGTATTCGCTCGACAACACGCCGTTTTACATCCAGGTCGACGTCAACGGCGGCGCCTACTCGGTCAACGCGGGCACCGACCTGGCCGCCATGGACAATTGGTACAGCGGTTCGGACCCGGATCTTGCGACGCTGGCCGAAGGCAACTACGGCATGATGTCGTGGCGTAGCAGGGCCGTTGGCAACACCTATCGGCCCTGGGGAGCACAACTCCATGAGATGACGGTCGACAACGGGTCGAACGGCTCGATTGACACGACCCATGCGTTCACCGGTGCTTCGCCCCTTTCGTGGCAAGAGATTCACATGACCAATGCGGAGGGCGGGCAAGCGTCGATCATTTATGACTGGGGAAATTTCCGTCTCGACTTCCGCAACGGCAGTATCTCCGATGACTCGAATCCCTTCGAGTATGCAACGGCCACCGCGCCAAGCGTCGACTTCATTGGCTCGGCGGTCATCGTCGACGAGCCGTCGGCAGCGACCATGGAAGATTACGAAATGCAGGTTCGGGTCGAGTGCTTCGACAACGAAGGGCCTGGCGTGTTGGTTCGGGTGCGGCAGGACGGCACCGATCCCGACCAACTGAGCTTCTACCGAATCTGTTTCACTGCCGAAGGGCAAGGAACCAATGCGGGACGCCCGCCGCAAGGCATGTCGATTCAGAAGTGCGTGGCCAATGGGACGGGCGTGAACCCGACGTGGACGGAATTGTACCGCGAGACGTCGAATCCGTACACGTATCAGAACGACGCGAATAGCAATTTGACGGACTTGACTCGTCCGTTCGACTTGAAAGTCAAGGTGGTTAACAACGCGAGCGACACGAGCGCGTTGATTTACGTTTCGTTGATCGACGATCCCGAAGGCGCGGCCACGGAGTACGCGTGGGACGTGGTGGCCGACAACGAC
>JAFGIR010000172.1 GCA_016929515.1 Pirellulales bacterium | reverse complement strand
GAGTAGCTGCCGCCGAGCTGGCGCAGCCGCTCGATGATTTTCCGCCGCGCCTTATAGACCATGTTGCGCGTCAAGCCGGTCATTCGCGCGACCTCCGCCGGCGGTCGCCCTCGAAGCGCGGTCAACTCGAAGGCGACGAACTCGCGCGGGCGGACCTCGCGCCGAATCGCGTCCAACAGCGCGCCCAGCATGGCCTGCTCGAAGGCGTTTTCCCAGGCCGCGTCGGGCGCAAGTTCCTCGCTGGGTTGTTCGAGCGCGTTGTGGTCCGACTCGCCGCCGGCGGCCCGAACACGCTCGCTCGGCCCGCGCCGCCGCTGGGCAATCCGATTGAAGGCGACGCGCCGGAGCCAATCGCGAAACCGCCCACGCGAGCGATCGTAGCAGAACATGTCGCGTTTTTCGAAGATCGTGAGCATCACGTCCTGGACGACTTCTTCGGCCGTGTGTTCCGAGCAGCCGCGAAGCCGGGCGTAGCCGAAAATGGTCGACCAGTAGCACGCAAAGAATTCTTCCCACGCCATCGGGTCGGAGGCGTCGCGCAATCGCCGCAGAAGAGTCGGCCGTGTCCCGGTGGACATGATTAGAGACGCTCCTGGGTACCTCGTTCCGGAAAAGAAGACATGGACGACGACCGGCTCCGGGCCCCGTTGCGAAATCGAGTGAGATCGTGCTGCCCGGCGGACTTAACCACGCGTCGACCAAGTGCTATTTTAGTTGAGAGGCTAGAATTTGCAAGAATGGCCGGCCAATCCGGCGCGCGTGGCGCATATACCTAATAGAAGACATTCCGAACAGGCGTCGTCCCGAGCGCGGCACTAGGTCATCCTGAGCGCGGCACTAGGTCATCCTGAGCGGAGCGAAGGATCTCGGTTTCCACAACGGGAGAGATCCTTCGCTGCGCTCAGGATGACAAGAGCGGGGAAGGTTCTACGCTTCGCGCGGCCGCGACCGTTGTGAAATTTGGGCATCCAGATCTAATTCAAACCGAAAGGATACAGAACATGGCGACCATGCGAGACAAGGTAGGCGCGAAATGCACGAGCGCCCTGGGTGCGTTCGTCCTGATTGTGTTTATGGTTTTGTCGACGGTCTTGCCGGCCATTTCGCGCGCCGATCCGCCCGAGGTCAAGACGCAGCCCGACGCTCAGACGCTCCTTCTCGTGCGGACGACGCCGTCGGGCGCGGAGATCCGGCTCGACGGCGAGAAGATGGGGCTCTCCGGCCAGTTGCTCTCGGTCAAGCCGGGCCGCTACAAGCTCGTGGTCGACATGTCGGGCCACGAGCCGATTGAACAGGAGATTACGATCCGCGACGGGCGTATTACGCGCATCGAGCTCGACTTCGACGGCGCCGGGGCTCTCTCGGCCGACGAGACGGCAAAACGGGTGAAAGAGGCCGTTCGGATTATCTCGACCTGCGCCGAGGGCAACCCTCGGGTCAAGAAGGCCATCGAGTCCCTGAAACGGCTCGACGAGGCGGCCGTGGTTGCCGCGTTGAACGAAGATCTGTCGTCCGAAACCAACACGATTCGCCGGGCGTCGATCTACGTTGCCTGGCAAGGTGGCTTCAAGTCGATTGAACCGGTCGTGCCCGAGCTTCTGAAACTGTGTAACCACGCGGAGGAATTCACGCGAGGCATGGCGGCGTTGGCCTTGGGGGCGAATCGCGTCGCGACGAGTTACTCGAGGCTGGTCGACATGGTTGAAAACGACAAGAGCGGTTATGCCCGGCGTTGTGCCGCCTACGCCCTGGGCGAATTGGGCAATCGCGACGCGACGGCCGTCCTGCAAGCGGCGCTGAAGGACTCCGATCGACTGGTTCGCAACAACGCGGAAGCCGCACTGACGATGCTTGGCACGGCCGCGAGTTCGACGCCCGGCGTCGCGCCGAACATCGTTTCGACCTCGCCGCAAGTCGGCGTCACGAACGTCGATCCGTCGCTTGCCGAAATAACGGTCACGTTCGACCGGGACATGTCGCCTAGCTACTCGTGGACCGGCGGCGGGCCCGACTATCCGCCCGGCGCGGAAGGCAAAAAAGTCCACTGGCGCGATAAGCGGACCTGTGTCAAGCCGGTGGCACTCAAGCCAGGCCATTACTACCGCGTCGGCATCAATTCCGACAGTTACAAGGGTTTCCAGAGCGCCGACGGCGTGCCGATCGACCCTACGGAGATCTACTTCGTCACGAAGGGCGCCACGAACGAAGTGAAAGACAAGATGGGCCGGCCGCGAATCGTGTCCACCTCGCCCAAAGTCGGCGCCACCGACGTCGATCCGTCGCTCTCCGAAATCACGGTGACGTTCGATCGGGACATGGGCGGCGGTTTCTCGTGGACCGGCGGCGGGCCCGACTACCCGCCCGGCGCGGAAAACAAAAAAGTCCACTGGCGCGACAAGCGGACGTGTGTTTTGCCCGTCAAGCTCAAGCCGGGCCACTACTATCGCGTCGGCATCAACTCGGACAGCTTTCGCAATTTCAGCAGTGTTCACGGCGTGGCGGCCGATCCCAGCGAAATCTACTTCACCACGAAAGGCGCGACGGCCGACGTCAAGTCGCGGACAAGCAAGCCACGAATCGTCTCGATGAATCCTCCTAACGGAGCCACCGACGTCGATCCCAACCTGAAATTCATCCGTGTCACCTTCGACCAACCCATGGGACGCGGTTTCTCCTGGACCGGCGGCGGGCCGCATTTTCCCGAGGGGCGCCCGGGCAAAAAACCCCGTTGGATCAAGAACGGAACCGCGTGCCTGCTGCCCGTCAAACTCAAGCCGGGTTGGGACTACCGGCTCGGGCTGAACAGTCCGTCGTTCAAGAATTTCAAGAGCCGCTCGGGCGTCGCGCTCGACCCGGTCGTTTACACGTTTCGTACTCGCGACGAGTAGTCGCTGCTGATGTCGACCACCGACGCCTGGGCCGCGTCTTCCACTCTGCGGTCAGGTGATTCCGAGAAGGGGGTGTCTTCCGTCTCCAAAGACACTCCTTCTTCTTTTCTTGTAGCCGGTTGTGCCCATCAGACTACTCTCGAAACGTGATGACTTTCGTTGAGGCGTCACTTTGGGTTTTTCGGGTAAAATGAGTTGTAGTGATTCAGTCGAAAGGGGGGGCTTGGCGAAATCTTGTCGATTGATGTTCACGCTGCTAATAATCGGCCACGGTCGGCGCCGTGTCGAGCGATTGCGGCGCCCGACTTTCGATCTCGTCGGCAAACCTCACGGGCACGGGCGGAACGGCGGCCGTTTCTCGACGGAATCCTTGTCGGCGGACCAATCGGCGGCTAACCTTATAGAAGGCGTTGGTCATGGTATCAGGCGGCCCCGGAACCCGCCTGTTCCTTGCGATCCGTTTCCTTGATGTCTGCATGCCCCGAGCCGCAAGGACGACCGACGCCGGCCCACGAGACGCACCCCTTGGATTGTGCGGCCCCCGTTCATCCCCAGACTCTCCGGGCTGGCCGATGGACTGGCTGCCGTGGCCGATCATTCATCCATGCAAACACACAACACGATTTCCGAAGCCCAGAGGCCTTGCCGTGGCGGATTCATCGCGCGGCGTTCGATGGTCGTGCTGATTGCGTGGATGGTCGTCGCGGCCGGGACCGCGCCGGCGGCCGAGCGGTGGCAACCATTTCTCGAAGGTTTGCGCGATCGCGGCATGCACGACATGGCCGTCCTCTACCTCGACCGGATGGCCGCCGACCCCGACTGCCCGGCCGATCTGAGGGAAGTGATCGACTACGAGGCGGGCATCACGTTGATGACCGGCTCGCGCGGCAGTCGGCGGACGGCGTTCCGCGAGCAATCGTTGGACAAGGCGCGAGTCCGATTCGAGAAGTTTCTCAAGGAGCACCCCGACCACGAGTTGGGTTCGCTGGCCACAAGCCAGTTGGCCAACGTGCTGATCGAGCGCGGACGAATTCGGGCCGAGCGTGCCGAGCGGCCGTCGACTCCGCCCAAGCAGAAGAAGAGACTGCTGGCCGAGGCGCGAGAATTCTACTCCGAAGCTTACGACGCTTTCGAGAAGGCAAGGCAGCGCTACGTCGCGATTCTTAAGGGCCTCGACGCGGCGTGGCCGGCCGAGACCTCGCTGAAAGAGCAGACCCAGGCTCGCCGCAATCTGCTCCAGACGCGGCTTTTTCTGGCGACGGCCGTCCATGAGATTGCGATGACCTATCCGCCCGGCAGCCCCGAGCGCGAGGCCAAGTTGGTCGAGGCGGCCAAACAGTACCGTGCGCTTTTCGAGCAGTTCGGCAATCGGCTGGCCGGACTGCACGCGCGGCTGTTGGAGGGGCGATGCTACCAAGAGCTGGGACAGTATGACAAGGCGACGTTCCTTTTCGACGAATTGTTGAACCGGCCCGACAACACGCCCGCCATCCACGAACTGACCAACAAGACGCTCGTCCTGGCTTTGGAGACGCTCGTCGATCCGAAGGTCGCGAGCTACGCGTCGGCGCTGAAGAAATACGATCGATGGCGGGAAAATATCCAGGGAGGCGACGAGTCGAGCGACGACGGGCTGGCCATCAAGTACTTCGCGGCCGAAGCCTGTCTTGGCCGGGCCGAAAGCCTCAAGAAAGACGATCCCGAACGAGCGGGGCTTCTCGTCGCGGCGCGAGGGCTGCTGCAGTCGGTGGCCCGGCTTACGGGCGATTACCAGGCCAAGGCCAAGTTGAAGCTGCTCGATCCGAGGCTGAGCAACTCGGACGATCAGGCCACCGAGCCGGCCGATTTCGCGGCGGCCCGCGACCGGGCCGACATGGCCAAGGACCGGATGCAAGCGGCCGATCTTCAAGACCGGCTTGATCGCACGCAGGGTGACCCAAAGAACCACGAACGCTACGCCGAGGAAATCGCCCAGTCGCGGGCCGAGGCGTTCAAGTATTACCGCAAGGCGTTGGCCTTGGCGACTTCCGAGACTCCGACCGACGAAGTCAATCGGGCGAGATACTATCTTGCTTACCTTCACTGGATGCAGCAGGATCGGTACGACGCGGCCGTGCTGGGTGAGTTTCTCGCGCGCCGCTACCACGACCGTCCCGTGGCGCCCGGAGCGGCCAAGATTGCGATGGTCGCCTATGCCGAGCTGTACCGTCGCTCGCCGGGCGGGCCGACGAAGCAGTTTGCCCACCGGCGCATGATGGCTCTGGCCGATTACATCACGCGGCAATGGCCGAGCAGTCTTGAGGCGGGCGACGCCTGGATTACGCTGATCCACGCGGCCGTGGTCGACGACGATATCGAGACGGCGTTGGGCTATCTCGACAAGCTGCCGAGCGATTCACCCCGTCGCGGCGAGGCCGAAGTGCTGCTGGGCCGCGCGTGTTGGGCACAGTGGATCCGCGCGATCCAACTCGACCAGTCCAAGCGGCCCAAGCCCGAAGCTCTCGGTCGGATGCTCAACCGGGCACGCGATCTGCTGGCTTCGGGCGTCGATCGGGTCGCGGTCGACGGGCCGGTCGATGCGTCGCTCGTGGCCGGCGTTGTGGCACTGGCCCAGATCCACCTTCAACAGAACGAGTCGGACAAGGCGGTCGCGTTGATGGACAATCCGACCGTCGGGCTGATGACGCTGGCGCGCGCGAAACATCCGGCCACGGCCAAGGAAGGCTACGACGTTGAGATCTACAAGACAGCGTTGCGTGCTTACGTGGCCGCGCAACAACTCGACAAGGCCGAGACGGTCATGGACGCGCTGGAGCAATCGGTCGCGGCCGGCGGCGATCGGCAATCGGCCTCGAGGTTGACCGAGGTTTATCTGAGCCTCAGCCGCGAGTTGCAGGACTCGCTCCAGTTGCTTCGCGACCAGCAACGCACCGACGAGCTGCTGAAGATGTCTCGCGGCTTCGAGATGTTTTTGAACCGGATTTCGAAACGCACCCAAGGCAACACGTTCAACTCGCTGGCCTGGGTCGCCGGAACGTTTGCCGACATGGGGGCTCGCTTCGACACGGGCGGAAAAACGCTGCCGCCCGAGGCCACCAAATACTACGAGCATGCGGTCGACGTCTATCGAGGGTTGCTCGAACGTTGCCGGAAGGAGCCCTCGTTCGCTCCCGACGCCGGCGCGATCCGGGCCGTCCAGATCCGGTTGGCCCGATGCCTGCGACGACTGTACCGATTCGACGAGGCGATGAAGCTCCTGGTCGAGGTGTTGGCGCGCCACAACCGGATGGTCGACGGCCAGGTCGAGGCCGCCTATACCTATCAAGATTGGGCCGCGACGCCGGGCAACGCCGGGAAATATCTCTACGCGATCCAGGGCGGTCGCCGCGCCAAACGCAAGGACGGTTCGGAGGTGAACGTCGTTTGGGGATGGGGCAAGCTGGCCAACCTGTTGCTCCGCTCCGAGTCGCGTCTGACGACGTTTCACGAAGCCCGATACAACCTGGCCCGATGCCGCTTCGAGTATGCCCTGACCCTCGACGGGCAGAAAAAACAGGACATGCTCGCCCGAACTGAAAAAGACATCATCGTCACGGAATTGCTCAGCCCGAGCCTGGGCGGGCCGACGTGGCGAGAGAAATACGACACCCTGCTCAAGAAGGTTCAGAGCGTGCAGGGGAAGAAACCGGTCGGGCTGAAAACCCACGAGAAATCCAAACACCCTTAACCGTCGCGGGAGCTTGCCCATGAAGTGGCATTGCACGATTCTGGCGATTCTGATTTTTCTGTCGTCGGCCTCGGCGTCGGCCGTGGCCGATACGGTCACGAAGAAGAACAAGAAGACGGTTCTTGGCCAGGTCTCGGCCATGAGCAACCGAGAAGTGACCGTGAAGCGCGGCACGGCCAAGACCGTGGTGCCGGCAGGGGAGATCAGAACGATTGTCTACGACGGCGAGCCGAAATCGTTGAGTCTCGCCCGGGCGAGCGTGGCCCACGGACAGTACGAAGACGCATTGAAAGCCTTGAGCCAGATCGACACGAGCAAGATCCATCGCAAGGCGATTGTTGCCGACGTCGAGTTCTACAAGGCGCTCGCGGCGGCTCGTCTTGCACTGCGCGGCGAAGGCAAAATTGTCGAAGCCGGCACCCAAATGGCCCAATTCGTCAAAGCACACCACGGCAACTACCATTGGTACGAAGCCAACCGGATCGTAGGCGACCTGCTCGTGGTCAGTCGTCTCTACGGTCCCGCCGTCCAATATTACACCACGTTGGCCGACGCGCCTTGGCTGTCTGCCCGACTTCGAGCCGCGGTGGGTATCGGCCGAGCCGAAATGGCGGCAGGCAAAATCGACGAGGCGGCCGCTTCGTTCCAAAAAGCGATCGAAATGAGTTCGGCTGGAACCAAAACGACCGACGCCGACGCGCTCGAACAGAAGAAACTGGCCCAAATCGGCAAGGCCCGGTGTCTGGCCGCCCAGGGCAAGCTGGACGATGCCCTGAAAATGACACAAGAGATCATCGATCAGGCCGATCCGGAGGACGTCTTGCTGAATGCCCGGGCATACAACGCGTTGGGGACCGCGTTGCGCAAAGCCGGCAAGCCGCAAGACGCCCTGCTGGCGTTTCTCCACGTCGATATTCTCTATTTCAACAGCCCGGAGGAACACGCCGAGGCCCTGGCCAATTTGGCCGAGCTTTGGGGTGAAGTCCACCAAACGGATCGCGCCATCCGGGCCCAGGAAACGTTACGAACGCGTTACAAGAACATCCACTGACCCCTCTGATAGGGTAACGGCCTTGGGTCAACGCCGTCCGTTGCCGACAGACGTCTTTGGGGTGAGCCGAACTTGGGTTAGACTGAGGGTCTTGCCCGCGGCGATAGAAGAAAACCATACTCATCGGGAGGTCAACATGCGTCATCGGAATCGGTTCGATTGGTTTGCGGCCGGGTTGTGCTGGTGGCTGATCCCGGTCGTTGGGCTGAGCGTCATTGCGGCCGTCGCGTTTTCGTCGCCCGCGCCGGCCTGGGCCCAGGACAAAGCGCCCGCCGCGGACGACAAGGTCGCCGACGTGGACGAAGGCGCCGACGACGCACTCATCGTCGAGGAGACGAGCGACCCGCCGCCGGCCGCCGAGACCGACGCGGCCGACGAGACGCCCCAGGACAAGACGCTGCTCGAATGGCTGTTTCAGTCGTTGGGCATATCGTACAGCGTGGTCTTTTTGACCATTTCGTTCACGTTGGTCTCGTTGTTGGTGATGAACATCCTGACCGCCCGGCGCGAGGCCTTGGTGCCCATGGCGTTGGTCGAGAACTTCGAGAACCTTTTGAACGAGAAGGAATATCAAAAGGCCTACGAGTTGGCCAAGAGCGACGAATCGATGCTCGGCCAGGTTCTTTCGGCCGGACTGGCGAAGCTCTCGCAAGGCTACGGCCAGGCGATCGAAGCGATGCAAGAGACGGGCGAGGAAGAGAACATGAAACTCGAACACCGGCTCAGCTACATCGCCCTGATCGGAACGGTCAGCCCGATGATCGGGTTGTTGGGCACCGTGCAAGGCATGATCGGAGCGTTCCAGGTGATCGCCACGAGCGCGACCGCGCCGAAACCGGCCGAGTTGGCCGGCAATATCTCGACGGCGTTGTTCACGACGTTCGTCGGGTTGATGATTGCCATTCCGGCCGTCGCCGCCCATAACATCCTCCGCAACCGGATCGCCCGACTCGTGCTCGAAGTAGGAATTCTCAGCGAAGACCTGATGAGCCGGTTTTCCAACGTGGGCGCCAAGAAGAGCTAGGCCCGCGTCGACGTCACGACCCCACCACGCGTTTGAGACCATTGCCATGCGTTTCAGAACAAGCCGTCATGCCGGAGCGTCGGAAGGCGACATGACGCCGATGATCGACATGACGTTCCAGTTGATCGCGTTTTTCATGGTGGTGATCAACTTCGCCGAGGCCGACCAGAACGCGCGGATCCGGCTGCCCGAGAGCGAGCTGGCCAAGCCGGCCGACGTGCCGTTCGAGATGCCGATCACGCTCCAATTGACCCGCGAAGGCACGGTGCTGTTCGTCGGCGAGGAGGTGCCCGTCGCCGGTCTCAAGCCTCTGTTGCGCCGCGAACGAGAGATTCTCGAATATCGCCACGTCAAGCCGTCGACGGCGACGGTGATTATCCGGGCCGACGCGGGGGCGAAGACGGGTCTGGTGCAGGAATTGATGGAGGCGTGCCGGGACGTCGGTTTCGAGAAGTTCTCGCTGCGCGCCAAGCACCAGGAAGGGACGTGATCGATGCGGATACGCAACGTCGGTCGACATAAGGAAGAGATCCGGCTGATGATGACGCCGATGATCGACGTCGTCTTCCTGCTGTTAATCTTCTTCATCATGACGTTCAAGATCGCCGCGCCCGAGGGCGATTTCAACATCAAGATGCCCGCCGCCGCGCCCGTCCAGGGCCCGATCGACCCGACCATGTTGTCGCTGCTGAAGGTGCGCGTCGAGGCGAACCGCGACGGGCGTCTGACCGGGGTGTATCTGGCCGAGGCGCGGATGCCCGACGAAGCGCCGTTCCGGGCGTTGCAAGAGCGGATCCGGCTGATCGTCGGCGACGACGCCGGACCGGGCTCGATCGCCGAAGACACCGAAATCGAACTCGATTGCGACTACAACCTCCGGTTCGAGTACGCCATCGACGCGATCACGGCCATCTCGGGCAAGGTGCGTGACGGCGAGATCGTCAAGCTCATCGACAAGATCAAGTTCGCCCCGCTGCGCAAAGCACCGCAGCCGTAGCGGCCGTCTCAAAACGGTCATCTCAAAACGGTCATTCTGAGCGCAGCGAAGAATCTCTTGCCTCACGGAAGCCGAGATCCTTCGCTGCGCTCAGGATGACAGTCGTTGGGATGACAATCGTTGGGATGACAATCGTTGGGATGACAGTCGTTGGGATGACAATCGTTGGGATGACAATCGTTGGGATGACAATCGTTGGGATGACAGTCGTTGGGATGACAGTCGTCGGGATGGCGACCTTCAGGATGACAACCGAAATACGAGCCTAGCCGCCCGACCGGGGGCTCGAACTGGGCCTTCTCGATTGGTTGACGGTCCCGGCGGGGGGAGGTTAAGATGGGGTTACGTTGAGCGTGGCAGCGCTCGATTCCCACCCACGTTTCATCCCTTTGCCCGACGGTTTCGCGTTTTGCCTTCTCAAAGAAACTGTTGACCGCGTGGGCGACCGATCGCAAGTGAACAAGTGAAAAGGAAAGACGACGCCATGAACAAAACGATGGTTTGCACGTTGCTCTTGCTGCTGGCGGGCACGGTCCAGTCGGGCCCGGCCCAGATACTCGAATCGATTACCCATCCGCGGCAGGGCAAATCGATGCGAGCTTCGAGCGGCAACTACTACGACAACAACGACAACATGCCGCTCGCGCCCGGCGAAACGAAGACCATTGCCCATCTCAAGGGGCCGGGCAAGATTACCCACATGTGGTTCACCCCGTCGTCGAGAAACATCCGTTATCCGCGGGCACTCGTGCTGCGGATCTACTGGGACGGAGCGAAAGAACCTTCGGTCGAGGCGCCGATGGGCGATTTCTTCGGCGTGGGCAATGGGATGAGGGCCGACATCGAATCGCTGCCGGTGAGCGTTTGTTCGCACGGCCGAGCCTACAACTGCTATTGGCAAATGCCCTTCGCCCGGGAAGCCAAGATCACGTTGAGCAACGAATCGCTCGACGAGCCGGCGGCCAGCTACTACCACATCGACTGGACGAAGCTGGACGAAGCGCCCGACGACTTGATGTATTTTCACGCCCGATACCACCAGGAATTTCCGCCCGAGATGGGCAAACCCTATACGGTCTTTGTCGGCGAGGGCCGCGGCCACTACGTCGGCACGGTCCTTTCGTCGCAGAACGGCATCGGCCACTGGTTCGGCGAGGGCGACGACCTCTGGTACATCGACGGCGAAAAAGAGCCTTCGATCGTCGGCACGGGCACCGAGGATTACATCAACGAGGCCTGGAACATGCGGGTCCATTCGGGGCTCTACACCGGGTGCACCGTGTTCGAACCCCGCGCGCCGGACGCCCGGGTGTCGGCCTACCGCTGGCACATCGCCGATCCCGTGCAGTTCGAAAAGTCGTTGCGGTTCGAGATCGAGCGGCGCGGCTTCATCGTCAACTCGCTCGGCGAGACGATCTCGCAGTCGGGCTCGCGCCCCGATTTCTGGTCGACCGTCGCCTATTGGTACCAGGACTCGATCGCCAAGCCGTGGTGCGCGTTCCCTCCCTACAAAGACCGTGTCAATCCCGAGATCGTGCTTCACTTGCCCGAGGTCGTCGACACGATCAAGCATTCGCCCGAAGTCAAGCTCCAGGTGCTGCCGTACAATCGGGCCACCTACACGAAGCCGTGGTTCCGAGTGAAGAACGACCGGGTCGGCGCGTGGATCGAGATTCCCTTCGAGATCAAGGAGGAAGGCCGCTATTCGATGTCGCTCTTCCAGCATCTCCGCGAGGACAACGGCGTCTGGAAAGTCTTCGTCGACGGCAAGACGCTCCGCGAGGCGGGCGAATCGCAAATCGCCGGCGGCTATCGCGTGAGCGTCGTCAACCAACTGCCGCCCGACGAAATCAACGAAACGCTCGATTTCTTCAATGTCTTCCGGATTAACGAGCACGAAGATTACATCTACGGTCAACGCCGCGAACGGAAGATCGGGCTGTTCGACTTCAAGCCGGGCCGACACGTGCTGCGGCTTGTTTGCGTCGGCTCGAATCCGTCTTCGTTCGACCACAAGACCGGAAAACCCCGGTACAACCTGACGGCCGACGTCCTGTCGCTGCGCAAGATCCCGTTCGAGAACATGGAGCAGTGGGTCGAACAAATGCTCGAACAGGAAAAGCACCGAAAGAAGAAACCGGCCAACCCGTAGGACGTGCGAAACCACGCACCGCCAGGGGCCCCGCCACGAAAGAGGATCGATTGAACATGACTCGAATTCACGCGACAGTCGCCGTGCTGTTGGTCTCCTGGGCCTCGGTGGTCGTTGCGGCCCCCGATGATGCCGCTCCGCTCATCGGCGAAAGCGAAGCGGTCTACACGCTGAGCCCGAAGAACGACGACATCCGCGGCCTGGCGTTCGACGACGTTTCGCCCAAGGCGCCGCGGTTGTTGGTTTTGGATCGTTCGGGCAAGGTGTTTTCGTATCAGATTCCTCGGCGCGACGACGGGGCGACCGGCGAGTTGAAGCAACTTGAAGTGATCGAGCTTCCGCGCGACGCCCAGGGCAACCGGCTCGTGAAACCTCGCGGTTTGGCCTACGCTCGCGAGGGCGGGCACGACGTGCTCTACTGGATGTGCTGGGACGATGCGGCCTGGGTGCTCGACGACGACAACGACGTCATCTCGCAACTATGGCGATTCGATCTCGACGAAAAGACGTCCAACGTCGTCGATCTTTCGCGCTACACGAACCGGATTGGCGACCGCGAGTTGCTCGACGTGGCCTGCGACGGCGGAGATATTCTGGTCTGCTACGATCCGGACGGTTACGCCGATCAAAACATTCGAGTCCAGCGAGGAATCGTTCGTTTGAAATGGAAGGCGCCCTACGACGCCGATCCCGAATTCGTCCGCCATATGCCCGACGCCGGAATCGCGCCGAGCCATGGACTGGCGTGCATGGAACTCGAAGGGGCTCGCTACCTTTGGGCAACCATCGGCAACCACCATATCTACTGCGCCGACGGGCCGACCGGGCGGGGCCTTTTCTATTTCGATCGCCCAAAGTCAAGCCGAAAAGGCGGATCGTGCCGGGGATTGTGTTTTGGCAACGACGCGCTTTGGGTCTCGGAGAACGTGGCCGGACCGGGCCGCGTGCATCGGGTCAACGTGACGAAGAACCTGGATGCGGGTCGGGCCGGGCCACGCGTCGTGCGGCACCTCACGATGGGCATCAAGACCGTGCCCGAAAACGAAGAAACCCCGCACCCCGGCGAGGTCCGCCACAACTACTCGCGCCCCTACAGAAACCGCCAGATGCCCAATCAGGACATCTGGCCGGAGACCGAGAGGATCGTCGATTTGTCCGACGCGCCCAACGCGACGATCCGGCCGTTTACCTACGATCCGGCCGGCGACGTTTCGAGCCGCCAGTACATGCAGTCGGTCGTCTATGCCGACGCGCCCGCCCGGCCCTACGCTTCCCAATACGAGATCGACGTTTGGGTGCGTCCCTATCGCCGATACGCCTATCCGCACCGTGTCAACAGGGACGCCGGCAAGTTGAAAGGCACGAACTACCTGGAAGACGATCCCGAGTTGTTTAACCTGACCGACAAAAAGACGTACGACGCGTTTCTGAAACGGATCGATTCGCACATCCGCGCCAAGTACGGCGTGGCCGCCGACATGGACAATCCCTATTGGGCCGCGCGCAACACGGTCGAATACATCCAGGACCGCTACTATTATCCCCATCGGTCGAAGCGACGCCCGGCCGCGGTCGACTACTCGCGGAAACACTACGACGCCAACCCGGGTAATTTGAAGATCGAACTCACCGAGCGGCCGTACGACAAGTCGCAAATCATCGCGTGCTCGGGCACCAGCGTCATGGTCGCCGGCACGATGCGCTACCTGGGGATTCCCGCTCGATGGTTGGGCACCGGCATGCCGATGGAGCCCACAAAATGGGACACGAACCACAACGGCTTGCTCGACAAGGGCGAGACGGCGCCGTGCAGCAACGGGCATCGATATAGCCAGGTGTGGCTCGGCAGCCATTATGGCTGGATGAGTTTCGACGCTACCCCGAAGAAGCCGGCGAAGAACGATTTCGACCAGCCGCCGCCCATGCAGCCCCAGTGGCGCTACATGCGGCGTTGCGCGGCGGGAGCGCGCAAGAGCACGCGAATTATTTTCAACGTGGGTTCGCGTTTATTCCGCCCGCTCTATCGCGACTTTGAATACAACGAGCGCCAGGCCGTCAACAACGCGTGCGGCGGCGATCAGCGCTACAACCTGCAAGGTCGCTTCGAGCGGCCCGAGCTGTGGAAAGGCTCCGGCGATGGGATCTTCGCGACGAACGTCTGCTTCATCGAGGACGTGAAGCGGCGAGGCCCGAAATCAAAGACCCTAGTGACTTGGAATCTCGAAGGTGAATGGCAGCGAGACCCGTCGGCCACCGTGTCCGTTGCCTTGCAGCAAGTCGACGCGGCGACCGGAGAAGCGACGGAAATCGCCACGCTCGCCGAGGCCATTCCTTACGGAAACCAGTCGGCGGTCGTCGATCTGTCCGACTATCGCGGCAAGGGCTACCGCTTCATCGTCCGCAAGGAGGGCGATCCCGAGACGGGCGGCCTTTCGGAAACGTTCGATATCCCGTAACATGGATTCCCGTGGGGCGACGGCTTGGTGAGTCACAGGGCGGGGAAAGAAGGGGAGAGGGAGAGGGAAAAAGGAAAAGGGGGAAGAAGGGAAGGGAGAAAAAAGGAAGGGTGAGAGTCGGTAGTCCCAGGTTCCACCAAACAAGGGCATGGTCATCCTGAGCGCAGCGAAGGATCTCGTTGGACCTACGAGATCCTTCGCTGCGCTCAGGATGACCCGCTGAGGGGTTGTCCAGCCGAACCTCGGGATGACTCGCTCAGGGATTGTCCAGCCGGACTTGGAACTGCTGAAAGTGCGATGGCGGACAAGAAGAAGGCCCTACCCGGCTGAGTCAATTCCACGGTTTCCCCGCTTTCCCCTTCCCCCTTTTTCCTTCTTTCACAAAGGGTGAATCATGGAAGCCGGAAAACGTCTCCCCGACACTCCCCAACCCGCCTGGACCTACCAACGCCGCACGCTCGGCGATCTTCGCCGGATGGCCGAGGAGTTGTCGCTCGACGTGCCCGCGAGCGAAGACACGTCCGTGCTTGGCCAACCGGTCGCGGTGGGCCCGCTGACGGCTCCCAATTCGCTGGCCGTTCATCCGATGGAGGGCTGCGACGGAGACGCCGAAGGACGGCCCGGCCCTTTGACCTTGCGGCGCTATCGCCGGTTTGCCCGGGGGGGCGCCGGGCTGCTCTGGGCCGAAGCGATCGCCGTCGTGCCCGAGGGACGCGCCAATCCTCGCCAGCTTTGGCTCCACGCGGACAGCGTCGACGAGTTTGCCGACATGGTCGACGAGACTCGCGCCGCGGCCGCCGAACGGTTCGGCGAAAGCCACCGGCCGATCTTCGTCGCCCAATTGACCCACTCGGGCAGATACTCGCGGCCGGCGCGCAAACCCCATCCGCTCATTCCGCAGCACGATCCCTACCGCGACGCGCGGATGGGCTTGGCCAACGATTGGCCCGTGTTGTCCGACGACGAGTTGGACCGGCTTCCCGACCGGTATGCCCAGGCCGCCGTGCTTGCGTTTCGCGCGGGTTTCGACGCGGTCGACATCAAGTCGTGCCACGGCTATCTGATCAACGAGACGTTCGCCTGCCACACGCGCCCAGGCAAGTACGGCGGCGCGTTCGAAAACCGCGTTCGCCTTTTCCTCGACATTATCGATCGGGTACGCGACGCCGTGAGGCCCGACCGGTTGATCACCAGCCGCATGGGCGTCTACGACGCGATTGCCTATCCCTACGGTTGGGGCGTTGACAAAGAGGACTCCGGCACGCCCGACTTGTCCGAGCCGCGCCGGTTGATCGGCATGCTTGTCGAGCGGGGTGTCCGTCTGTTGAACGTGACGGTGGGCAACCCCTACTACAGCCCGCACGTCAATCGCCCATTCGATCAGCCGGTTGCCGGCGGCCAAGCCCCGCCGGAACACCCGCTGGTCGGCGCGGCCCGGCTTATCTCGCTGGCCGGCCAGATTCAGCAAGCGTTTCCCGAGTTGGCGGTGGTCGGCACGGGCTACAGTTGGTTTCGGACGTTGCTGCCTTATGTGGCGGCCGGCGCCAAGGCCGACGGTCTGACGACGTTCGTCGGGGCGGGCCGCATGGCGTTTGCCTATCCTGACTTCGCCGCCGACGTGCTCCAAAAAGGCCGTCTCGACCCGCGGCGGGTTTGCGTCGGGTGCAGCGCCTGCACGCAAATCATGCGCGACGGCGGAACCACCGGTTGCGTCGTCCGCGACAACGAGGTTTATGGGCCCATCTACGCCCGGGGCCGGCTGGCCAACCGCGATTACTTGCGGCATCGGGCCGAGGCGTGTCGACAATGCCAGGACCCGACGTGCCGCCAGGCCTGCCCGGCCGGCATCGACATCCCCAATTTCATCGGGTTGTTCCTCGCAGGCAACGACCGCGAGGCCTACGATGTCATTCGCGCGTCGAACGTCTTTCCCGAGACGTGCGCCTATTTATGTCCCGTCGAAACCCAATGCCAGGGCCACTGCCTCGAAGGCTTTCTCGGCGGGCGAGCCGTGCCGATCGCCGACGTTCAGCGCTACCTGGCCGAAATGGCCAACCGCGAGGGTTGGTCGCGATTGCGCGTTCCGCCGGAGGGCTCGGGCCGCCGCGTGGCCGTTGTCGGGGCGGGGCCCGCCGGGTTGGCTTGCGCCGCGACGTTGCTCGAAGCGGGCCACCGCGTGGCCGTCTACGATCGGTCGGAGAAATTGGGCGGAATGATCGATCGCGTGATTCCCGACGATCGCGTTGGTGAGTCCCTGGTCCGCGAAATGGCCGCGCTGTTCGACGGGGTGCCGGAGGATCGGTTCGTCTTTCACGGCCAATCGGCGCTCGACGGCACGTTCACGCTCGACAGCCTGTTCGACGAGGGGTTCGACGCCGTGTTTCTCGGTCTCGGACTGTCCAAGGCGGTGGCGGCCGGCGCCGAACGCCTCGACGGGCTGACCGACGCACTCGCGTTCCTC
>JAFGIR010000023.1 GCA_016929515.1 Pirellulales bacterium | reverse complement strand
CGCACAATGATGGAAGAGCCTTTTTCATTGCAAGATCAGTTTTGAATCACAACCGGCCTACCGCCGTTTTTTCAGAAAGTGCAGAACCAATGAAGTGCCTCGAAAAACATGGTCATGCTCGTTTTCCGAAAAACATGCTCACGGACTTTGAGCATCATTATACTCGTTACGGCCCCATAGGGAGCTGAACAACACGTCTTTGGGGGTTCTTTATTCCGTCTGCTTGTGGTTGGCCGTGAAATCCGCCACTGCCTACCTGACGCCAGACACATGTGGTATAGTGACGTCAGCGAGAGGACTTCTCATGAGCAATCCGCATCAACCGCCCGAGCCATCGAGCCAATCGGTCGAACACGCCCGGGCAGGTTCCTCGAAATGGTCGCACAAGAGACTGCGCCGACTGGCGTGGCGGTTTGTCGGGTTGGGCGTTCTTGCACCTTTGTTGGGCATGCTATTCACGGTGTACGGCATGGTTCAGGCGTTCCACGCGATGGCCCAGACACCCGGGGCGCCTCAACCGTCGGATTTGGCCAATGAGATTTCGGCCTCAATCTCGACGGCGGTCGTTGCCTCGGCGTGTGGATGGATCGTCGCGGCCGTGCTCCTGCCCGTCGGCATTGTCCTGTTGGTGAAAGCCGGCCGTCGCCGACGAGAAGAATCGTAGAATACAGGGTAGGCATTGCTCGCCGGCGCCAACTTGACATTCTTGCCTTGGTTTCACTAGAATCCGGGCAAGCCGGATGCCGGTCAGGAGACGCATTCGTGGCCTCGCGGCTTCGACGAGCCCCAATCGCCGTGAAAGCATCAACCCAAGAAAGGACATTCCCCATGTCGACCAAGAAGGTTCTACTGATCGGCTGCGGCACGGTTTTCTTCGGTTTTTGCATGCTTGTCGTGCTCGCCGTGAGTTGGTGGGTACATATTTCAAAGGACGTGGAAGGCATATCGGTTTCGGTTGACGCGCCTCTCGACGTGAAGCTGGGCGAGACGTTCGCGATGGTTGTGAACGTCGCAAATGAACGAGCAGGAGAAGATCTGTCCGTGTCGGACGTCGACGTCGGCGATGCCTATCTGGCCGGTTTTGTCGTGGTTTCGGTCGAGCCGACTCCCGAGTCGAGCATGCACATTCCAATCGACAACAGCATGAGCTATACGTTTGATAGTCTCATTCCGGCCGGCACGACGAAGTCTTTCACGTTCACGTTGCGTGCCGAGCAGGCCGGAGTCTATCGCGGGGACGTCGACGTCTGTGAGGGCCTCAGATTCGTTACGGCGATTGCGCAGACTTGCGTGAAGGAGGAATGACCCTGACGGCCCTTTGGGACGACGGCACCGTCAGGGCGAGTGAACGTTCTTTTCTGATCCCGCTTCGAGGCCTTCGTGGAGCAGTTCGCGCCACGGCTTGCCCTGCTCGTAGCTCTTGAGTTCGTTTTCAAGCGATTGCTGCACGTTGGGCTGAGCATTCTCTTCGGTCTTGCCCAGTGCGATCGCCTTCTTCGACCACTTGATCGCGGTTTCGAAATCGCCCGTCTCGGCATAGGCGGCGGCCAGGGTGCTCAGGATGTGAGCCTGCTCGTATTGGGTCGCTTCGCACGCCTTGGTGGCCAGTTCGACGGCTCGTTTGCCGTCGCGAAGGGCGTCGTCGGGTGACGTGGCCAGAACCCAAGCCAGGTTGTTCAGCGTGCCCGAGTCATCCGATTTGAGTTTCATCGCCCGATTGTAGTCGGCGATGGCCTCGGCCTGTTTGCCGATTCCCAACAGCGCGTTGGCCCGCCCCTCAATCGCCTCGACGTTGTCCGGTTCCTTGGCCAAGATCGAGGAGTAGATGTCGATGGCCTTTTGCGGTTGGTGTTCGGCCGTGCAGAGCATGGCCATTTGGATGGGGATATCCGGATCGTCGGGCGTTCTTTTGAGTTGCTCTTCCATCTCGGCAATCACTTGTTTGAACTTCCCGTCGCCGATCAGCACGGCCCAACGCAGGCGCCGAGCTTGGCTGAAGTCGGGCTCTTGCCGCAGTGCGCGATTGAGATCCGCCAGGGCGGCCTCCGACTTATCCATCTCGCGGTAGAGGCTCGCCCGAAGCAACAACACGATCGGATTGTCCGGTTGCATGGTCAGGGCCTGGTTCAAATCGTGCATTGCCGCGTCCAGGTTCTCCTGTTGGACGTGGATCTGTGCTCGGATGGTCAACGGCATGACCGAGCGGGGAGCTAGCTGCCTCGCCTTGTCGAGGCTGACCATTGCCCGATCGTATTGCTTCAGCTCGGCCAACGCTCGCGCTTGATTCTGGTAGGCCAAGGCGTCCTCGGGATTCAACTTCAACAGCTTGTCGAAGTCGGCGGCAGCCAATTCGGCCTTACCCATCTTCTCGTGGAGAAGGCCGCGAGCACGAATCGGTTCGGCGTCGTCCGGCGCCAACTTGACCGCTTCATCCAGCAACACGAGTTGCTTCTGATCGTCTTGCTCCAACTCGGCGCGCATCAACAAGAGTGGCGAGCGAGTGTTCGGCTCGATTCCGTCGATGGCCAACGCCGAATCGATCGCGCGGATTGCCCGCTCTTGATTCCCGTCGGGCAGGAGATTCAACCGCGCGATCATAAGTAAAGCATCGGGCAGCTCGGGGACCAGCTCGACGGCCTTTTCCAGATCGTCGAGTGCCAGCTTGCGATAGTTGCGCCAGAGCCGATCGGCAGGCCCCTTGCCAAACACCGCCTTGCTGGCGAACGCGGCACGCTGCAAGAGCGACGAGGCCAGCAAGCTCTTCGCAAACCGCGAGTTCTCCTCGTCGAGACCTTTCTTCAGAGCGCTCTGGCAGAGCTCGATGACCTCGGTCAGTTCGCGGTGCTTTTCCGCGCGGAGCTTTTTCTCCGTGGCCTGATCCAAGTCGGCCAGTCCTTCGTTCTCGGCCCTGGTCACTGGAACAGAAACTACCAAGAGAAGCAAAAAAAGAATCACCGAACGCAACATGAGACGCTCCTTCTTTTGTCCGACCGCCTGCAAATGGCAACGCTTCCATCGTGTGGCGTAAGTTCCTGTTGGCCGTCGGCGTACCTCGCGCGAAGCCATCCCTGGGCCGCAGCGCCAAGGTGCCTTATTATGGCCCGACTCCGCAAATGATTCTACGGCAGTCGTCCACCGTCGGTTTTGCCGCGTGCGGGCGTTTCAGGCAGCAGCGGCCAATCACCACACAGACCCCCTCTTCAGGGCTGACCGCAGGACAAGAAGTCCCGATCTCCCAAATGATTGCTTGACAGGCAAACTAGTTTGTGATACAAACCCTTATGCGACACAGTTGCTGTGCCTGGTCTTCTCAATTCCGTTCCAAGGAGCCTTGCCATGAATCGTTTGCCAAGGAATAACGAACTACCGCCGCAGGAGACTTCCCGCGAGATTTCCCAATGGGCCCGGGTCTACGGTCAGAATCGCAGCCTCGGCGTCGTCGTATTCATGATTGTGGCCTTGATGCTCTCTGCGGCGATCGGTGTGCAGTCCTATCTGGCCGGCGTGGCCTACCGCGCCGGGCACATGACGCTTTTCTGGGCGTCGATCGCCGTGGTGGTGTCGGCCGTCGGCGCGACCATTTTTCTATCCGTACCGCGATGGGGAGGCAGGCTGCAAGAACGAGTCGTCAACCGCCTGTACGCCGGCGAAGGCAACGTCGCTCTTTCAACCCCAGCCCGAAGCCAGCGGCACTGGGGGATCGTGTTGGCGGCGTGTTTTGGAAGTTGCGTCACCGCGTCGATTGCGTTGGGCTTTGTCTACGACATTCCTTCGAAATACATGCAGCCCATCTCGGCGCTCTACGTGGTTCCGTTTCTCGTCGGTCTGTGGTTTCTGATGCGGCCCATGGCGGGATGTGTCGCCCTGTTGTGGCCGGCCCTGTATGGCTTCCATGCGATTCTGATCCTTGCCGGCGCGCCGATCGCTTTCACCGGCCGTTGGGAAGCCCTTAATGTTCTGATTCCGATCGCGGGCTACGGAATGCTCGCCGGACTCTTGGGCCATCTCTACAGCCGCGTCGCGCTTGGACGGTTGCGAAGACTGACTCAGGCCGACCCGACGAGTGCCGATCGATCGGGGAGGTTGAACGAATCATGACCGACATCGACCGGACCATCCACGAGCCGGTTCGTTTGCGAATCCTGGCCATTTTGTCGGGAGTCGATCTGGCCGACTTCAAATTCTTCGTGACTACGTTGGGGTTGAGCAAGGGAAATTTGTCCTCGCACATGGACAAACTGGAGCAGGCCGGCTACGTCGAAGTTCAAAAGGGCTTCAACGGGAAGATTCCCCGCACGGCCTACCGGATGACCGACGCCGGCCGCAAGGCGCTGGCCGATTATTGGATCGCTTTGGATCAGATTCGCACCGCTTGCACGGAAGCCGATGGCCCAACGCCTTCGTGAAATGGGGCATGGGATGAGTCTGCTCCGCGGAGAGGCAAGAGGCGGTCCGGAAATTCGAAGGACTTGAGGATATACGAGGAGGTCAGACATTCTTGTCTGACCTGGTTGCCCCTTGCAAGACAGGCGAGAATGCCTGTCCTCCTGGACAACTTCTATGTGTTTAATTCCCGGATACCCTCAATCTAATGGGACAGACCACTAGCCCAAGTTCCACAGCAGTGATTAGGAAAGCCCTGTTTTTTGAGGGTTGGAGTTCAAGGGTCTTCACTACATCGGGCTCATGTT
>JAFGIR010000022.1 GCA_016929515.1 Pirellulales bacterium | reverse complement strand
CGACGGCCAGACGATGAACGTGCTGCGCTACGCCAACCGCGTGCCGTTGCAGTTTCAGGCCGGCGGCTGCGCCATCACACAAACCGTCATGGCCACGAATTGGCGGTCCTATGGGCTGAGCCAGTCTCGCGGTTCCATGCCCCGGGGGCCGGCCACCATCATGGTCCACATGGCCAGCGTTTGGGTTCCTTTCACCAGCGAATCAAAAGAAGCCGTTGCCTCGTATCCCGAGATCCAAAAAGAACTCCGGTTGGCCTTGCAAGCCGTCGGGCGAAAACTGGGAGTGTATCTGCGCCGCCGGCGTCGCGTTAAACACGAAGGCGACCGTCGCAACACGTTTCTCCGCTACCTGGGTGAAGTCGCCCGGGCAACCAGCCAAATCAGCCGTGTCGACCAGAAGAAACTCTACGACCAACTGTTGGTTGTCGCCCAGAAAAAGACGTCCGAGGCCGATGTCAAGCTCGATGATCGTGGCCGCCCGATCGACGAAGAATCCTTCGAATTGGGCAAGAACGTCCTCATCGTTGACCCGGCCGAACGCATCGCCGAGAAGATCAACGGTAACGGCGTCGAAGAAAACACTGAATAGAACCAACCGCGGGCGGAGAGAGGGAATCAACCCAAGCCGCGGAAGCAGTACGAAGCGTGCCACACCCAAGCTGGCTGACCCCGCTTTTCCTATTGTCCTTCGCCTATCGAATGAACAGAGGGTGACCAATAGGAGTTCGGCTTCAAGCCATTTGATTATGAACGAACGTTTCGTGGCAATCCGAGGATCGACAAGACGGCGAGAAGCTTCGAGGAGGACCATCGAATGATGCAATACTGCTTCAAGTACGCACTTCTTCTAGTGACCACCTGCTCGTTTGCATTGGTCCGTCCGGTAGTCGCCGTTGCGGAGAAGCCGGCCGCCGTCGAGCGGCCCAACATCCTCTTGGTGTTCACCGACGACCAACGTGCCGACACGATCCACGCCTTGGGAAACCCGGCGATCATCACGCCCAACCTCGATCGCCTCACCGAGCGGGGATTCGTCTTCAACAACGCCTACATCATGGGCAGCAACAGCCCAGCCGTTTGCCTTCCGAGCCGCAACATGTTGATGAGCGGCCGCGCCTACTTCCATTTCCGCCGCTATAAGCTGCCCGACAGAAGACATCCGTTTCCCTATGCCTCGCCCGAGGAGCCCAACGTACCGACCACGCTGGGCACGGCCGGCTACGAAACGTATCACCACGGAAAGAAGGGCAACACGGCCCGGCGCATCCACCCGCTGTTCGATCATACCAAGTACGTGACGCATCACAGCGTGTTGAAAAACGGGCAGCCGGGCAAGGTCGTCGTCGACCGTGCGATCGACTTCCTGAAACACCGGAAAACCGACAAGCCGTTTGTCATGTACCTGGCGTTTTCCGAGCCGCACGATCCGAGAGTCTCAGCCCAAGAGTATCGCGACATGTACGATCGCGATGAAATCCCGCTGCCGAAAAACTATCTGCCCATCCACCCGTTCGACAACGGCGAGATGACCATCCGCGACGAGCGGTTGGAAAAGTGGCCGCGTACGAAAGACGCGATCCGCCGCCATCTGCATGACTACTACGCGATGATCACCGGGCTGGACCACCACATTGGCCGCTTGTTCCAGGCACTCAAAGACCAGGGCCTGTACGACAATACGATTGTCGTTTTCGCTTCCGACAATGGCCTGGCCCTCGGCAGCCACGGCCTGATGGGGAAACAGTCGGTCTACGAACATTCGGTGAAGGTTCCGTTGATCGTCGCCGGGCCCAGCATCCCCCACGGCGACTCCGACGCCCTGGTCTACCTGCTGGACCTCTTCCCGACGTTCTGCGAGTGGGCCGGCACCCCGGTTCCCGAGGAACTCGACGGCAAGAGCCTCGCGCCGATCATCGCCGGCCGTTCTGAAAAAGTGCGCGATACGGCGTTTTTCGCCTACCGCGGTGTTCAGCGGGCCGTGCGGGACGGTTGTTGGAAGCTGATTTGTTATCCCCGGATCGACCGGACCCAACTCTTCGACCTGAGCACTGATCCCGACGAAACGCACGACCTATCGGCCGATCCGGCCCAGGCCCGGCGAATCGAGTCGATGATGAAATTGATGCGCCGGTGGCAAGAACGCCTGGGCGATGACGCGCCGCTTGTGGTGGACCAGCCGGCCGACGGCCGTTGGACGCCGCCGGCCAGGAAGCCGAAGAAGAACAAGGCAATAAGCGGAAGACGAAACGATCGATCACGGAGCATTGTGTTCAATGAGGTCAATCTGCTCCATGGTTCCCCTTAGAAAATCGGTGACATGAGATGGCCAGAAAGAAGACAGCAAACCAGACTTCCTCGAAAAAGTCGACGCCCAGCCCTCGCGATCGCCGGACACTCAACCAGTTGGCCGAGTTGGCCGACACGGTTGTCACCGCGGCCGAGAAGCGGCGCGATCCCCACTTGGACATTCCTACCCGATCGCTCTCCAACGTTCGCTATAACCAGACGAAGAAGATCCTTGAGATGGGCAGCAACACGACTCGGCGGCAGTTGTTCAATCTGTCGCAGGCCAAGAGCTTCATGCAGACGATCCTCGTGGCCAGCGGCACGCAGCAGCTCATCGAGCAGGGCAAGACGACCAGCATCCGAGGTCTCTACTACCTATTGAAGCACACGATCGAGGGTACCCGGGAGGAGACATTCAACGAACAGTCCGAATGCGACCCGGTCATCGAGGACGCCGAAGTGCTCTTGAACAGCCTCCGCGAGGAACTCCATCTGTATGCCCAAAAACGGGGTGACATGGTGGGCGAGTTGGTTCTTCACGACAGCGGCGACGAAATCGATTGCTCGCGGATGGGCTCGGGCGGATATGGCATTCCGTCGATTGTCGAGCCCGAGGTGATCCAGTTCAAGAAGTGCAATGCCCGATTTGTCCTCCATGTCGAAAAAGACACGGTTTGGCAACGCTTCAACGAAGACAAGTTCTGGCGCAAACACCGCTGTATTCTGACCCACGGTGCGGGCCAACCGCCGCGCGGCGTGCGGCGGATGCTCTACCGGCTGCACAACGAGTTGAAGCTGCCCGTCTATTGTCTGCTTGATAACGATCCGTGGGGATATTACATCTACAGCGTCATCAAGCAAGGGTCGATCAACCTGGCCTACGAGTCGCGGCGGATGGCCATTCCGGGCACCCGATTCCTGGGCCTCCGGAGCAAGGACTTCGACCGGTGCAAGCTGTCCGACAGTGTGAAGATCAATCTTAACGACACCGACCGGAAGCGAGCCAAGCAGATTGCCAACTATCCATGGTTCGCCAAGAAGAAACCATGGCAGAAAGAGATCCAACAGATGCTCTCCAACGGCTTCAAGCTCGAAGTCGAATCGCTCATCAGCAAAGACATCAGCTACGTCACCGAAGAATACACCCCGGCCCGAATCGCCGAGAAGGACTGGCTGGACTAACGAACCTAAACAGGCGATTCACCTCGGCCGCAGCCTGTTTCAGGTTGGTGCCCAAGTTGTGTCGGACGCCCTGCGCGCTGCCCTCTTTCCTTGTCGCACCAGGGCTTCGGTCGACGCCGCGTGGTGTTTTCTAGGGAGTGGTCATATTTGGGGAGTTCACGGTCCCGATTCCGTCCCGGGCTTTGCCCCGGTTGATGGCCACAAAAAAAGGCCGTTCGCAACTCGTTGTCGCGAACGGCTTTACATGTGCCCCCTGAAGGACTCGAACCTTCGACTCTCTGATTAAGAGTCAGATGCTCTGCCAACTGAGCTAAGGGGGCTTGTGGACGAAAGACCCTATCTTACTGGGATCGGCCGGAAGCTCAAGGGCCTTTGGACCGATTTCATTGGGAAACTCTGCCTCGGTGTTCAATCCGACGGTGGCCCTTGACTTGAGGGGTTATCACCGCCTGGCTGGGCATTAGCTGTCCGAGCCAGCACGAACAGCAGATCGGACAACCGATTCAGGTAGGCCAGAGCGGTCGGTTGGACAGCTTCCGATTCCTGTCGGATCTGGCTGACCAACCGGCGTTCGGCCCGGCGACAGACGGTTCGGGCTAGATGTAACGCGGCCGCCGTGGGGGAACCGCCCGGTAGGATGAACGTTTCAAGCCGCGGCAGCTTGGCGTCGAAGCGATCGATGTCGGCTTCCAACCGCTGAATGTGTTCGTCCGAAAGGCAGTCGACTTTTCGGCGCTCAACGTCAACGCCGGCCACCTCCGTGCCGAGCACGAACAACTCTTGCTGGATTCGACGCAAGACATCGTCGACGGGGCCGGATGGTCTTTCAGCACGCGCTACGCCCACCAGCGAGTTCAGTTCGTCGAGCGTTCCGCAGGTTTCCATTCGTGCAGCGTCTTTGGCCACGCGCCGGCCATCGGCAAGGCCCGTTTCGCCCTGATCGCCGGTTCGGGTATAGATTTTCATAATATTCCCATGGCGGGCCGGGTCGTAGTTTGGCGTAACACACTTATTTGATTTCGAGCACTTTGATCTTGAGCCGTCCCATCACATTGACCACGGGCAGAAAGCTGCTCATGGCGTTGGCGTCTTTCAGGTTGCTGTGGGCCAGTCTGAGATGGGCCGCTCCGATGCCGCCGCGGCCCAGCGTGGCATCCATTGGAATCCAGCGATCGCGGACGTAGATTTCGGTCCACATATGGTAGCCGAAGGCGTGCCGGGGCTCTTGCGGCTGTTCCAGGTATACCAAGCCAATGGCCACGCGAGCCGGCAGCCCCACCGCGCGAGCCATCGCCGCCAGCAACACCGCGTGTTCGGTGCAATCGCCTTCGCCCGTCTCGGCCACTTCGGCAGCCGAGGCGAGCGCGTGGGAAAACGTCTTGTTGCGAACCGCGTCGTGAACGTAACGTTCCAGGGCGACCGCTTGCGACCAGGCATCGGTTTTGCCCTGGGTTGCCTTCTCGGCCAAGGTCCGGACGCGTGGGTCGTCGCTTTGTACCAGACTGTTGGGGTTGATGTCGTCGATCGTGGGTCGGTCGGCCTCGGCGAGTTGGATCTCCTTGGGCTGGTCGGGCCGAATGGCCAGCACGGTCAACTCGGCCGATTTCGTGCCCAACGATTTGATCCGCTGGGACGTGCCGGCCACGAACGCCGCGGCCGGATCGCCATCGGCAAGGCTGACTCGATAACGAATCCTCCGCGTATCGTGAGGATTGGGGATTGGCCGATCGATTGCCAAGAGGCTGCTCAGCCCGATGTCGAACTTGCCGAGATCGGTCTCGTCGAGTGCTTCTTCGCGACTGCAACGGAACGTCTGCTGTTGCATGGACGCATCGGTCTTGAGTATTTCACCTTTCTTGTCGACCCAAATCGTCCCATCGATTGCCTGACCGTCCGCGAACCAGGTTCTGTTGTCGATTCGCAGCAGTTGATGACTACCGTGAAGCAGTTGCGTTGGCTCGACGTGGCGAGCCACGAGCCGCACCGTTACCGTCTCGTTGAGGTTGGGTACCAAGACGCGGAGGTTTCGGCTCTCGCCAGGCTTCATTGGCTTGCCCGCCAGCGAATACTCGATCGCTTGATAGCCGCCATCGGAATTCGACCAGGGAAGAGTTGCCGTCCGTGTCGGTCCACCACTCGTTCTCTCGACGACCAGTTGATCGTTGTCGACATGTCCTTGTACACGGGTGGGTGTCGGCCCGAGTTGTTGGACCTCGGTGAAGCTGACCAGACGGCCTTCGAGCGTTTCGAGACTGATGAGTTTGGATCGCAGCTCGGTCGTTTGGCTCGAACGCATCACCTTGATATGGCTGTAACGCTGCAACCTCACGAAGGTCCGGTTGTCTTTAGTCACGCGGTCAATGCGTGTATGGGCATAACCGATCCTTTTCCCTTGCATGGTACACACTTCCCAAACATCGCGTTTTTCCTTGAACGGGCAGCCGACCGGTGGCGTGAATTTGGTCGGTGCGAGCCGTTGCCGAGAGGGACGTGCGACTTCGATCGGCGAAACGTCGCGGGAAGGAGTGGCGTCGGTCGTCGTATCGCGTGGCGCCGGGGTATCCGAGAGCACGGGCGAGCAGCCGGCCATCATCAGGATTGGCAACACGATGCCCATGACCGTGATTGTCCTTTGATCGCGAGCTGGCTGGGCATCATCAGGCCGTCGTCCGGGGACGTTTCGCTTCATGTCGACATCTTGCTGCAGGAGGGGGAGTGTCTGTTGGTTGTCAGTCTACCACTAGTCACGGGGCGTGGGAAAGCCCGGTCGAGAATGCCGATCGAGGATGACGTGGCCGCACATCGCTCAGGGGAGTCGTGTTGCCTCGCGGCCGTAGTTCAAATTGCTCAGTCGGTGGCATGAAACTTGCCTCGCGGGCCCCGGGGGTCTCGGCAAACTCTCCCCCATCTGAAGAGGTCAACCTATTCGGCCGTTTCAACGACGAGAAAGCCGATCGCGTGGACCACCTCGGTCGGTTCCAGGTGCTAGACTTTTAACGTGGATCGGACCCATTGCGGAAACTCCCCACTCTTGTCAGCGATTGGATGTCGGCAAAGGAACGTTTTCCAGTCGAGGCCCACTCCTTGCTGAGTCAACCAAGCGGTCACCGTGATCGGCGTCGCAAGTGCTTGTCGGAGTGGTCTTTTGGGGAGCCGTTCCCGATTAGTGGGCCGAAGACGGTCGTGGCAAAGGCAACGATTGTTCCACCGGCGTCGCGTTGGCCGTGCCCAGGAGCGAGAGAAGCAGTCAAAAGCATCGCGGTATTGCCCAGATGTAACCTACGGTTTGATAGTAAGCTCTCCCAGCTTGCGGCGCGGTCGTACCCCGGACCTTTGATAATGACCCAATGAGATATTTGAGAGCGCCGATGGGCTTTCTTAAGAAGTTTTTTAGAAACGTATTCCGCGACGGCTCCATGCCGTTGGGTACCAGCAGCTTCGAGCACCTCAGCGAAGAGGAGCTGGAAGCCCATCTGGGGGTTGCGCGATACGGCAATTTCATGTTGACCGATGCCGTTCGGCCTTCTTACGACCTTCAGGTCATTCCGTGCCAGGCTTATCGTCACGATTCCTATCATGACGAGGAAAGCAAGTCGACCGTTCCCGTCTTGATGGGAGCGGTTAGCCGTGAGGAACTCTTCGAGGCCTTCATGGATCTTCTCGATCCACTGGGGAGTGTCGTCGACGTCGTGCTCGAAACGAGTCACAGTCGCCCCGAGACCGGACACACCGATCTCTATCGCGAACATATCGACATGCCCGTCCTCAAAAGCATTCTCTGGGAATACGAAGACCTGCTGCTTAACGACGGCTGTGTCGGGCTGGCGGTGCTCAACCCGGGCATCCCGCAAGAAGTCCAGCTCGACGAGCACAAGCTGTTGATCGTCTACGGCGAGAACCAGGCTCCGTTCGAAGAGGCCTTTCGCGGGCGGAGCGTCCAACTCGACGAACAAGTCCGCTTCGTCACCGAAGCCGAACATGTCCACTCTTCCAGCGACCAGTACGCCGAACAGTTCGAAGAACTCAAGACGCGGCTGGGGATGGACTGTGGGTACATGTAAGCGGTGATTGAAGAGCCTGGGGTCTAACCCAAGTTCCACAGCAGTGATTAGGAAAGCCCTGTTTTTTGAGGGTTGGAGTTCAAGGGTCTTCACTACATCGGGCTCATGTT
>JAFGIR010000171.1 GCA_016929515.1 Pirellulales bacterium | reverse complement strand
GGTGGGCTGCGGTGTCGGCCCTTTCTGTTCGGCGTGGAAGGTGAACGATCGGGGCCGGTCATTCCCGCGTACAGGAGATCTACTGTGGGACGAAAGCTCTATTGCGGAAATCTGAGTTACGACGTTTCGAGTTCCGATCTGGAACAGATGTTTGCTCAGTTCGGCTCGGTCGAAAGCGCGGAAGTCATCGCGGATCGCGACTCGGGCCGCAGCAAAGGATTCGGTTTCGTCGAGATGGCCACCGACGCCGAGGCTCAGGCGGCCATCACCGGCCTGAACGAAACGGAACATGAGGGCCGGCCGCTTACGGTAAACGAAGCCAAACCACGCGAGGATCGCGGGGGCAGAGGAGGACGCGGGGGCGGACGAGGCGGCGGACGAGGCGGCGGGTACGGCGGCGGCAGTAATTACGGCGGGGGTGGCGGCGGACGAGGCGGTCGCGGCGGTCGCCCGTACTAGACCGACCATAACCGTCGGCACAACGTCCGCGGGAGCGCTGACTCGATACACGGAAGGCGCGGTTCATGAGCCGGCCCCCGGGGGCCCATGGACTTGCCATCTCCTCAAAATGAAAGATGCCCATGGCAAAGAATCAAAACACGATCGAGAAACGTCGTCGAGAGATGGAAAAGAAGCGGAAGGCGGAAGACAAGAGAGCGATGCGTATTAAGCGGAAGGAGCAAAGGAACGAGCCAACCGTGAACGACGAGAGCGTGAACGAGGAAGGCGTATACCAGGAAACCGTAACGGACACGCCCCCGGCGAGCGACAGTTAACCTAGAAAATAGTGGTGTCCCGAATCACAGGAGGCGATCGGGAGCCACATGCGGGAGAAAACCTTGTTGTCTACATCCGAACAACGCGTGTTGCGAACCTTTCGGCAATTTCTGATGAATCCAGGTCAAATGTTGTGCTTCTCCGGTCCCAATCTCAAGCAGAACAGGGCCACCTTGGCGCTTTTGACCGACAAGGAACTGTTGGTCAAAGAGAAATTCAAGGGTGGATATTCGCTCACGCAGAGCGGTTTCGCGGCCATGAAGGATTGCGAGTAGCCGCGCGGGCGATCGACTACCGTCTTGGGCCGCCGGCGCGGTGTTGCGAAGGCGGCCGTCGGAAGTCGCTTCTCGCCGCTGCCGAGCGAGTGCTTGTCGCTTGAGACACCGTACTCCGTTTGCCACGTGCGCGCCGTCGCGGCGCCGGAAATCTTGAGGAGACTCTCATGAGAACCTTGTTCTTTTCGGTCATCCTCGTTTGCGTGGCGTTGCCCGTTCACGCCCAGCAAACCCGGCCCATCAAGGCCAAGAACAGCTACTGCTGGAGCGGTCCGCAAATGGAACGGTTCATGAGCTTCCTGCAAGCCCATGCCCCCAAGAAACCGGACGACCTGCCGCCGCTGATCGCCGGAATCGCTCCCCACGCCGACTACCGTCATGCGGGCCGCGTCTATTATCCCTTGTTCCAGAAGATCTCCTCGCCGGAAGTGGTCATCTTTGGCGTGACTCACCGAGCGATCCGGGAGAAGCTGGGCCAGCCCCAGGACAAGCTGATTCTCGACGCCTACGTCGATTGGCCGGGGCCGTATGGCAACGTCGAGGTCTCGCCCTTGCGCGAGTATCTGAAGAAGCATCTCGACCCGCAATACTACACGGTCAACAACGACGCCCACCGCATGGATCACTCGATCGAGGGCCTGTTGCCTTTTCTGCAATATGGAAGGCGGGACGTGCGGATCACGCCCGTCATGGTAACGGCCATGTCTTTCGACACGATGGACACCGTGTCGGCCAAACTGGCCAAGGTCTTGACCGGCTATATGAAAGAGAAGCACCTCGAACCGGGCAAGGACGTCTTCTTCCTGATTTCGGCCGACGCCAACCACTACGGCAAGGAGTTCAACAACACCTTTTTCGGCGAGGGCGCCGAGGCCCATGGAAAAGGCGCGGGCCACGATCGCCACTTGGTGGACACCTACCTGCAAGGTCCGATTTCGATCAAGAAACTCAAGGACCTTTCCTCGCAACTTTGGGGAGAGGATTTCAAAAGCTATGGCGACGTCGTCTGGTGCGGCCAATACACGATTCCGTTCGGTTTGCTCACGGTCCATCACCTGATGGAAACCTGGGCCCCGGAAAAGCAACTCACCGGCAAACGGTTTCTCTACGGCGACAGCTACAGCGACGGCGTTCTGCCCGCCGACGAGACAGGCTTAGGCACCGCCAGTCCGCCTTCCCTCGAACGCTGGGTCGGCTTTTTCTCCGCCGGGTACTACCTTCGCAACGGAGCGCCGGGCGGCCAGTGACCCGAGGGCGGTGGCGCGCGTCGATAGGCCTCTTTCTCATGAGAATAACATTATCGTGGAGGAACACGACATGACCCCACAAGACAACGCCCAAAGGAATCGCAAAGAGGAGTGCATCTTCGCGCTTTTCGTGTTGTTGTTTTTCATCGCGATGAAGGTGGTCGTTTCGCTCGTCATGCTGGTGGCCCTGTTTCAAGTGGTCCACACGCTCGTGGTCTTCAAACCGAATGGCCACGTGCGGCATTTTGGCGAGGCGCTGGGCCGTTATCTCGGACAAATAGGCCGATTCGTCGCCCATGGCACGGAAACCAAGCCGTGGCCGTTCTCGGCGTGGCCCGACGTTGCCGCGTCGTCTTCACTTTGAAGACGTCGGGATACTGAAAGACGACCGGCGGCGGCCGGGACCGGCTTGCCCGGCTGGCAACCGTGCGGGTTCTGGTGGTGTCTTTTATCAGTCATGCCATGGAAAACTCCACCATCAAAACCAACGTGCCGCGATTTCCTTTCAATTTGATCGGTCTGTTGCTGCTGACGTTTGTCATTCGGGCGGGCGGGCCGTTGGTCGTGCCTGGGGCGTTGGCCGACGACCCGGACGGCTATCGGCGGCTGGCTGAAAACCTGGTCGAATTCGGCACGTTCGGCACCGGCGCGCAGCCGACGGCCTATCGCCCGCCGCTCTATCCGCTTCTGCTGGTGCCTTGCGTCGCGCTCGGCAAGGGCACGGCCGCGACCGTGGCCATCGCCGTGTTGCACGTGCTGCTAGGGCTGGGCACGGTCGCGCTGGTCTGGTGGCTCGGCTTGCGGTGCGGCTTGGGCCGCTGGGCGTGGCTGGCCGGCGCGCTGGTCGCCTGCGATCCGATTCTGTTGGGCCAGTCGACGCTGGTCATGACCGAAACGGCGGCCGCGTTCTTTGTCGCGCTGGCCTTGCTCGCTTTGACTTGCGCGGTCGAACGTCCGTCGGCCGTTCGATGCGCCGCGGCCGGGGCGGCGCTGGGTCTCTGTGGATTGTGCCGGCCGGAACTGCTGCTCTGGGCCGTCGCGTGCATGATCGTGCTGCCTTGCGTCGCATCGCGCCGCTTCTACCGCAAACGCCATGCTGCGCTGGTGGACAAGCCACCAGTGGCACCCGGCGACAATGTGCGGAAATCGAACGTCGCCTATCACGAAGCAGTGCCCGAATCACACGTATCAGACCGTTTCCTTACGGGCGCGGCTCGGTTTTCCTTCGGCGCGGCCCCGTTGTTGATTGGCATGGTGCTCGTGCTCGCGCCTTGGGCAATCCGTAATCAGATCGTCTTCGATTGGCCCATCATCACGACGACCCACGGCGGTTACACGCTGCTGCTGGCCAACAACCCGTCGTTCTACGCGTACTTGCGCGAGGGCGAGCCGGGGACGGTCTGGGACGCGCGAGGGCTTGGACCCGATCGCGGCGGCCACGCCCATCACGACAGCCCTCGCGAGGAGCTGGTCGACGACGCGATGGCACGGCGCGAGGCTTGGGCAAACATCCGCCGGCAGCCGGCCGTGTTCGCCTACGCGTGCCTGGTCCGCGTCGGACGATTCTGGGCACTCGCGCCCCATCAAGGCTCGCTGCTGCTGCGTTGGTCGGTGGGCATCTGGTATCTGGCCGAGTTCGTCCTGGCGGCCGCCGGCATGGCGATCGGCCTGCGTCGAGGACCGCTCCGATCGGGCCGTTTCTGGCTCTGGGGACTGCTCCTGGCCGTCTCGATGGTGGCCGTTCACGCGGTCTTTTGGAGCAATATGCGGATGCGCGGACCGCTGACGCCCGTGGTCGGTTTGGCCGTCGCCGTGAGCGTGGCCTGGTGGACGGACCGGCGACGTAAGGTCTAAGTTTTTTTGTCACAAAGACTTAGATGCCATATATTACTGGCGAACCCGCCTTGATTCACTCGCCAAGGCCCCCTATAATCCGCTCTCTCAATTGGATGGATCAGGGAGGAAAAGGAGTCGGGTACCTTCTGCCTGAAAGGCCCGGAGGGTGCTTCGCACAAAAGGTACCCGACCCCTTTTCCTCTTTTCCTCCTCCCCAAGGCAAGGATGCCGATCTGCTGAGACACTACCTCGCCACGTTGCCGACCGCCCTCAAGGGCGCGCGATCTCTAGCGCGCGCCGCCGGTCGTGCCGCGCGCCGCGTGGCCGCCGCCTTGGCTCTTCTCGTTGTGCTGGCGTCGTCCATCTCGGCCGACGTCGCGCTGCCGCCATCCAATCGAACCGACCCAATCACCCTGTCGGCCGAGTTCGCCCACCACTGGATTCAAGGCGAGTACGAGGTTTGGGTGCTGCGCGGCGCATGCCGCATCGAGCAGGGGAGGAACTTGGCCGCCGGCGACGAAGCGGTCGTCTGGATCAATCGGGCGGAACCAGACGAACTGAAATGCCACCATCTGATCGTCTATCTCGAAGGACACGTGACCATTGAGCGAGAGAACGGCGCCCATCCGGTCAGACTCACCGACGAGAGCCGGCTCGAAGATTTTTACACGATCGGCGCCGTTACGGTCCAGGTGCCGCAGGTCGCCGGACCGCCCGAGGCCAAGCCGCCAATCTACGGCCGCGGCATGGCGCGGCGTTCGCCCGAGGCCGCCGGAGCGATTCGGCGCACGCAACACCAGCAGTTCATCACCGACCCGGCGATGGTGCCGATCGGACCACCGCCGACGGGCATGCGCCGCTTCACGATCCACCAGCGCAGCAACGTGCCGACCGAGTGGGAACTCCGCCGCAACGACCCGAACAGCGACCAATGGACCGCCGTGTTCAACTACGGCGTCAACGTCTTGGTCGAGGGCGTGTCGGACATGGGCGTCTTGGACATCTCGGCCGACCGCGTCGTGATCTGGACCGAGGGGCTCGACAAATTCGACGTGTCGGGCGGCCAACCCCAATCGAAAGACATCCCGCTGGAATTCTATCTCGAAGGCAACATCGAGTTCCGCGAGGGCGGCCGCGTCATTTACGCCGATCGCATGTATTACGACGTGCGAAACCAGGTCGGCATGATCCTGAACGCCGAGATGATCACGCCATTGCCCAAGCACGAGGGCAAGTTGCGGTTGCGCACCGAGATGCTGCAACAGTTGGGCGAAGACCGATTCGTCGCCCTCCAGACGTTCTTGACCTCCAGCCGGCTCGGCAAGCCCGGCTACCGGATGCAGGTCGGCGACATTGCGTTCGAAGACATCCAACGCCCGCTGGTCAACCCGTTCACTCAAACCCCGTTGATCGACGCCGAGACGGGCCAACCGGCCATCGACCATCAACGGCTGGCGACCGGGCACAACGCTTTTCTGTTCTTGGGTGACGTGCCCGTGTTCTACTGGCCCTTCTTCGCCGCCGACCTGCAGGATCCGTCGCTTTACATTCGCCGTATCCGGGCCAGGAAGGACGACATCTTCGGCACGCAAGTCCTGACCAATTGGGACGCCTACCAACTGTTCGGCGTCCAACACCGCCCGGCCGGCACCGATTGGGATCTGAGCCTCGACTACTTGAGCGAGCGAGGGCTGGGCCACGGGACCACCTACCTCTACGATCGCGAGGGCTTCCTCACGCTTCCCGGCCGGACGGTTGGACTGCTCGACTATTGGGGCATCCAAGACCACGGCCACGACAACCTCGGCTGGGGCCAGCGCGACTTGACGCCCGAAAAGAAATACCGCTATCGGCTCTTCTCGCAACATCGCCAGATGCTCCCCTACGACTGGCGCATCTCGACCGAACTCGGTTGGATCAGCGATCGCAATTTCCTCGATCAATACTACGAACGCGAGTGGGACGACCTGAAGGACGAGAACACGGGCCTGGAACTGCGACGGGCCGTCGACAACGTTACCTTCAGCATCACGACCGATACGCGAATCAACGGGTTCTTTACCCAGACCGAATGGTATCCGCGGGCCGACCACTACCAACTCGGCCAATCCCTGTTCAACGACGCCTTCACCTGGCACGAACACTCGAATATCGGCTACGCCCGCTTTCGTATCCTGAGCTATCCCGAAGACCCGGACCAGCAGGCCACGTTCACCTACCTGCCTTGGGAGGAGAACGGGTCGACCAAGGGCGAGCGGCTGGTGACGACGCAGGAAATCGAATGGCCCTTCCAGTTCGGCCCTGTCAAAACGGTCCCCTACGCGTTGGGTCAATTGGCTCATTGGGGAGAGGATCTCTCGGGCGACGACCTGCAGCGGGTCTACTATCAGGCGGGCATCCGGGCAAGCGTGCCGATTTGGCGGATCAACCCGGCCATTGAAAACGAACTCTTCAACGTCCACGGCCTGGCCCACAAGATCGTCTTCGACGCCGAATTCTCCTTCGCCGAAGCGAATCGCGATCTCGACGTGCTGCCGCTCTACGACGCCTTGGACGACGATTCGATCGAGTACTTCCGACGCCGCATGGCCGCGCTGAGCTACGGCACGCCGCAAATCCCTTATCGATTCGATCCTCGGAGCTACGCGATTCGCAGCGGGCTGGCTAGCTGGGTGACCTCGCCCAGCGCCGAGGTCGTCGACGACCTGATGGCCATGCGACTCGGCATGCGCCAGCGCTGGCAGACCAAACGCGGCCGGCCCGACCGCCGCAAAATCATCGATTGGGTCGTTCTCGACGCCAACGCCGTCTGGTTCCCCAACGAAGAACGCGACAACTTCGGCGAGGCGCTGGGGTTGGCCGACTACGATTTCCGCTGGCACGTCGGCGACCGGCTCACCGTGGTTTCCGAGGGCATCTTCGATTTCTTCGACGATGCCCAGCAGACCATCACCATCGGCGGCTTCCTGGCCCGGCCGCCACGAGGCAACTTCTACATGGGCATGCGGCTAATTCAGGCACCGGTCCGCAGCCACATCCTCTCGTTTTCCTACAACTACTGGATGAGCCCCAAATGGGTCTCGTCGTTCGGCACGTCGGTCGACCTGCGCAACAACCGGAACATCGGCCAACGGCTCAGTATCATACGCATCGGCGAATCGTTGCTGGTCGGCGCTGGATTCAACGTCGACGCGAGCCGCGGCAACGTCGGCGTCTTGATCTCGGTCGAGCCGCGTTTCCTGCCGAAGATGCGGCTGAGCCACGCCGGCGGCGTGTCCATCCCCGTCGCCGGCGTCCACGGATTGGAGTAACCGTGCCCATGTCCGATCCCTCGCACCTCCGGCCGGAGCGAACCTGGAATGAGAAATTCCTCGACGCGTTTCACGGACTGAAATGCGGCGTCCGTGGACAGAGCAGCTTCTTCGCCCATTTCTTCATCGCGGCGGTCGTCGTCGTGGCCGCCGCCATGCTCCAAATGAACCACACCGAGTGGTGCCTCCTGGTCCTCTGCATCTTCGCCGTCCTGGCCGCCGAAATGTTCAACAGCGGAATGGAATCGATGGCCCGGGCCATCACCGACGAAACCGATCCGCACGTCGGCGAGGCACTGGACATCGGCAGCGCGGCCGTCCTGCTGGTCTCGATCGGCGCGGCCATCGTCGGCCTGATCGTCTTCCTCCACCGGCTCGGCATCACGCTCGGCCAATAATGCGGCGGTCACTTCGCCTTGGGCACCGCGATGTTCGTTTCCGGGTCCTCCAGGCCGTCGTTCCAGATGAGCGGGGCGATGAAGACGCCGCGGCGGCCCCACCCGCAGTCGCTGATATACCAACGACCGTCGATATCGCGGAGCACCTCGGGCGCGTGCGCGCGCAAGTGGGCCACGCGGTCCTCGATCTTCCAGTGGAACGGATCGCGGCTCACATACACGTCCGTGCCCACGTACTCGATGCGGTTGCCGTTGCGCGGGCCGAGCATGAGATAGTAGCGGTCGCCTCGCTGGACCATCTGCGGCGACTCGCACGGCCCACCCCATTTGCCCTTGCTCGGGTCGACAAACGCAATGCGGCGGTCGCGCCAGTGGATTAGATCGTCGCTCGTGACGTAGACGATGCAGTGATTCCCTTCGGCCGGCTCCGTCGTGGCCGTGTAGTACATGACCCACTTGTCGCCCAACCGCGTCACGAATGGGTCGCGGGCGTCGAAACCGTCGACGATCATGGGGTTGGCCGGGTGGCGGGTCCACGCGTTCATGTCCTTGGACGTGGCCAGGTGGATCTTGTACTTTGTGTTGTCCTCGTCGCCCGCGCAGTAGAACATGTAGTACGTCCCGTCGTGCTCGACGATGCACGGCGCCCAGAGATGGCGCTCGCGCCAGGGAGCCTCGGGCGCGTAGGTCAGGGCGTGAGGCCGCTTTTCCCACGGCTGCTGCATGAGCGTCTTGGCCGTGGCATGGGCAAAGAGCCGCTCCTTGGTCGGATGAACCCGCCCCTTGGGAGCGATGAAGCCGGTGATGCCGTACAGGTGCCATTGGCCGTCGGAACCGTAGGCGAAACCGTGGTCGTTGATGTACCACGCCTCGTCCTTGCTTTCGCCGACGTTCGGGTCGTAGACCTTGACAAACTTGCCCGTCTCGACAGGCGGCTTCTTCGGTTCGGCCGGCTCGGCGCCGAGGGCATGTTGACCGAAACCACCATTCGCGACAACAAAACAAACCAACAAGGCGAACAAGTTTCGCATGGTTCTTTCCTTTTCGGCGAGAAACGCTGTGGGGTAGCTGTGGGGTAATCGTCCGCCGTCCCGGGGAAGGACGCCAGGGTGGGACCTCCTACCATGCTACCACGAATTCCACTGAAATGCAGGGGGGTAGAGGACACTTCAAGACCACCGTGAGGGTGCCTTGGCCATAGCGCAACACTGGCCCAGATGGCCACAAACTGGGCCTTCGCTGCGATCATTCCCAGGCACCCGGCAGACTACCCGGGAAGAACACTGCTGGACAAGCCAGCAGTGGCACCCAAATGCGTGAAATCCCACTTTCTCAACGGGCTGTTCGCCTTGTTTCCGCTATTCGTCCGAGGCTCCCGCCGTCTCCTTCCGACCGATCAACACCCGCTCCTGCTCCGGATCCAACCCGTGGCGCAGCGCCATCGTCTCGCGCGACAACGCGCCGCACCGCAGCAGAATCTCGTCCGCCCGCGTTTCTTTCAATCGATCGCGAACCGCAAGCGACGGCGGAATCCCCTGGATCTTGACGCGGTCCATGGCATCCTCGGGCAGCCGGCCGGCGTGGGCCGCGTGGTCCATTACCCGGCCAAGCAATTCCCGGTCGTCTTCGAGCATCTCGTGCTGCAACCGTTGGAACATCCGCACGGCCGGGCCCTCGGCGACCATCGTCGACGCGTAGTTCGCGTTGCTCGCGTCGCTGGTGAGCATGAACTCGGGCATGACGAGCCGGCTGGCGATCGCGCGGAGCTCGGCCGCGAGCACGGCCACGTAGCGGCTCACGTCGAGACCGACGGTCGGAAACTCATATTCCGTGCCGGCGAACGCGTCGAGAATCGTGCCGGGCGCGTAGCGTCGGATGGGCGTTGTCCGGCCCGTCGTCGCGCTCGGCACGTTTCCGTCGGCCTGGCCTTCGACGAATCGCTGCACGCTCGACTGCGTGCCGCTTTTGTGTTTTCGGATCAGGGCGATGGCCGATTGGATCTCGGCCACGATGCTCATGTTGCGCAAAAGCTTCTCGGCGCGGCGCAGGTTTTTCCGCACCGGATAAAACAGCGGCAGCCCTCGCTTGACGTTGGCGTCGACGTTCGCCTTGCGGTGCTGCACGTCGGCCGCCTCGACCCAGCGCCCGTCGATGCAGTAGGCCAACACGTGCTCGACGTCTTCCGGCGCGGTGCGAATGCCGAACGTCGCGGCCGGGTCGTGCGCCTCGGCCGCCGGCGTTCGCACCTGGTCCGGCTCGACGAATCGTACCCGCGCGACGCCGTCGCCGCTCGGAAAGAGCCGCAAGAACGCCTCGCCGTCGCGATCGCGCCGGCGGACAATCTCCTGTTGCCGGGCATGCCACCGATTGACGCGCACAAACTCGTCGAGCACCGCCTGCACCTGGGCAATCAGCGGGGCGTTGGGCTCGGTTCCGCGCCGGGCAACCGCGCGATAGGCGTGGCCCGTCCCCACGACGTAACTAATGCGGTTTTCGTGTCCGTTGATGGCGAATTCGTTGATCGCGGCCAGCGCCCGGCACTCGGCGCGAATCGCGTCGAGTTGCGTTTCGGTGGCCGCCGGGGGCTGGGCCGCGCCGCCGCTGCTTCCCCTGCCCAGCGCGAGCCAGGCCGTGCCGTCGTCGTCGGCCAGCGCGTCGGCCGGGTCGACGAAATGGCTCCAAAGATTGTCGAACGCCTCGGCCAGCGTCGAGGAATCGTGGTTGGACATGATCGTGTCTCCTTTTTCTTGCGTCATTTTCTTGGGATGTACAACGGAAGTCATCCGACGATCAGCCGGTCGCCCAGGCCGTCGTCGGTCGTTTCGGCACCCATCACCTCGACGGCCAGACGGACGGCCATTTCGGTCGCGTCGGGTCCGTCGTCGTGATCGCCGATCGGGAAATCGCGCAACTGGTCGACCAACAGGCGTGTCGAGGCCGAGTCGTGCTTGAAACGCATTCGGCCCGACGCCAGATAGGGTCCCAGCCGCCGGATTCGCACCCGCTTGTTCACCCGGTTATCGAGCAACCAGGGCGTCGCGCCCAAGATGCCCTGCCGGGCGAATTCCGCCACGAACTGCGCGCCGAGCAGATCCTGAAACTGGTTGGCTTCGATTCCGAACGCGTCGGGCCGAAACCGCGCGTAGAGCGCCACGCCGTCGGCGACGATTTGCGCGACGGGGCGCCGCGCCAGATCGGCCTCGACGTAAAGCACGCCCCATCGGTCGACGCCCAGCGCCACCAGCGCCGAATAGTCGCCGTGGCGGCTGTCGGCGCCCTTGCTCGGGTCGAGCGCTAGCGTCTTAACCTGCAAATGGTCCGGCCACTGGTCGAACCAGATCGAGTCGGCGAAGTACGATTCGGGCCACTCGCAGTGCTCCGGGTCGAGCGGCGAATTCTGCTTCTCGCGTTCGAACGCCGCCCGGCCGCTCTCGACGCGCATGCACATCAACGCGTAGAGATCTTCTTGCTCGGGCCAGAGCACCGCGGCCCCGGCGTCCATCGCCTCGCGGTGGGTTTCGTAGAATCGCCGGGCGGCGGTCGCGTGATTCTCTCGCTCGATGTCGGCATAAATCGCTTCCCACTGGTGCCACAGCGACATGTCGGTCGGCCATCGGACGATCGACCGAAATACGCGAGAGATCCAGCCGGCCGTGCGGCACAACTCGATGGCCAGCGCGTCGCGGTGCAGGGCCGTGGCCAGATTGACGACGTTCGTCCGGCAGGTGCCGGCCTTCAGCAGCATCCCATGGAACCACTGCCGCGAGCGGTCGCGCACCGCCGCCGAACGCATGTGGCCGTCGTTTTGCAGGTCGTCACAGACGATCAGCGTGGGCCGGTGGGCCCGGTGACGCCGGCCGCGCAGCCGCTGGCCCGTCCCATAAGCCTCGACGGCCACGCCGTTGGGCAACACGATCGCGTTGCGCCGCCAGACGGGTCCCCGGCCGACAACGCCCGGATACGACTCCGCCAACGCCGCGTTGTCGACCAGTTCGTTCTTGAGATTTTTGAGATGGGCTTGTGCCTGATCGTACGTGTCGGAGACGATCCAGACGTACGGTTCGTCGCCGTCGAGCGCGGCGCGGAGCGGATAGGCCAGCGTGCCGAGCGTCGATTTGGCAGCCCCGCGCGGCCCGAGCACGTTGAGCTTCGTCCCGCGGTTCCGCCCGAGCCGGTCGAGTTGCTTGGCCATCCAGACGTGCATCGTCGACGGGGGCAGCGAGAAATGACTTCGCAAGAAAGTCGCCGACCAATCCAGCAAATCGCCCGAACCGTCGCGCCCGGCCAGCCGGTGCCTCGCGCCACCGTGCAGCCGGACCATCTCGTCGTTGAACAAAGCGACCAACGCCACCAACCGATTCGCGTCGATTGGGCACGCCATTAACAGATTCTCGGACGGCTCGCAGGCCGTTTCACTTCGCAATTTCACCGAAGACCTTCCCTCACGGTCGAGGCTTGCTTGGGGCTGTAACTCGTGGACTATCGGCTCTTGCACATGGGATGAACGGAGGGCGACCAACGGGAGCCCGGCTGCAGACCATTCGGTTATGAACAATCGTTCAATAACAATGCAAACATCAATAACAGTGGCGTCATCCCCCCTGCCCCACGTACTCGAACGAAACGACGGCCCGGCCCGCCGAGCCGTGATAGTTGTGAATGAACCGTTCGCTGCGGCACGAGCCCGTCTTCCGATAGCCGACGGCCCGCCACCGGCGCGAGCGGCGGCAGTGGGCAATCAGCGCCGGATGGCTCGCCGTCACGTTCACCCGATGACCCTCCTCGACGTGCAGCCCGGCCACCGCCTCGGCCAGCCTCATGCCGATGCCGATGCCCTGGAAGTCGGGCAACGTGACCAGCCGCGTGATCCGCCATCGGCCGCACTGCCCGATCAGGCTGACCGTCGCGCAAAACGCCACCGGCACTCCTTCCCAAAGAGCCATGAAACACCGCGCCGCGTTGCAGAGCGATCCGCTCAAATAGTGATGACGCGCAAAACGTCGCCAAGCCGCGCGCCGGCAGCGAACGACTTCCAGGCGGAGGGGAGGGCGCCGAAGACACCTCCGTGTGAACGTCGACGTGGCCATGTCCAACACCCAATCGGGTTCGAGCCACTCGGCCACGTCGTAGTGGCACGTCACGGCCACCAGACGGCACGCCGTCCGGCCCGAACGTATCCCCTTCGCAATCGCCGCCGAACCGATCCGCGCCACCGTCCGATCGACCACGCTCGTGAATTCATCGAAGACGACCAGGTTGGGGATTTTGGGTTTTGGGGGTTTCGGGATTTCGGGATTAGGATGCTTGTCTTTGTCAACAACGGCTCGGGCCAAGGCTCGAGCCAAGTCGCAGCGGAATTGCTCGCCGCCGGACAGGACGTGATAGGGCTTGACCCAACTCGGCGGCGAACTGAAGCCCACCGTCGTCAGCAAGCCCGTGATCTGCTTGATCGGCAACTCGCCCAGGCAATCGACCACCGCGCGATCGTCGGGCCAAGGGTCGCGGCGATAGAGCCGCTCACCGAACAGCCGCCGTGCGATCGTGCTTTTCCCGCTGCCGGAGGGACCGACGATCAACCCAATGTCCCACGAATCGCCCAACTCGGGCATGTCGACGGCAAACCGCTCGACCGCACGCTCCGCCAGCGGCACGTCGAACAGTCCGGCCAACTGCCGCACGCGAAACGAATCGAACACCGGACAACTGACTTCGACTTCGACGTGGGGCATGGCATTGCGGGATTTGGGGGCTCGGGATTTCGGGGCTTCGGCGTCCTCGGTTGCAACCCGAAATCCCAAACCCCGAACTCCCCTCTTAAAGCATCAACAATCTGCACGTATAACCTTCCGCCTGAAGCCGTTCGAACAGCGTTCGCTGTTGCGTTTCGTCGGCGCATTCGACGACCACTTGAAACAACTCGGGGATCTTGATGTCGGCTTTGCACGATTGGCCGCGGCCCAGGTCGGGCGGCTTGGGCACGTCGGCCAGAAGCTCGTCGACAAACTGCCGCACCGGCCGGCTCTCGGTCTCGATCTGCTCGATCAACCCGGCCAGCACGTCGCGGTTGGTTCCGGCCAACGACGCCAGCGGATCGAGCATGGCCAGCAGCGCGGCCGCCTCCGACTCGCTCACGTCAAGCACCAGCACGGGCACTTCGGCGTCCGGCGTCGTCTCGGCCCGAAGATGGCCGTCGATCAACTCCAGCGTGCCGTCGGCCAACTCGCGCGCCAGCAACGCGTTGGCATAGCCGATCTCGGCCAACACGCCGCGAAGCACGTTGCATTGGTGCTCGCCGTGGGTCCGCCAGTTTCTTGGGTTGGGCCGGAGCAACTCGGCCCGAACGCGCCGAAGCCCCTTGATACGATCACGAACCAGCACGAGTTCCGCCTCCTTATTCATTTTCAGTAGTCTTGCGCCTGTCATTCTGAGCGTAGCGAAGAATCTCGGTTGCCCCGAAGAGATCCTTCGCTACGCTCAGGATGACTTGGTTCGGGCATTTCTCGCTGCGCTCAGAATGACAGGCTGCATCACTAATTCAAAAGGTCGCGAAGCCTTTCGTTGATTTGCGAAATTTGCACGTCGTGGGTTTCGAGCTTGACCGAATGCTGCGAGTGGACCGACCAGAGTTTCTCTTGCGCGACGGCTGCCCGATCGATCTTTTCGCACAACGTGGCCACCTGGCTCGCCAGCACGGCCAGCTTGGCGTGGACCATGAACATCCACGGGCCGACGGCCAGGCAGCCCGAGCCGAGCAATCCCACGACGATGCTCCACTCGTGAACGCTCATCCGATCACCTTGGCCGATTCTCGGCCGAGAATCTTGCGAAGTTCGTCGGCCTTGGTCTGATCGTTTGCCGCCACGTAGGTGGTGACTTTCGTGGCCACGTCCCAGAGTTTGGCGACCATCGCCTCGTCGGTCCGAACGGCCGAAATGACCTCTTTGATTTTCCACGCCAGGCCGCTGTAGTCGCCCACCGCATAGCACTCATACGCTTCGGCGAACCAACTCATGCCCCACTGATTCATCAGCCGGGCCAGTTCCAGCGCGTGCCGGCGCCGCTGTTCGCGCCGATTGTAAAGCCACAGCACGACAACGGTCGCCACCAGGGCCACCAGGCCGAGAATCATGTATTGGACGAGCGGGGGAAGATCTTGCATGATGGGTCTCTCTTTCTTGGGATTTCGGGAATTGGGGCTATGTTTTCTTCGCTTAGTCTTTTCGTTGGGTTGCAAAATAGACTACGAAACCGAGTGCTACCGCGCCGGCGACGACCAGCAACACGACGACCGGTTGAACGGTCGACGACGGGCTGGCCTCGGGCCGCTCGGCCGCCGGCGTCGTGTTGCGGATGACGATGTCCATCTTCCGGTCGATACTCTCCAGCGCCGGGCTCGATTGAACGATCACCTGCGGCCCACGAGGTTCCGGCGCCGGTCGCCGCGAAGGGCAAAGCGGCAACCACGGCCTGCGTGTTCCCAAGCCGGTCGGCTGCGAACGATTCACCGCAACCAATCGCGGCTCGTCGACCGCGGGATTTGCCTTTCTCACTTGACCCTTCACACTTTCTTCTTCGATCTCGCCGACCGCCTGGCGGAGAAAGACGTGAAGCCGGCCGCATTGCGTGGCGATGACTTCCGAGCCGTCGGTGCCCCAGAGCACGCCGACGAGTTGGCCGGCCGCATTGAAAACGGGCCCACCCGAGTCGCCTTGGCGCGCGCGGCCCGAGAGCACGAGCCAATCGGCCGCGCGGCTGCCGTGCAACGTCGAGCGATAGCCGAGGAACCGTCCGCCGTTGACGGCCAGCCGGCCGTCGGCGCCGAACCCGCACGATTCGAGCCGGTCGCCCGCCCTGGGGTGGCCGGTGGCGCGCCACGCGATTTCGGCCGGCTCGAAACCGTCAGTCGTGCCGGTTGCCAGCGCGGCCACGTCCCACGTGGCGTCGGTACGCAACACCCGGGCCGCGCGGTAGCCTTGGTGACCACGAACCCAGACTTCCTTGGCATCGCGAACGACGTGCCGCGCGGTCAGGACGACCAGGCGGTTGCCCCAGCGGACTGCCACGCCCGAGCCGAACGACCGCGAGCCGTCGCGATCAACCGTCTGGACGCGCACGACGCTTCGGTAATGGCCCCGCGGTGCTGCATATCGCCAGGCTGGCGAAGGAAGCGTGGGGGACGAAGGGTGAAGGGCGAAGGGTGAAGGGTGAACTCGCTCGGGCATGACGGTGCACGTTCCGTTTTCGCACCCGCACTGGCCGGCGGCCGATGTCACCCCGGCGATCAGTCCGACCATCGAAAGCATCAGGCAGCAAAATAAACGTCTCATGGTCTTCTCCTAAAAAAACAACCGGTTGCGAAAAGTGCCCTTGTCGTAAACGTCGTGGGGTTCTTCCGTGGCCAGCCGGGCGAGTTCCACCGACGGCTCGGTCGGCTCGATGCGTTTGCCTCGCGGCCACGGCCTCTGCCGGCACTCGTCGCATCGCACCGTCGAGTCGGTCGGCAGACCGTAGGTCGTGTACTCACATCCACAGAGGCGGCACGTCCAGACTTTCATGGCATCAACGTGAAGCGATAACGGTAAAAAGGCGACCGGGCCAAGTCGGCCGGTTCGGTCAGCCGATCGGCCAGGTGGGGCACCGGATCGATGCCGCCCCCCAGCCGATCGGACAGCGCCGCGGCCTGGGAACAAAACGGCGGCCGGCCCGACCCGTTGCCCGACGCGGCCGGCACCTGAAACCACCGCACCAGCGGCGCGTGGAACAGCGCGACGGAGAACAAGTTGGCCCAACCGTAGTCCAAGCCGGTCAGCCGTCGCATGTAGCGGGCAGCCGCCCGGCGGTCGTAGTTGGGCCAGCGGTTTTCCGGATTGGTTTCGAACACGTCGATCCGCCCGGGCCAGCGCTCGACCAGCCGCGAGAGCAACACGGCCCGGCCGCCTCGCAACGCGACGAATTCGAGGCAGAACAAATCGTCGTCCCACCAGGCAGCCTTGGCGGCGTGGCAGTGTTGGCCGCGTCCGGCGATCGAAATCAGTCCACGCCGGCGGAATAGCAGCAGGTCGCTGTCGGCGATTTGCTCGCGCGCTTCGGCGTAGGAAACGCACAGTCGCTCGTCCGACGGTGTTTTCATGTCCAGTCCTCCCAGTCGTCATATTGCGACGCCGGTGCGTCGCGCGGGTCCACCTCGACCTCAACAAACGGTTCGCCCTTTTCCATCCGCCGCCGGTGGACGCCTTCGTAGCGAGCCAGCACGTCGCCATGGAGATCCAAGCCGAATGGGCCGTCGAGCCGGCCGTCGTTTCCGCGCTGCGGACGCCCGGCACATTCGCGGCGCGTCCGGCACGCGAAACAAGGCATGTGGACCATGGCGCCGCACTCCGGACAGCGCGCCACGTGCCCTCGCGTGAACGGTTCCGGGGGGTTTTTTCGCTTGCGGCGGATTGCGCCGCGGTCGGGCCGCCGGCCGTGGGCCACGTTGGCGACCGTTCCCCGACTGAGGCCCAGTTGTTGGGCGATCTTGCGTTGGCTGAGCTGCCCTTCGGCCAACAATTCCCGAATGTGATCGATTACCGTGGACGCGATCATCGAACCCTCCCACGCCACGCGTTCTGCGCCGTGGTGAAAAAAAAAGAGCCCGCCGGCGAAGACACGTGTCTTCACCGGCGGGCTCTTTGCAATACCCGAGCGAACTCAGGCTCCGCGGATACCCGCCCTGTTATTCAGTCATTCGTTAACAGCTAAAAACGTCTCCAAGATCTTCTGTAAACCGCGCCGCTCGAAGGAAGCGGTCAGCAACGGTCAGCCATCTACAAGTGAAACCGTCCGTGGGTCACCAGGTTTCGCGAAAAGCCGGAGAAAACCTCGGTGCCGGCTCCCGCGACCGCACGCGCCGCACGCCCATGAGCATAACCTCATCGGGAGGAAAAAAGCAAGACAAGTTTTTGGCCACCCCTCTAGAAAACAGGAAACGGGAAACCGTATTTTTCACCAAACCATTCACCACAAAACGCGGAGAAAACTCTTGAGACAAACGTTTCAGAACTCGTATCCCGTGACAGGGTGTGCTGGGAGATGCCTTCCACGAACGCTTCGGATCTAATCGTCTCAGTGCCTCCGTGTCTCTTGGTGAAAAATCCGGGCCGGCGAAGCGTCTCGTCGGCCGGCGACGCGGCCTAGTCGAGCGAGGGCCCGAGCCGGGCTATCTCGATCAGGAACAAACGGCGGATTGCGTCGTAGCCCCGGTCGTTCGGATCTTCGAGATTCCAGCCGTACCAATAGGTTGGGTCGTCGCGCCGATAGTGTTCGCGCCAAGGCTGCGCGCAGTGAACCCCGTGACCGAGAAACGCGTCATGCATCGGCACGAGGTGGACGTTCGGCCGCGCGTCCGCCGCGCGATGAATCACCTCGTTGTACGCGCCGACCACGGCCAGGCAGTCCTTCCACGGGGGCAGCCCGGCGCTCGGCGGATCGCCCACGCCGTCGCTCGGGTCGTAGATATCGGCCAAGAAGACGTGGCAACCGCCGGGGAAGCGATCATCCAACAGATCGAGCATTTCGTCGAGCCGGCGTTCGAAGGCCTCGACCCAAGGCCGCGCCTCCTCGAGCGTGGCTCCATACATGGCCCCTTCGCGCGGCGGTCGGCGACCGTAATCGTGGATCAAATCGTTGCCGCCGGTCGTCATGACCACGAGCCCCAGAGTGTCCGCGTCTTGTTTCTCGAACCGCTCGCGGATGATTTTGACGTGGTCGAGCGACGTGCTGCCCGGCACCGCTTCGTTTCGCACCGACAAGTTGGGCAAAACCCGGCGGAGGCAACGCCCCTGCATGTCGGGCCACTCGTCCCTGGGGTTGTCGGCCAGGCGCGCGACGTAGCCATGGTCGCGCGCAACGCCAAACCCGGCCGTCACGCTGTCGCCCACGCCCAGCAGAAGGACTTTTCGCGCGGTCCAATTTTTGGCGAAGGACGCCTCGTCGACCGGCGGGCCGGCCGGTCCCCGACCCACCGGACGGGCAAATCGGAAGTGGCGATAGGCCAAAACGGCGAGGATCAGAACCAGGCCCAGCAAGATCAACAGGCCCAGGCGACGCCAGCGACGGGCCGGTGGCCGAACGACGGTGGAACTCTCTTGCATGATCCGGACTCCCCTGAACCGTGTTGCCGCGCGAGAAAAGAGCGTGCCCCGGCGCGGAAAACATGCACCGATGCAATCGCCATTACACCCACCCCTCGGTTTAGTCATTATAACCGGCGGGGCACGCGCGACGGAAGACGGTTGGCCCAACCCGGCATAGGCGTTGTATGCGTTCCTTATCTGGCGAATTCGTCACGACTTGGGGCGCGACGGCACAAAATGCTTGGGAAAAACGTGCCGGCGACTACAATAGAATTGGGGGTCGGGATGAGCATGATTTGCGTGAGATGAATCCTACATGGAGCGTTCGTCAATCGTGGCTTCACCCAATCGAATTCGTCTGCGTCGCATCCAAGCCGAGGCCGAGGGCTATCTCGAACTCGGGATGCCGCGGCACGCGCTCGACGTGCTCGACCGGCTGGGCGAGTCGGACAACTTCAACAGCCACGCGTTTCATCTGCAGGGCGAGGCGTTCAAGGAACTCGGCCGCTACCGGGAGGCCCTCGTGCCGCTGCGGCGCGCTGCCGAGATCGCGCCGAGCAATCTCCACGTTTGGCTCGCGCTGGGATGGTGCTACAAGCGGCTGGGACGAATCGACCGAGCGGTCGGGGCGATGGAAAAGGCCGTCGTGATCGAACCCGACGAGGCCATTACCCACTACAACTTGGCCTGCTATTTGAGCCTGGCGGGCGAGAAGACCCGCGCGCTGGTCCATCTGGCCGAGGCGCTCTTACTGGACCCCGACTATCGCGACCAGGTCGACGGCGAGCCCGACTTCGACCCGATCCGCTCCGACGCCCAATTCCAGGCAATCACGAGCATCATCGCATAGGGCCGAAGTACGACGGAAAATACAACGAGGGCGACGCGTGCCGGAGCATGCGTCGCCCTCGCTTACTTGGTCGGTCTCCTTGGAGACGCGCGGCGTCGATCAGTAGTTGTACGTCACGCCGACGTAGGCTCCGTGCAAGAGCAGGTCGCCGTTGTACTTGATATGTTGAATTTCAGGGACATCGTTGACGTAAAACGGAATTTGGTCGTCGGCCAATCCCATGTTGGTGGCGGCCACCAGGCGATAGCCGACTTTGGCCGACCAGTTTTCGGTGACGTGCCAATAAAGTCCCAGGTCGACTTCGGTGAGCACGGAGAACACGTTGTCGGTGGCGTGGACCGGATAGCTGCCGCCGCCGTCCGGCGTGGCGTACAAGCCGTCGCCCCGATAGATCGAAAATGTGTTTTCAATGTGGTTGTTGTAGACGCCGATTTTCGGCGCGACGTACAACTGAAGGTTGTGCCAACGGTTGCTTCGGGCGTCGAAGCCCAACTGGAAGCCGACCAGATTGTTCTTAACCGAGTCGTCGATATAGGCTTCCTCGGTGCCGCCGCTTCCTCCCCAGGTGCCCGTCTTGAGCGAACCAAATTTCAGATCCTCGGCGAAACGGAAGTAACGGACGCCCATGGCCCATTGAACGTTCCACGAGTCCATGTGGCGTGCCATGAAGTCGCCGCTGAGCAAATTGAGTTCGATATTGTGAACTTCGTTGCGGCGCCAGAGCCGGTGTTCCAAGGCGCTGTCGAAGTAGTAGATGCCGGAGACCGGAGGCGCGCCGAAGTTGATGTAGTCGACGGCCAACGGCGTGCTGACGAGGTTGGGATTGGTCGTGCTCAGGAATCCATGCACCGGGTTCATGGTCCAGTAGACGGCCTCCAAGGCCCAATTCTGACCACAGCACCCGCAGAAGCGCCGCCCGAAACGGATTTCGCCGCCGTTGCCCCAATCCATCTCGATGTCGCCCGTGTTCGTCAGTTGGTCGGACAAATCGGCCGTGTTGTAGCTCGTCCAGACGCGATTCGCCTTGTCGCGGCCCATCGTGATCCAGCCGGCCGCCGCAAACCAAGGGCTGCAGCAGGCGGGCTCGCAATCGACCGGCCCGCACGAGGCGTCGCAATCGGCCGGCGCGCACGTCGCGTCGGCCACCGGCCCACAGCCGCTGCTTTCGGCCATCATTTTCGTCAGGAGGTTGGGTTTCCTCACGGCCGGCGTGCCCGGGTCCAACTCGGGAATGGGATCTTCCGCCAGCACGGGCCGCTTCCGGTCGACCGGCACGGCCGCCCCGCCATAAACCGGATAGGTCGGCGAAGCGACAGGTCCCGATTGGGGTGCCTGATACGCCGGTTGCATCACGCTGGTTTGGGTCGGAGGCAACCGCAGGACGTCGGGAGCGCCATAAAGCGAGTATTGGGCCGTAGCCGTCGTGGCCCAAAACGAAATGAGCAAGAGTATTGCCAAGAAACGAAACGTCTTCATCGCCCGGACTCCTTTCCGCTATCTGCTACTTAGCCGAGTGGATTGTTCTGTGATCCTTGACCGCCGCAAGGTCCATGAACGCAGGGCGACCGACGCGAGCCCGGCTTCGGGGCACAGGGCAATAGCCGACCGCTCGTGGACCATGCAGCCATCAATAACCATCGACCTCCGGTCTGGGCAGGCTATTGGTGAAACGGGCCCGGCGCGAGACTTTTTTGTGGGCCGTTGGTTCCGCAATTAGCCCCATCCACCCGATCGCGCGAACGCAGCGCCGGAACCAAGAATGCGCAATCGATAAAGGCGATAGACTTTAACAAGCGAGCACTCTGGCACGACAGCTAATGCCAACGCAATCGCTAAGGTCGCCGCCGAAAACCGAGCCGCGACCGTCAGGGAGCGGTCTTCAAGGTATCTTCACCAGATCACAACGACCCCTGCGCTTCGCGAGCAAGATGCGATTGGCTACTGTTGTGCCAGGCGGAAACCCGTCCTTGCGGAAAGTCATCAGACGGCTCCCTTACGGTCGCGGCTCGGTTTGCGTAGTCTCGGTTCCGTCTGGTCGCAGTTCAATTCTTCTGATCACGATGTTTGCAGCGTTGCCGGCCGGCCGGGCTACTTCTTTTTCAGCATCTGCTGATAGAGATTGGCCAGCAGCGTCGGGTTGTCGCTGCCGACGATTCGCGCGATCTGGTCGTCGGGGACTTTGAGTTTTTCGAGCGCGCCGGCCGCGCGCTGCCAGATGCGTGCCCGAGCCTTTCCCTCGGCCAGATACAGATCGGTCAGCAACTCACCCAGCCGTTGCACCATGATGGCGTCACGGTTGTCGTAGTAGTTTTTGATGGCCCGCTGCTGATAACTCGATCGCTCTACCATGAGGGTCTCCCAGAAGTGACAGATAGTCCAGCGGCCCATTATGGTCAAATTCTGCGGCTTTGTCAGGTCCGGAAAAGGGCCCTTCTTCTCTTCCCACGGCCGGCTCGGCGTAATACGATTTGGCTCATGAGCCACGCCCAACGACATCCGTTTTTGGCCGCGATTCGCGTTACCAGTCTGGGAACGCTGATCAGCCGGCTGCTGGGCATGGTCCGCGACATGGCCACGGCGGCCCTGCTGGGGCTATCCGGTGGGGGGGTGATGGATGCGTTCGTCATTGCCCTGCGGATTCCCAACCTGTTTCGGCGGCTTTTTGCCGAAGGCGCCCTGGCGGCCAGCTATCTGCCGGTCGTTACCCGGCTGCTGGAGCACGACCGCCGCCGCGCGTGGCAATTGGCCAGCGTGCTGTTGAGTTGCCTGGCCCTGCTGCTCGTGGCGTTGCTTCTGTTGGGCGAGGCCGTCTGCGGGCTTGTTTGGCTTGTCTGGGGCGACGTGCCGAACCTGGGACTTCTGTTGGGTCTGACGGCGACGATGCTGCCCTATGCCGTGTTCATCTGTCTGGCCGCCCAGGTGGCCGCCACGCTCAACGCGTTGGGCCATTTCAGCGTGCCGGCCTTGGCGCCGACGTTGTTGAACCTTTGCTGGCTCGTCGGTGCCTGGTGCGTCGCGCCCTACTTCGCGCCCGACCAGGCGGCCCAAGCCTATGTCCTGGCCGTCTGCGTGCTGGTGGCCGGCGTGCTTCAATTGGGAGTGCAGACTATCACACTGTTCCGGCTCGGATTTCGCTTCGACTTCAATTGGGTCGCCGGACGCGATGCCCTGGCCGAAGTGGTTCGCGCGATGGGGCCCATGGTCCTAGGGCTGGCCGTCACGCAGGTCAACACGCTGATGGACAGCCTCATCGCCTGGACGCTCTCGGCCGCGCCCGACGGGCCGACGCGAATCGCCTGGCTTGGCGGCGCGGTCGACTATCCCATGCACCAAGGCGCCGCCGCGGCCATTTACTACGGCGAGCGGCTCTATCAGTTTCCGTTGGGAATCCTCGGGCTGGCCGTGGCCACCGCCATCTTTCCTTTGCTAAGCCGCCACGCTGCCCACGGACGCCACCGAGCGCTCGGCGCCGACTTGACCCTCGGGCTGCGGCTGATTCTGTGCCTGGGCGTGCCGGCCGGGGTCGGCCTCATGCTGCTCGGCAAGCCGCTGGTCCGGCTGGTCTTCGAGCACGGCCAATTCGGACCCGACGACACGGTCCGCGCGGCCGCCATGATCACCTGCTACGCGGCCGGCGTTTGGGCCTACTGCGCGTTGCCGGTCATCGTCCGCGGCTTCTACGCGCTGGGTGATCGCGTGACCCCGGTTCGCGTCGGGTTGGTCGCCGTCGGGCTGAATCTCGCGATGAACCTCACGCTCGTCTGGCCGTTGGCCGAACGCGGCCTGGCCGTCGCCACCGCCGCCAGCGCCGCCGTCCAGGTCGGCGCGCTGCTGGTCATCTTCTCGCGACGCAAGTCGCGTTTGGAATGGCACGGGCTGCGGAAAACACTCGTCCAGACGGTCCTCGCCACCGCGGCGATGGCCGCCGTCGGGTACGGGCTGCTCGACCTCTTGACCCAACGTGCGTCGTTGGGAAGTGAGTTGATTCGAGTCGTCGTGCCCCTGGTCGCCTGTGCGGGCGTGTACGTCGGGGTCTACTGGGCGCTCGGCGGACGCGAAATCGGCATGTTGCTCGGCCGCCACGTGCCTTCCCCCGACGAGACTTCTGGGCTAGACTGGTTCGAGGAGCACACGGACTACGAAGACGAATAGGCCCCCCAAGTGAGACAAATCGTCGCCATCGTCAAGCCGTATCGGGTCGAGCGGGTGCTCGACGCCCTGAAGCTCGCGCCGATCGAGGAGTGCGAAGTCCGCGAGGTGAAGGGCTGGGGTCGTCAGAAAAGCTATCTCGACGAATATCGCGGCAGCGAATATTCGATGGCCTATCTGCCCAAGGTCGAAATTACCCTCTGGGTCGACGACCCACGCGTCGAAGAGGTGGTGCGGCTGATCGTCGACAACGCCCGGACGGGCCGCCAGGGCGACGGCAAAATCTTCGTCCTGCCGGCCGAAGCCATTTTCCAAGGAACGCCGCGGCCGTGAATCTCTCCGATCGTTGTCCCGAAGCCCTGCGACTGGCCTGCCAATGGCACGGCCGGCAACGGCGAAAACTTTCCAGCGCGCCCTACGTGGCCCACCTGCTCCGCGTCGCCGGAATCGTTCTTGAAAACGACGGCAACGAAGACGAGACGATCGCCGCGCTGCTGCACGACGCGATCGAGGACCAAGGCGGCGCCGAGGCCCGCGAGACGATCCGCCGCCGTTTCGGCCAGGCCGTGGTTCAAATCGTCGACCAGTGCAGCGACACGGACCAGAACCCCAAGCCACCGTGGCGCCGGCGCAAGGAAGCCTTCGTCGCGAGTCTGCCGCGGTTGACGCCTTCCGCGCGGCTCGTGACGGCCGCCGACAAACTCGACAACGTCC
>JAFGIR010000021.1 GCA_016929515.1 Pirellulales bacterium | reverse complement strand
GTGGGCGGTTACGTTGCCTTGCGCCGGCAGGGGCGCGGCTACGTCGCGCTGTGCCCCTGGCACGACGACTCGCGGCCCAGCTTGCAGGTCAACCCCGAGCGCCAGAGCTTCAAGTGTTGGGTCTGCGACATCGGCGGCGACGTCTTCAGCTTCGTCATGAAGATGGAGAACGTCGAGTTCCGCGAGGCGCTGGAGATGCTGGCCGAACGGGCAGGCATCGAACTGCAGCCGCGACAACGTCCCCAGGCCGGCCCGGCCGACTCGCCCGAGGCGCCGGCCCGCGACAAGAAGACGCTCTTGCGCGCGATGGCCTGGGCCGAAGGGCAGTATCACCGATGTCTCGTCGACAGAGCCGAGGCCGAGCCGGCTCGCCAGTATCTGAAACAACGCGGAATCACGGCCGAAAGCCTCGAACGATTTCATCTCGGTTTCGCGCCGGACGCGTCCGGTTGGATTCTCCGCCAGGCCGAAGGCGGGACCGCGCCGCGGCAGGTGCTCGAAGCGATCGGTCTTTTGGTGCCGCGCGGCGACGGGAGCCACTACGAACGATTTCAGGGCCGGTTGCTGTTTTCAATCCGCGACGCCCAGGGTCGCCCGGTGGGTTTCGGCGGCCGCGTGTTGCCCGAAACCAGCTCGGCCACCAGCCCGGCCAAGTACGTCAACTCGCCCGAGACGCCGCTGTTCACAAAGAGCAACCTGCTTTACGGGCTGGAGTTGGCGAAGGAATCGATACGCCGCGCGAAAGACAAGTTTGCCCTGGTCATGGAAGGTTACACCGACGTGATCATGGCCCATCAACACGGCTTCGACAACGCGGTGGCCGTGTTGGGCACGGCGTTGGGCCCGCGGCACGTTCAGATTTTGAAGCGGTTCGCGGATCGGGTCGTGTTGGTGTTGGACGGGGACGAGGCGGGCCAGAAGCGAGCGGCCGAGGTGCTCGAACTGTTCGTGGCCCAGGACGTCGACCTGCGGATCCTCACCCTGCCCGAGTCGAGCGACCCGTGCGATTTCCTCGAAAAACACGGCGCGGAGGCGTTTCGCGATTTACTGAACCACTCGACGGTCGACGCGGTGGAACATGCGTTCCAGACGGTCACCCAGGGCGTTGATCTGGCAGGCGACGTGCACGGGGCGAGCCAGGCGTTGGACCGGATGGTATCGTTGTTGGCGAAGGCGCCGCGCCCGACGGGGTTGCGACGTTTTCGCGAGGAGAAAATCCTCAGCCGCTTGGCGACGCGTTTCGCGGTGCCCGAGTTGGACATTCGAACCCGATTAACCGAACTCCGCCGCCAGCAGCGCAAGCCGGTCTATGTTTCGCCGGGCGATCCGTCGCCGGACGAACGGCCCGTGCGTATCGAGGACCTTCATCAGCGGGCACCGACCGAGTGCGAGCTTCTGGAGTTGCTGGTGACGTTTCCGGCGTTGTTGGCCGAGGCCCGGACGGAATTTTCGCCCGAACAAATCACCGAGGAACCGCTACGGCGGATTTACGAGACAAGTTGCCGGTTGGCCGACGAGGGGACGTTGGCGGATTTCGACCGGTTGATGTTGGAGTTCGACCAGGCGGACATGAAGAGTCTTCTGGTCGAGTTGGACCAATCCCCGCGGCTAGCGGGCATGAGCGATCCTGTTCCCTTGCTGAAGGAGTTGATCGAGAACCACAAACGAACTGAATCGGAGAGGCGACACCCCTCGCAGCTGGCAGCACTAAAGAACAAGGGCTTGGACGAAAGCCAAAAACAAGACTTGCTGCGGACTGTGATGGAGGAGTTACGTGCCCGACATGGCATTTCCGATCCCACGGATGGGTAGGACCATGGCCGGGCAGATCGCGGCCGACCCCGCTCGATGGATTTTGTCTCGACGGGGAGACCGGCGGTCAAATTTTTGTCTCACCTAGTTGACTTCGACATTGCCACGACGGGGTCAACAACACGTCGCAGGGACGCGAAAGGAGTGTTTAGGTGGACCATTTCGACAAGGAGTTGAATGATCTGGTCGCCAAGGGCAAGTCGCAAGGTTATCTGACTTATGACGAGGTGACCTGCTATTTGCCCGACGAAGCCGTCGACCCAAACAAGCTCGACCAACTGCTCGTATCGCTTGACGAGCAGCATATCCCGCTGGTTGCCGAATCACCGGAACCGGAGTTCTACGACGATTCCGAGGCCCGGCGGGGCACCAAGGAGAACGACCCGAAGGATTCGTCGGAATCGCTCGCCGGCGAGGCGTCCGAGGACGACACGGCATTGCCACCCGATCCGACGAATATCGTCAAGTGGAGCAACGACCCGATCCGCTTATATCTAACCCAGATGGCCCAGATCCCGCTTCTCACGCGAGAGGAGGAGATTCGGCTGGCCAAGAAGATCGAGGTGACGCGTAAGCGTTTTCGTCGCACGGTGCTGGGTTGCCAAATGGCCCTGCGCGGCACGGTCGCGATCCTCGACAAGGTGCGTCGGGGCATTCTGCCGTTCGATCGGACCATCAAGGTTTCGCTCACCGAGCGGCTCACCAAGGAGCAGATTCTCGCTCGGATGCCGCTGAATCTGGTGACCTTGAAGGACTTGATGGAGCGGAATCGCCGGGATTTCACGGCCATGTTGAGCCGCCGGCTTCCGGCCAGAGAGCGTCGAGCCCTTCGCCGGGACTTCATCCGCCGGCGTCGCAAGACGCTTGTGCTGGTCGAGGAACTCAGCCTGCGCACACGGCGCGTCCAGGCGATGATGCGCCAGCTCGACCAGATCGTCGATCGGATGAACGAGCTTCGCCGCCAGATTCGCGCGGCCCGCGCCGACGGATCGACGCCCGAGCAACTGGCCAATCTGCGCCGGGAACTTCGCGATCTGATGATTCTCACCCAGGAGAGCCCCCGAAGCCTCCAGCGCCGGGTGGAACAGATGAAAGCCCAGCACCACGACTATGAATTGGTCAAACGCCAACTCTCGGGTGGCAACCTGCGGCTGGTTGTTTCGATTGCCAAGAAGTACCGCAATCGGGGGCTCAGCTTCCTCGATTTGATCCAAGAAGGCAATACGGGGCTGATGCGGGCGGTCGATAAATATGAATACCGCCGGGGCTACAAGTTCTCGACCTACGCCACCTGGTGGATTCGCCAGGCCATCACCCGGGCCATCGCCGATCAGGCACGAACCATCCGAATTCCCGTGCATATGATCGACGTTTTGAGTAAATTGAAGAATACTTCTAAAAAGCTCTTGCAAGAACTGGGCCGAGAGCCGACAACAGAAGAAACGGCGTTTGCGGCCGACTTGCCGACGGAAGAGACGCGGCGAGTCCTGAACATCGGCCGGACGCCGGCCAGCTTGGACCGCCCTATTGGGGAAAGCGAGGATAGTTGTTTTGGGGAATTCCTTGAGGACAACGGGCTCCCCCAACCACGTAAGGCTGCTTCGAATGCGATGCTTCGCGACAAAATCGACAGCTTGCTCAAAACGCTCACCTATCGTGAACGGGAGATTATCCGTTTGCGCTACGGTCTGGGCGACGGCTATACCTACACTTTGGAAGAGGTCGGACGCATCTTCAAGGTTACGCGTGAACGCGTCCGGCAAATCGAATCCAAGGCAGTTCACAAACTTCGGCACCCCGTTCGGGCCATGCAGCTCGAAGGCTTCTTGGAGCGTGCCGCTTGATCCAAACCATCAAGCCGCTGGCCAACGACCGGCGGCTTTTTTTGTGGTCCCTCAGAAAAGGGCCGACCCAAGTTTGGGGCGGCCCTTTCTTTTTTCGACACGTTCTGTATCCCCGGATTGAGATCACCTCATGTCATCACAGACCCACACCGCTACGGAGACCCTTCGGACACTCCATCGTATCCATCGTCAGTTGACCGACTTGAATGGTCGTCTTCGGCGTGGTCCGCAACTTATTCAAGCTCATCAAAGAAACCTCGATCGCTGCAAGAACGAACTAGCCGAGATCCAGGAATCGGCAAAGAAAGCACGTGTTGCCAGCGACGCCAAGCAAACCTTGCTTCGCGGCGGCGAGGAAAAAGTCAAGAAACTTCAAGACCAACTCAACACGGCTGGAAGTAATCGCGAGTATCAGGCGCTTAAGGAGCAGATCGCCGGCGTCGAAATGGCCAACAGCGTCCTGGCCGACGAAATCCTGGAAAGTCTCGAAAGGCTCGACGAGTTTGCTCAGAAGATCGCCGACGCCGAGGCCCAGCTTGAGAAATCCGAGGTGCAGCGAGACCTGAACCAGAAGGGCATCGACGAGCTACGGCCGACTATCGAGGCCGATATTACCCGGCTCGAAGCGGAACTGGCCGAGGTCGAAAAGGCGTTACCCGATGACTTCACGATGATCTACCGGCGAATCGTCAATTCGCGCGGCGAAGCGGCGCTGGCTCCCCTGCACGGCGAGTATTGCGGGGGCTGCAACCACAAGGTGCCGTTGAACGATATCAATAAGCTCTTGATGACCGAAGCCAAACCACTCGTCTGCCGCGCCTGCGGCCGGTTGCTCTACGTGCCCGAGGGCTGGGCACAAGGTTAGCGGTCTCCCGTAAGTCGGCGGGAAAGAATCGTCGACAATCGCCACAAGCCGCCTAACCCAAGTTCCACAGCAGTGATTAGGAAAGCCCTGTTTTTTGAGGGTTGGAGTTCAAGGGTCTTCACTACATCGGGCTCATGTT
>JAFGIR010000170.1 GCA_016929515.1 Pirellulales bacterium | reverse complement strand
TCGACGGCTTGCCCAAGAGCCCGTAGATTGCGGTTGCCCGCCGGCCGAATTGCGGAAATCTTCGTTTGCTCCGGCTCACTCGCCGGAGCCGTCGTCGACCGTCTCGTCAAAGGGCTTGCCGCCGTCCCAGGTCAGCTCGATCACCAATGAATCGGTCGGCCCGTCGATCGCGGCCGTCAGGCCCGAGCTTTTCGCGTTCGCATATTTCTTGGGCGCGTGCCAACGTTGTTTCGACGAGCTAATCGATTCCACGGCAACGACCGAGACCGGATGGGTCCCCAAGACGGCGCCGTCGCCGGGCTCAAACGTCTTTAGCGTGAAGCGGCCGTCGGGATCGATCGGGGCGGAAGCGGGTCGGGCACCTATCGGGATTAGGCGGATGTACCCTCGGTCAAGCGGTTTACCGTCGATGAGAACCTGGCCGGAGACGACGACGCGTTTTGGCCGCCCGTCGCCGCAACCGGCCATCGTCACCGTCATCACGGCGACTGTTGCCATGAAAATCCCACACACTGCTCGTTGAAAATCAGTCATTGCCTTCGAGAACCTCATTACCTGATCGCGTGGACATCGCCCGATAGATGCGCAGATCGATGTTATCAGCGAGGAACCCTACGTGGCCATCACCGAAGGCGAAGTTGGCGCCGCCCGGATGGCGGCTGGCGAACGCCCCGTTGACTTGCCAACCGTAAGAGTAGCCGCTGGGCATCAAACCCAAGCCGGAATCCCCCGGCCAGGTGTTCAGCGGATTGGATGTCGAGCGGAGCGTGTCGAGCTCACGGAGGCCGCGAGTCCAGATGTTCGAACTGTTATTCGTGTGTCCCTCGACCACCTCGCCGATGAACAGCGTCTTGCTCAGCCCGTCGGTGATGTCCTCGCGTGTCATGGTCTGCGGTCCGTTCGGGGTTGGATAGAAAAACACGCCGTCGTTCTTGTCCTTGATCGCGTTGATTGAAACCGTGACGTCTTCGCCATCGATATAGAACGTTTCTCCCCACGTCCCGCAGCCAAGTCTTCCCTCGACCATGGCGTAGCTCCCCGTGGCGGCCGGATTGCCATAAGTGTTGTAAGAAGTGTTGACCTTGGGGTCCAACGAATAGGGCTCCGACTCGTCGCTGGGACATACCATGACCTCGGGCCGCTGAGCGATGGCCTTTGCATTCTTGACAAGCCACGTCGAGGCGGTCGGCAGCCAAGGCCCGTTTCTGAAATCAAACATATCGTAGACCGCCTGCAATTCGAGCTGCGGCAGGATCATCACGAAGCCGCTGGTGCCCACGCTTTGCAGCGGCGTTCCGTCGCCCCCGTCGTATCCGATTCGTCCCTTCGGAAAAACCCCATACGACGACTCGTAGGAACTCATTGCCAGCGAGATTTGCTTCATATGGTTTGAACATTGGATGCGTCGGGCCGCCTCGCGAGCGGCTTGGACAGCGGGAAGCAATAGGGCGATCAAGACTCCGATGATGGCGATGACCACCAAAAGTTCGACCAGCGTAAAGGCAGACCGCCGATAGTACATATTGAATCTCCTCCATTTGACCGTGGCATGGAGTGGAACTCAGGCCCACAATGGCCCGAGTTCCCCTCCAACCACGTATCCGGTTGAACGTCTCCCCTTCTGTTCCCCCCTTGAATTTAGCGCCGGCGGCCGATTGCCAGCGAAGCCAAGCCCGCCATCAACAGGACGATCAACGACGGCTCGGGCACCGCAGCCGACTCGGATGGTGGCGTGTGAGTTCCCCAGTTGGCGGCGAGTATGGCGGCATCGGCCGCGTCGACGATGGTGTCGCCATTGAAATCACCCATTGTAAAACCGCCCGTGCCGACGTTGGCTCCCCAGTTATTGGCTAGAACCGCGGCGTCGGCTTCATTGACTATGTTGTTGCCGTCAGTATCGCCGGGAATCGTCGGAAGTGCCTCCTCCTGTGTGATGATCAACTCATCGAGTGAGAAGGCCCGTAAGTCGTCGAACGCCGAGGCTCGGGTAGCGAACTTGAGAAATCCCCCGATCACCGTTTCCGCGGACCGCCAGCCGAGATCTTCGGCCGTGAACGTGACCGCACCGTAAGTGATGGTCGCGTCATAGCTCTGCGTCGTTGGATCGACGACGATCGTGAAGTCGTAGACCCCGTCCTTCTCGATGAGAATATCGGTGTCGATGACGTGCAGGTCGTCGTTGACGAGCGCCCCTCCGTCACGATCGCCGTTGTAAAAGGTCCACTCCTTAGCAGCATCCGCCGTACAGAAGTCGCCCTCCGCCCCGGCGGCGCTGATGATCCAGGTCGCACTGCTGTTCGTGACCGTTCCCGTCTCGTCGGTATCGAAAATGTGATAACGATCATCGTTGGAAAGGAACGCATATCCGTTCTCGATGTCTTCGTCGATGCGAATCGTGAACTGGATGGTATGCTCCCTCGACCAATCGATACCGGGTGTTTCCGTCGTCTTATAGTCGCGATAGACGGCCGCGCGGTTGACCCCGCTGGCCAAGCTCGAATCCACTTCGACCTCGAGGTAGGGGCCTTGACCCGTTTTGAGTTCGTCTCCTCCGGTGACGACGTTCGCGTTCACGGTCGTCCGGTACTCGGAGACGTACCACTCGGATTCCCAGCCGTTGCCGGGCATTCCAACAAAGCCGTCGACCTGTTGGTCGGTGTTACCGTGTTCGAAGTGAGCGGCGACCAACGTCATGCCTCCGGGCGGCTCCCCGTTCCAGGGAACCGAGCCGGTAATCTTAAGATTGTCGAGCGAGTACGCCCGCGTGTCGCCTAGTGCGCTTGTGTAGCAGCCGAAGGTAGGTAGACCGCCAACCGCCTCGGCATTGGTTCGCCAGCCCAACCCGGCGGGGTTGAGAACCGCCGAGTTGTACAGGGTCGTGCCCCCCGAGGCGATCGTGACGCCCCAGGTCTTCGCCACTGCGTCGATGTCGATATGGAAGTCGTAGACGGTTCCCGACTGGACGGCGATGCCGGTATCCAGGTTCCGCTCGTCAAACATCCCCGTGACGTTATTGTCTCCGTTATAGACGACCCAATGTTTGACCTTCGATGAGCTGAGCCACGTTCCATCACCTCCGTAGCAGCCGATGAGCCAGGAAACATAACCGTTGGCCGTGGTTCGAGCACCCGGCGCATCGAACAACTGATAGCGGTCGTTTATTTCGGTGAACGTGGTTCCGGTCCCGTTGATGTCCTCGTCGATGCGAAAGCTGAATTCGATGGCATGGGATTTGGTGACATTGACGCCATCGGTGTAGTAACGGTGGACCGACGCCCCGGTGCCGGCCCCGCCTGCCTCGCCGACCAGCTTGAGGTAATTGCCGTTGCCCGTACCCAGTGGCGTGGTGTCCTCCGTCGTAGCGGTATATGTGAAAGCAGTGTACTGGCTCGGTTCCCAAGGCCCCGTCCAGCCGTCACCCGCCATGCCGGTGTACGCGTCGACGACGTCGGTGACTGGGGCGGCGGTCGATCCGCCGCCGTCGAATTGGGCGATCACCTCGACGTCCACCGCAAGGGCTGGAACGATCGTCACGACTAATGCCGCCAAGACGATCGGAATCCCGATTAGGTATTTCATTTGGTCAACTCCTGTGAGTACGTTTTTGGTCAGTATCCATGTCCATGCTCAATCATGCCTCGAAACCTCGGTGGTTCCTTTCATGAGCGTGCTGCAACACCCTGCCCATGGCAAGGGCCATCGCTCCGTGCGGCTTCACATAGAATCCGTTCGCCTTTTCCCCAGGATTGTCTGCCTCACGAGATCCCCGGCATACCGGACACATAATGTCCGGAATGCCGAGGCTTGCAAGGTACGGCGATCTCATTCAGCCGAATGCCGCACCTTCGGTCATCTCCCCCTATTTCCGCCGCCGAACGCAAAGCACTCCAAGAACCAGGCCGGCCAGCAGCACAAGCGATGCGGGCTCGGGCACTACCAGGGCGATGCTGTTGCCGTTGTAGGCGAAGTCGACCGTGTAACCGCTGGGCGATGACAACACGGTCGGCAGATCGCCGACGAGCGTGCTGTAGGTGGCAAACACATAGGCTGGCTGGTCGAGCGCCTCCGGGCTGGCGGCTAGGTCTGTAAACGCAATCGTCGCGCCGGTCAGATCGAGTTGGCCGTTGACGGCGAGCAGGTCTATTTCGTCAGTGCTGCTGTCGAACTCGACGTCGAGTGTGCCGGCCAACTCCGCGTTGCCGCTAACGACAAGCGTGCCAATGCTCATGCCGGGCGCGACGATGGTGCCGCCGGCCGCCAAGACGCTGCCGCCAATCGTGCCGGTTCCGCCCAGCGCGGCGCCGACCTGCACGTCGACATCGCCGGCGACTGTGCCGGTGACTGCCAGCATGCCGGCCTGAACGTCCGTCAGCCCCTCGTAGGTATTCACCCCCGCCAAGGTCAAGGTGCCCGATCCCTTCTTGACTAGCCCGCCGTCGGGGCCGTTCACAGCGAGGACCGCACTGCCCGTGGCCGCCGTCGCGCCGAGTCCTCCACCAGAAAGCGTCACGACGACGTTGGGATCATCCTCGTAACCCTCTCCGGGATTGGTGATCGTGAAGCTGTCGACCTTCAGACCGCCGGCGCCGTCGTCGACCATGTTGGCGATGGCCGTGGCCCCGTGGCCGTCACCGTCGGTGGTAATCTTGACGACCGGAGGACCAACATAGGCGCTGCCAGCAATGTCGACCGTGATACTTCCGAGACCCGATCCGCTGAGCTTCTGGATGGCCTGAGTAATCGTGACATCGTGGCCGTCCGTGTCGATGGTTCCCCCTTCGGTGCCGACGAAAATGCCGCCGGTCGCGGTTGGCAGGGCGAGAAAATCGGCGTGATTGCCGGTCGGCTTGAGCGTGCCGCCATGGAAGTTGAGGAATGCTTCCCCTCCGTTTGCTACCGTGGCAGACGTGATCGCGTTGGCCATGGCGATCGTGCCACCGATTGCCAGGTTGGCGTAGGCCTTACCCACGTAAGCTGCTCCCCCCCATTGCACCGTGCCAGACGAAGTCATGGTGCCCGTGCCGCTGACATTGAGGAATCCGAAGTCCCTTTCGGCGATCGTGACGGTTGCCGCTTCGGCCGTTCCGCCGCTGAGGTTGTAGACGCCACAGCCGAGTCGTCCAACTGCCAGGATGCTGTTGACGGTCTTGAGGGATCCCGCCGTTTGATCGCAGACATTGTCGTTATTGCTGCCCATGATGATCCAACTGCTGTCGGCTTGGATGGTCCCGCCCGTCATCTCTAGCCAGGCATAGGCTCCCGCACATTCACCGTGGCTGAAGCGAATTTCGCCGCTGGATAGGGTGGTGCGGAGGGTACCCCCGGATATCTTGAGTACACCCACGGCGACCGCTTCGTTGCTATTACCGTATGCCAGAATAAAATCGTTCCCACACGACACGTTTCCGCCCGTCATGTAGAAATATGCCTCGACCGGCGTTCCGACCGTACGCACCTTGCCAATGTAGAGTCGGTCCATCGTGACATCAGGCTGCGTCGCATCCATCGTGGTGGTGTACGACTGGGTGTATCCCTTATCGCTGGTTCCTGGAAGATTGTCCCCCTCCCAGTTCAGCGGGTCCCTGAGATTGGTTCCACTGTCGCCGTCCCACCATATGTCGGCGGCGGGCACGGACGAGGCCATTGCCATGACTCCGACCAGCAAGAAACAGCAGGCCAATGTACGTAGCAGAAAACTCATGAAGCACCTCCTAGAAAATAACAGAAACAACTCAAGTCAAAAGACGAAATGACCGTGACTTTTGGAGCACCTCCCGGACCAAGGAACTATTGAACAGCACTTTTTACTCCACTGCCTCGACACGGCCGAACGGCCGCATGCTATCTCTGTCACTTAGCTGTTGTTCACACCCACCCCAACATCGAGTTTACGCGCTGGGGTAATCCGGACGGAATCAAGGGAGAAACCGACCTTCTCGACGCTTTCTCCTTCGTTCCCGCCCCGCAATTGGCAGTAAAAGTGAAGAAATGGCCAATATCCGTTCTCTTCCGCCGTTCCGGGGGATCGCATTCCAATCGAATTGAATGTCGTCCATTTGCCGCCGTTCACGGCGATCGACGGCGTCCATTGTCTCGCCCCGGGATCGACAAGTATCTTGAAGGAATAGGTCTCTCCTGCCTGCGGGGTGATCCCACTATCGACCGCGATGAGCCTTCCCTGCTCGTCGCGTTGGAGGAAGGCCCAGTGTTGCGACCGGGCAAACTTGGCATAATGGCTCGGAGCGCCACAAATGCAGATGTGCCAACCGCTCGATGCCGACTCCGAAAGACTGAAGGCCGCCTGCGGCACGTTGCGTGTGCAGATGCTCAGCCGATCCTTAGCGTCGGTGAAGTGGTTCAGGGCGTCGAGTCGGAGATTTAAGGAGATGACGTGTGGCTTGGTAAGATCGACTTGTCCGGTTAAGGCAAGTTGCCGGTCGATGGCCGTACTGACGAGGGCATTGGAACCTCCCGCCTTCCGTTCCACCAGCACACTCAGGTACTTACCGCCACCGAGGAGGGGGCTGGATTGCTCAATGGAAGTGATGCACTCTAGTTCCTT
>JAFGIR010000169.1 GCA_016929515.1 Pirellulales bacterium | reverse complement strand
TCGACGGCTTGCCCAAGAGCCCGTAGATTGCGGTTGCCCGCCGGCCGAATTGCGGAAATCTTCGTTTGCTCCGGCTCACTCGCCGGAACCATCGTCAACCGTCTCGTCAAAGGGCTTGCCGCCGTCCCAGGTCAGCTTGATCAACAATGAATCGGTCGGCCCGTCGATCGCGGCCGTCAGGCCCGAGGCCTTCGCGTTCGCGTATTTCTTGGGCGCGTGCCAACGTTGTTTCCTGGGACCAAGTTGCTCGGCGCCAAGAATGACCACCGGGTGGGTCCCCGGGACAACCCCGTCGCCGGGCTCGAACGTTTTGAGCGTAAATCGGCCGTCGGGGCCGATCTCGGCGGTCGCGGCCCGCGCCCCTTCCGGCGTGAGACGGATGAATCCGTGGCTGAGCGGCTTCCCGTCGATCAGAACCTGGCCCGAAACGGGAACGCGAGTGGGCCGTCCGTCGCCGCAGCCGGCGAAGGTCGCCACGATCATCGCCATGACCGCCGCAGAGGCAATCCACTCGCTTCGCACAAACTTATTCATCATAGCCGTTGATCACCTCGTTGCCGTCGCGCGTCGACAGCGCCCTATAAACGTCCAGATTGACGTTTTCCGAAAGAAACGCGACGTGGCCGTCGCCGAATCCGAAATTCACTCCGCCCGGGTGGCGGCTTGCGAATGCGCCGTTGACCTTCAACCCATAATTGCTCATGTAAATAGGCTCGCCTGGAAACGTGTTCGGTGGATTCGACGTCGAGCGGAGCGAATCCAATTCGCGCACGGCACGGCTCCAGATGTTCGACGAATTCTGTGTGTGAGCTTCAACAACCTCGCCGACGAACAACGTTTCACTCAGACCATCGGTGACGTCGTTCGCTTTCATTGTGGAGATGTAAAAAAATACGCCCGTGTTGTCGAACTTCATGGCGCCCGACAGGCCGTCGGCCGCGCCAATCGTACCCACAACCATGGCATAGCTGCCTGTTGCAGCCTTCTTGCCATGCGTATTGTAGGCGGTGTTGATAAGCGTATTCTGTGAATACGGTTCCGATTCGTCGCTGGGGCATACGTAGACCGTCGGCCTTTGGCCAATCGCGTCGCCGGTGGTTGTGTTGTACCATACCGAAGTGGATGCGTTGCACCAGGGACCATTGCGAAAATCGAACATCTCGTATATTGTTTGCTGCTCGAGTTGCGGGAGAATCAAAACGAAGCCACTGGTTCCGACATGAGTGATGTCGCCTCCATCATCCGCCACCCTTCCCGGAGGAAACACTTTGTAGGCCGACTCGTAGGAACATAGGGCCAGGCAGATTTGCTTGAGGTTGTTGGAGCACTGGATGCGTCTGGCCGCCTCGCGCGCCGCTTGAACGGCCGGCAGGAGCAATGCAACAAGCACTCCTATGATCGCAATTACGACCAACAGCTCCACGAGCGTAAAAGCTGGCCGTCGATGTACCATTTCCGATTTCCTTATGATTCATGATGATGGTTTGTGGAGAACTCGAGCTACCGGAGCCCAAGTTCTCCCCAAACCGGTGCGATGCCGATGCCCTTCTTCTCTGTTCCCCCCACAACGATTAGCGCCGGCGGCGAATTCCCATCAAGGCAAGACCCGCCATCAACAGAGCCACGGTCGACGGCTCCGGCACGGCCGCGGATTCTGGGGGGTTGTGATCTCCCCAATTGGCCGCGAGAATCGCCGCATCCGCTGCGTTGACGAGTTCATCGCCATTGAAATCTCCCATGGCAAACCCGCTCGCGCCGACATTGGCGCCCCAGTTTTGGGCAAGAACTGCTGCGTCGATTTCGTTGACGATGTTATTTCCGTCGGTATCACCCGGAATCGTCGGAACGGCCCCGCCCTCGCTAATCACCAAGGCGTCAAGTGAAAAGGCCCTCGTCTCTCCGAGTTCCGCGCTGCGTGTGCAGAACGACAAATAGCCGCCAACCTCATGCGCGGAAGTTCGCCACCCGAGGTCATTGGCCGTGAACGAGTTGGTCCCGTCGGAAACGGTCGCGTCGTACGTTTGAGTCGTGGGGTCCACGACGATCGTGAAGTCGTACACGCCGCCGCTGACGAGGTCGATATTCGTGTCGACGTTCATGGAGGCAACCAGTTCTCCTCCGAGTCCGTCGCCGTCGCAGAAACTCCACTGGCCGACGACTTCCGCGCCGGCATACTCGCCCTCGCCACCGTAGGCTACGATCATCCACGTACTCATGGAATTTGGCCCCGAACGGGACTCGGACGAATCATGGAATAGATAACGATCGTCGAAGTCGGTGAAGTTGGTGATGTCTTCGTCGATCCGAACGGTGAACTTGATCGTGTGCAGGTCCGACCAGTCGATTCCCGGCGCGGTTGTGGTCCGGTAATCTCTGGTCACGGCCGCCAGACCCAGGGCGTTGTCGGTGTTTTGGGTCGTGGTTACGCTCAAATAAGCTCCCGTGCCCGACTTAACTTCAACAAAGCCGCCCTCGCCTGGTGAAATCACCGTAGCCGCCACGTCCATTCTCGAAACTTCTTGAGCCCAGGGTGATTTCCAACCGTCTCCCGCCATGCCCACGTAGGCGTCGACAACCGTTTCGGAGTTGCCGCCGGAAAAGTGCGCGGCCACGCTCGTCATTCCCCCGTACGGTCCGAATGGCGTTCCGGTGATCTTGAAACTATCCAATGAGTAGGCCCGGGTATCGCCTTCGCTGTTCGCATAGCAACCAAAGCCCGGTCGGCCGGCGACCGTCGCTGCGTTGGTCCGCCACCCCAGGCCCTCCGGATGCAGGGCCGTCGAGTCGTAGAGCGTCGTACCGCCCGTTCCGATCGTGACATCCCAAGTCTTCGAGACCGCGTTTACGTCGATGCGAAAGTCGTAGGTCACGCCGGTCTGAACCAGAATGCCCGAATTGACCTGATGATCGGCCAGGAAGCCTCCTCGGTCGTTGTCACCATCGTAGACAACCCAGTATCCGATGTCGGCCGGATTGAGCCACGTCGAGTCGCCGCCGTAGCAACCGATGATCCAGGAGCAATCGCCACTAGCCGTCTTCCGGTCGTAAGCGACGTCGAACAATTGATAACGGTCGTTGGAATTGTTGAAATTGCCAAGGACTAAATCGCTTAAATCTTCGTTGATGCGATATTTGAATTCGATGGTATGGGATTGTGAAACATCAATGCCCGCGCTGTACGAACGCGCGGTTCCGAAGCCGGTTGACGCGCTGGTCGCCACCGCCGTGATATCAAGATAATTGCCGGTATCGACGCCCAACGGGTTTGTGTTGTCGGTGATGGCGTTGCAGTTGAGACTGGAATTCTCGCTCCATCCGGCGGTCCAGCCACTACCACCCATGCCAAAATAGGCGTCGACCTCGTCGGTTATGGGAGCGGTATTTGATCCGCCGCCGTTGAAATGGGCCGCTACCTCCGCCGCGTTTGCCGGGGCAATCAACAGTACTAGCGTCAAGAGAGCCACTGAAATATTTAGTAACACTCGCATCTGTTTAACTCCTTTTGAAAACCACAAGCCTTTTGTTGGTACCTGCTATCTCGCATCCGGCGCATAAATCGCGGGCCGCGAACTCCCATGAAACGCCCGACGCTCACGGGACGGAACGGCGCATATCCATCCACCCGGACGCCTTTACGTCTGGTTGTTTTAGCGCCGGGACTAAATGATCGACGTCTATCGGCTGCGTCGGGCAGAGACGCTTAGGAACAGCACCGAGGATAACAACAACAGAAGCGCGGACGGCTCGGGAACAATCCGGATGCCGTCCAATGAGTAGGCTCGGGTATCAGTGCTGGCATTGGTGTAGCAACCGTAACCAAGACGTCCCGCGACCGTCGCCGCATTGGTGCGCCAACCGAGGCCGTCCGGATGGAGAACCGTCGAATCGTACAACGTGGTTCCACCCGTACCGATCGTGACGTCCCATGTCTTCGTGGCAGCGTCTACGTCGATGTGAAAGTCGTAAGTCACGCCTGTCTGAACCAGAATGCCTGAATTGACCTGCCGTTCGGCGACGAAGCTTCCCGTATCATTGTCGCCGTCGTAGACGACCCAGTATTTGGCGTCCTCTGCGTCGAGCCACGTCGTGCCGCCAGCGCCGTAGCATCCAATGACCCAGGAACAATAGCCATTGGCCGTCTTCCTGTTTTCCCCAACGTCAAACATCTGATAGCGATCGTTGTAATGTGTGAAGGTGCCCGAGGCGCCCAGGTCCTCGTTAATCCGGTACTTGAAATCGATCGAGTGAGACACCGAGACGTCCATGCCGTCGGTGTACGAGCGTCCGATTCCGACTCCCTGGCTTGAACCAGTCGCCCCCGCGGTAACGTCCAGATAATTTCCAGTACCCGGCGGGTTGACGCCATCGGTTGTGATGGCAAGGTTGAGAGTGGAGTTAAAATCCATGGACCACTCCTCGGTCCAGCCGTCGCCGGCCTTGCCAACAAAAGCGTCGACGACGTCTGTAACGGGTTCCAGGTTGGATCCACCCCCAACGAATTCGGCAATGATCTCAGCCGAGGATGGAGTGACCGTCAAAAACACGACCAGAAGAACATATAGTGCGGCAAGCCATCGAACACGAAACATCGTCTAACCCTCCCGTGATGCAAGTACAATTGATGAGATACGCGTACAAACAGACTCAAAATCGGTGGCCTTGCTCGGTTCCGTCGGACACACTAGCGACAAGCATTGAATGCCCGTTATTTTAATCGTTTCGAGATGCCGGGTTTTCACGGTGGCGTGATCCGAATGGAATCCACGGAAAACCCGACCTTCTCGGCGTCCGCCCCGCGACTTCCTCCCTCCAACTGGCAGTAGAGGTGCAAAAACGCCCAGTAGTGGTTCTTCTCCGCGGTTCCTTTCGATCGCATGCCCATCGTCCGAAACTCTTTCCACTCGCCGCCGTCGACCGCGATCGACGGGGTCCACATTCTCGCCTGCGGATCGACCAGAATGCGGAATGAATAGGCGGTTCCTTCACGCGGGTTGATTCCGCTATCCACGGCAACGGCCTTTCCATTTTTTTCTCGCTGAAGGAATGTCCAGTTCGTCGATTTAGCGTCTCTGGTGTCATTTCCTTCTTTACCAACCACGCAAACGTGCCAGCCGCTGGAAGCCGTCTTTTTGAAACTGAATTCGGATTGGGGAACGTTGCGAGTGCAGATGCTGAATCGATCGCCCGCTTCGGTGAACTGGCTCAGAGAGTCAATGCGAACCGTGAACAAAACGACGTACGGTTTTGTCAGGTCGACCGAATCCTTCAAAGCAAGATGCCGGTCGATGGTCATTCCCACGCAAGCGTCGGAACCATCGGACTTCCGTTCCACCAGCACACTCAGGTACTTACCGCCACCGAGGAGGGGGCTGGATTGCTCAATGGAAGTGATGCACTCTAGTTCCTT
>JAFGIR010000168.1 GCA_016929515.1 Pirellulales bacterium | reverse complement strand
GGCCAATCGTTGCTTGAGCAGCTTCTCGCGTTGGCTTCCAATCGCATCACGCTGGCCGACGTCCACGGCATGTTGGGCACGGCCTCCGAAGGGCGGCTCGACGAACTGGTGGGCTGCCTGGTTGCCCACGATACGGCCGGCGCGTTGGCCGTCTTCGAAGCAGCACTTGGCCACGGTGTCGACCCGGGCCTGTTGATCGAGCAGCTCTTCGGCTATCTTCGCGACTGCATGGCGGCGGCCGTCGGATGCAAGCCGGAGGCGTTCGTCTATGCGTCGCCGGCCAGCGCGGACCGGGTGAGCAAGGTCGGCAGCCAACTGGGCGTTCACGCCATTCTCGCGGCGATGCAGATTCTCGATCAAACGCTTTCGCGGCTGCGGCAAAGCACTCAAACTCGCGTTCTGGCCGAACTGGCTTTGGTCCGTCTCGCGCAACTCGACGAGCTAGACGATCTGGCGGCGCTGGTCGCCCAGCTGCGCGAGGGGAGTGTCCGGGGGCCCAGCGGCGCCGCGCCAAAAAAAAACAGCCCAGCCACGGCAGTAGACGCGACACCCCCCGGGCGTGAGCGTCCCTCGGCCGGCGCGCCAAACGACTCATCTCAGCCGACGGATCGCGTGACGCCTCGGCCCCTGACCAACGAAAACGCGGCCGAAATCTGGGAAGCGGCCATCGGACAAAGCACGGGCTTGTTGGCGGAAAACGCGCGGTTATACGACCGCGTTGCAATTTCCGCGCCAAATCGGCTGGTCGTTGTCTTCAAGGCGGGGTATACTTTGGCAAGGTCGGTGTGCCAGCGGCCGGAAAACGCGACTCGGCTCCGGCAGGCTCTGGCCGCGGTGACCGGCGAGGCCGTTCAGGTCGAGTTTCACCTCGATGAGCAGACAACCCCGGCCAAACCGGCGGAGCGCCCCCCCTCGGCGGCGGAGCTATCGCGGCAACGGCTTGCCGAGGTCGCTCGTCACCCGTTGATACGCCGCGCCGGTGAGCTTTTCGGCGCCGAGCCGATCCGCATCACCGAGGGAACTGAAAAACCGAAGTAGCGGTCTTGCCCCTGGTCTGCTACGCTCCGGCACCGGACAGATCGGGTCGTCTCTGGCCCGCCGTTTGTTGCGAGCGTCGGCTTTTCGTATCGCCGCCACGTCGAAACACTGCGGCCGCGCGTTGGGTCGGAGCGGAAAGATATCCGTTCTCGGTGACAAGAACCTTGGCTGTCGTGCGTAGAATGGTCGGCCGCCGTGCCTGCGCGGCGACGTGAGAGCACCTTTACCGTGATGTCGAGCAGGCTCGACGCCCGACGAGGATTCCTATCGTGTTCAAAGGACTTGCCAACCTCGGCTCGCTCTTGAAGCAGGCCCAGCAGATGGGCGGGCGGATGCAGGAACTCAACGAACAGTTGAAGCACCAGCGTGCAACCGGCTCGGCCGGCGGGGGCATGGTTGAAATCGAAGTCAATGGCCTGGCCGAGGTACTGCGTTGCCGGATCGACGAGAATCTGATTGCCGGCGGCGACCGCGAACTGATCGAAGATCTTGTCGCCACGGCCGTCAATCAGGCGATGGCGAAGACGAAACAAATCCACGCCGAGGCCATGCAGTCGCTCACCGGCGGAATGAGCTTGCCGGGACTCGACGAGGCGATGGAACAACTGTTGGGATCCGGTCCGCCGGAGGAATCGGACGACGAAAATCCATCGTAGGTCAGGCTGTGCCTGCCGGGAAATTCAGACCGGGCGGTGACCTGGCGTTCGAGAGAGCTAGTTCGAGTGAGCAAGCAATAGGCCTATTGCCGGGTTGTGGCCCGGCCTAATGAGAAGGTTCACCCAGCGTGTCGGAAGTCAGCCAGTCGGTTAACAATCTGATCAGCCAGTTGGGCAAGTTGCCGGGCATCGGCAAGAAGTCGGCCGAGCGGCTCGCCTATCACTTGTTACATCTGTCCAAGCGCGATGCCTTGGCTTTGGCCGAAGCAATTGTGGACGTCAAGGAAAACGTGCGTTACTGCAAGACATGTTTCAATCTGGCCGAGCAGGACGAATGTGCAATTTGCGCCGACCCTCGCCGCGATCACGCCACGATCTGCGTAGTCGAGCAACCGCGCGATTTGATGGCGTTGGACGAAACGGGCATCTACCAGGGATGCTACCACGTGCTGCTCGGGAGGATTGCACCGTTGGACGGCGTGGGGCCCGACCAGTTGACGATCAACGCGCTGTTGCGCCGGGTTCGCCAGGGCGGGATCAATGAAGTGATTATGGCGACCAACCCCACTACCGAAGGCGACGGCACGGCCTTGTATATTTCGAACCTTCTGGCCGAATTCCCCGTAACCGTCACGCGGCTCGCCCGGGGAATTACCTCCGGCAGTGTGCTAGAATATGCTAATAGAGAGATGCTTTCCGACGCCCTCTCGGGCCGCCGGACGTTTTGAGTAATCGGTTTGGGTATTTCCGGATTTCAGCAATATAGGTTTTTCGGGATTTGACTTGGGTGGGCGCCGTCCACTCGACGGCTTCGTGGTTTTCGTGTGTTCTTCGTGATAGTCTTGGAATTCTGGTAGCACCATCCTCATGCGACTTTCGTTTGGCCAAGAACTCCGGCAGGTGCAGAAGCAGATTCTCGCACCGCGCATGATCCAGTCGATGGAAATCCTCCAACTGCCGATCCTCGCGCTGATGGAGCGGATCGACCAGGAGATGGAGGAGAATCCCGTGCTCGAAATCGTCGAGGAGGATCCCGATCTCCCGACCGAGGAATACGAGAACGAAAAGCCCGACTCGCCCACGGCCGAAGAACGCGAACTGGTCATCGACGAATCGAGCAACAATGAAGCCGATTTCGAGCGGCTGTTGAATCTCGACGCCGAGGAATGGCCCGACCAGTTCGAAGATCGCGCTCGCCCTTCGCGCGGCGAGGTGGAGGAAGCCGGCCAGCGGAAACTCGACGCGATGGCCAACATGACGGCCCGACCGCAGTCGCTCGAAGACTATCTCCGCGATCAACTCGGTTGGTTCGATGTCGCGCCCGAGCTGCGCGCCATGGCCGAGCGGATCATCTACAACCTTGATACGAACGGATATCTGCCGGGCCGGGTCGAGGACTTGCTCGGACCGGACGCGACCCAGCAGCAAATCGATCTGACGCACGAGGCGTTGAAACTCGTCCAGCGGCTCGACCCGAGCGGCGTCGGCGCCCGCGATCTTCGCGAGTGCCTGTTGCTACAACTCGTGCCGGGCATGCCGTTGCACGAAGAGATCCGGACGCTCATTTCCGACCATCTCGAGGACCTCGAACACAATCGGATACCGGCCATTTCGCGCAAGACGGGCTATTCGATCGAGACGATCCAGGAGGCAGTCGAGGAACTCCGCAAACTCAACCCGAAACCAGGAGCCGACTTCCACGACAGCTACGTCCCGAACGTCACGCCCGACGTGTTTATCGATCCGGTCGAAGGCGGCGGCTATCGCGTGCGGCTCGAAGACTCGCAGATTCCGACGCTTTTCATCAGTCCCCAATACCGGCGGCTGCTGTTGAGCAAGGACACGCCGCCCGAGACTCGCGAATACATCAAGCGCAAGCTCAATTCGGCCCAGTGGTTGATCGACTCGATCCACCAGCGCCGCGGCACGCTTACCCGGGTGGCCCAGGCCATCGTCGACCACCAGCAGGAATTTCTCAACAAGGGGCCCGAAGCGATTGAACCGCTCAAGATGCAGCAGATCGCCGACAAGGTGGGCGTCCATGTGACGACGGTCAGCCGCGCGGTCGACGACAAGTGGATGCAGACCCCGCGCGGCATCTTTCCGTTGCGAAAGTTTTTCGTCGGCGGCACCACCAGCGCCGACGGCGAGGAGGTCGCCTGGGACGCGGTCCGGCTGAAGCTCCAGGAAATCGTCGACACCGAGGATAAGAAAAAGCCCCACAGCGACGAGGAACTGGTCGAACAACTGGCCAGCCACGGCATTACGGTCGCCCGGCGGACGGTGACCAAGTACCGCAAGGCGATGAACATCCCCAGCTCGCGCCAACGCCGGGAATGGAAGAAGTAGTCTGGGCACCGTCGCCAGGGACTTTCTCTCTACGTGATGATCGAGTCGCGTTCTTGAGTTCACGCAGAGGCGTCGAGACGCCGAGGAGTTCGGTGCGTGCACGCGCCCTACTTGCCGCCGAGCCAGCGTCGGGCGGTTGAATAGGCTCGGCCGACCAGCTTGCCCGAGAGCAGGTCTTCGGTCACGGTCGATTTTTCGGACGAGAAATTTCGCCAAACGGCTTCGGCGTAGGGCTTGCTCGTTTTGGCCAGGGTCGTGTAAAACCCTTCGGCGCGGATTTTGCCCAGGGCCTTGGCATAGTGGTCGATCACGTGGCGGTCGAACAACGAGCCGGCCACTCTGACACTCGACAGGGCCCCGCGGCCCGCCGAACCGATCTTGTTCAGACTGTAGAGCGTCACGGCGCTGGAAATGGCAAACGGATTAACGCCCTCGCGCTCGGCCAGATTGTGCAGGTCGTCCCAGAGTCGCTGCAGTTCGTCTTGAGGAAGCACGCTCGCCGGGTCGACCGTGGCGGCCGCTTCCCGGGTCTGGCGGATCGTCTCGCGCAGCCCGTCGATCGACATCGGCGGCGTGTCGAACGCGGTGGCCGTGGTTCTCGACGTTTGGGCCAGCGCGTCGAGAAGCTCGTCCACCCGATCGATCGTCGAGTTCTCGTCAATCACGCCTTCTTTCTTCAACTCGACCGCCAATTCCTTCAGATAGGTTTTCGACCCATAAGCCACGTCGCTGAAAATGGCCAAGACCATCAACGGCGAAAGATGCAACGTGGCCAACCCGGCCAGCTCGACGAAGTTGCCGACCGCCTTGCGGGCGACGAAGTTCTCGACCGGCGGCGGGGCGTCGGGGTCGTCGCTTCGGGCAACGCCACCGACGTCCTCGGCCAGAAAATCGAGCATCTGTCGCACCATGACCGAGTAGGTCTTCGACGTCTGAAACGCCTGGGGAACCAGCAGCGAAGCCGACTCGCGCAGCGCCCCGCCTACCAGCCCCGAGACAACTCGAAACGTCCGCTCGGGCAGCGAGACCGAGTAGAGCAGGAAATC
>JAFGIR010000020.1 GCA_016929515.1 Pirellulales bacterium | reverse complement strand
GCTCCGCGAAAGTAGCGTGGATTGACCGCAACTTTCGCGGAGCGAAAGGCGACAATCCGGCCAAGTTGCTCTTTCCGCAACAAAAACAAAGTAGGATGCGTGCTCGCACGCACCAACGCCGACTCAACAAGAACACGCACAAGAGAACCATGCGAATACTCTCCGGCATTCAACCGACGGGCCGTTTCCACTGGGGGAACCATTTCGGCGCGATCCGCCAGTACATCGACTTGCAGGGCAGCCCCGACGACGCGTTTTATTTCATCGCCAACCTGCACGCCCTGACAACCGTGCGCGAGCCCGACGTGCTTCGCCAACACACGCTCGACGCGGCGTTGGACCTTCTGGCACTCGGATTGGATCCCGATCGGGCCACGCTGTTTCTTCAATCGGACGTGCCTGCGGTGAGCGAACTCTGCTGGCTCTTGATGACCGGCGCGCCGATGGGTCTGTTGGAGCGATGCCACGCCTACAAGGACAAGAAGGCTAGGGGACTCGGCGCCGACGCCGGACTGTTCAACTATCCGGTGTTGATGGCCGCCGACATCCTTGCCTACGACTCCGATCTGGTGCCCGTCGGCGAGGACCAGGTGCAGCACATCGAAGTCTGCCGCGACCTGGCGGCCAGCTTCAATCACCGGTTTGGCGAGACGTTCGTCATGCCCAAGGCGAAGATTCTTGACAGCTCGGCCCGCGTGCCCGGCGTCGACGGCGAGAAGATGTCGAAGAGCTACGGCAACACGCTCGAAGTCTTCGAGGAACCCAGCGTGCTGCGGAAGCAGATCATGCGAATCAAGACCGACTCCCGTCCGATGGAGGAACCGAAAGCCCCGGACACCGACCATCTGTTCCAGCTCTATTCGCTCTTTGCCGCGGACGACGCCCGAGAGGAGATGGCGGCCATGTATCGCCGAGGCGGTTTTGGCTACGGCGAGGTAAAGAAGCGGCTGGCCGAGGTGGCCATCGAACATTTTGCAGAATCCCGAACGCGACGTGCCGAGTTCGAGGCCCAGCCCGACCGGGTCCACCAAATCCTGGGCGACGGGGCCGCTCGGGCACGCAAGAAAGCGAACGAAGTACTCCAGCGAGCTCAAACGGCCTGCGGCGTCAAGCTGGGTGGATGACGGGGAGAACAGGACCCGACTGCGTCACATGAGCTAGCCTTGCACCACCCAGGACGCGGGGAGTCATTGCGAGATCAGCCACCAGCCCTTAAAATAGGAACCCGTTGGGAAACCGGCTGGAATAAGCCCTGACGGGCTTCGATAAGGTGGAAATCGAGGAGGAGAATCAACACGATGCGAATTGCGGTCGGCAGCGACCATCGCGGCGTCAGCATGCGATCGAAGGTCGTCGGTTTGCTCAACCGGCTTGATCACGAGGTCATCGACCTCGGCACCAATGCCGAGGAGAGCGTTGACTATCCGGATATCGCCGCGGAAGTGGCGGGCCGGGTGAGTCGAGGTGAAGTTGATCGCGGCATCCTCATCTGTGGCACGGGTCTCGGCATGTCCATCGCCGCCAACAAGTTTCCCGGCGTCCGCGCGGCTCCTTGCCACGACTACATCACCGCCGAGATGAGCCGGCGACACAACAACCTCAACGTCCTGTGTCTCTCGGGCGATATCCTGGGCGAGCGGCTCGTCGACCGGCTGGTCGAAATCTGGCTGAACACCGAGTTCGAGGGTGGGCGGCACGAGCGACGCGTTGAGAAAATCACGGCACTTGAAAAATCGGACGGTTCCTGCCCCACCACGACGTAGACCCCGTCCAAGAGCCTCCCGAGCTTCGGATTGTCATCCTGAGCGAAGCGAAGGATCTCGTTGACACGGCACAACCAAGATGCTTCGCTTCGCTCAGCATGACTGCGTCCCAGATGGGTTCTCGGGATAAGCTTTTCGTGCTGCTCGTCGTGAAACAATACTTAGCAAGAGCCTGCCGCCGATGTACTTTCGATACGAGAAGGTCTGCCTCGAGACGATTGTCCACGGACTGCCGCGCGAGACGGTTACGTCCGAACAAATCGAATCGCGACTGGCCCCCCTCTACGAACGACTCCGTTTGCCCGAGGGTCGGCTTGAGCTGATGAGCGGCATCCGCCAGCGCCGGTTCTGGCCCCCCGGAACGCGGCCCGGTCAAATGAGCATCGAAACCGGCCGCCGAGCGATCGACGCCTCGGGCATCGAGCCACGCGACGTCGGCACGCTGATCCACGGTTCGGTCTGCCGCGACTACGTCGAACCGGCCACGGCCGCCGGCGTCCACCATGGGATCGGGCTGTCCAGCGAATGCCTCCTCTACGACGTCTCGAATGCGTGTCTCGGGTTGCTCAACGGCATGGTCCAGGTGGCCAACATGATCGAGTTGGGCCAAATCCGCGCCGGGCTGGTCGTCGGCACCGAAAGCAGCCGCGAACTGGTCGAAACAACCATCGAGCAGCTCAACGCCGACGAGTCGCTCACGCGAAAGAACATCAAATCGGCCTTTGCCTCGTTGACGATCGGCTCGGGCAGCGCCGCCGTCCTGCTGGTCGATCGCGAGTTGAGCCGGTCGGGCAACCGGCTCGTCGGCGGCGTGGCCGCAGCGGCGACCGACCACTGCGACTTGTGCCGCGGCGGCTACGACGAGGAG
>JAFGIR010000167.1 GCA_016929515.1 Pirellulales bacterium | reverse complement strand
TCGCGAGGTGGTTTTCGGCCTGGAGCAAATCAAGCTGCCGACGCTGGAGAAAGTCGTCGAGTTCTACGAGGCCGCCGCAAACATCATGGGCCCCTGCCGCGTGATCGGCGTGGCCGTCAACGGGCAGCGGTTCTCAGAAGACGAAGTGGCCGCCGAGTGCCGGCAGGTGGAACAACGCCTGGGGCTGCCCGCCTGCGACGTCATCCGCCATGGGCCGGAGAAACTGGTCGAAGCGGTTCTTCGATTGCGGCGCGAGTTGAACAAGTGACGAACTGCGAACCGAGGCATGCCATGGAATTGCGAATCCACGATTTCGAGTTGCCGCTGAGGCATCCGTTCGGCATTGCCCGGGGGACAACTCGGGTCGCCAAGACGATGATCGTCGAGCTTCGCCAGGGCGGGCAAGCCGGTTTCGGCGAGGCGACCGAAAACAGTTACTACGGCTACACGATCGAGAGCATGCGATCGCGGCTCGAAGCGGTTCGCTCCGAAATCAAGGCGACCACGCTCGACGACCCGGTCGATTTCTGGGAGCAGATGCGTCCGGCGCTGGCCGATGTGCCTTTTGTCCAGTGTGCGTTGGACGGGGCGACGCACGATTTGTGGGGCAAGCTGCGCGGCCAGCCGGTCTGGAAGCTCTGGGGACTCTCGCTCGACGCGTGCCCGCTGACCGACTATACGATCGGCATCGACGAAATCGACGTCATGGTGAAAAAGCTCGGCGAGTTTCAGGACTGGCCCATTTTCAAGATCAAGTTGGGCACGCATCACGATCTCGACATCGTTCGGACGCTTCGGCAGCATACGGACGCCGTGTTTCGGGTCGACGCCAACTGTGGGTGGACGGCCGACGAGACCATTCGCAACGCGGCTCCGCTGGCCGAGTTGGGCGTCGAGTTCATCGAGCAACCGCTGCCGCCCGACGATTGGGAAGGCATGCGCCGGGTCTACCGCGAGTCGGTTTTGCCGGTCATGGCCGACGAAAGCTGCCAGACGCCGCCCGACGTGGACCGCTGCGACGGCCACTTCCACGCGATCAACGTCAAGCTGTGCAAGTGCGGTGGGCTGACGCCGGCGCGGCGGATGCTTGCCCGGGCCGACGAGCTGGGACTGAAAAAGATGGTCGGGTGCATGACCGAATCGACGGTGGCCATGTCGGCCATCGCGCAGTTGCTTCCGATGCTCGACTACGTGGACATGGACGGCGCGCTGCTTCTGGCGCGCGACGTCGCCACCGGCGTGACGATCGAGCGAGGCAAAGTGCGCTACCCAAACGAAAACGGCTCCGGCATCCGGTTGCTCGACCAGCCGAGCTGACCGCCGGAACGCTACCGGCTGGTCCACTGTTTCAGCTTCTTCGAGGCTTGCCGCATTTCCGGAATGCCCGGGTCGGCATCGTGCCAGAGATTCAGGAATTTCTGATAGTATTTTTTGGCTTCATCCGTTCGTCCTTCCGCTTCCCAACAACTGCCCAAGCGATAGAAGCTCAGCGCATAGAGATGGCCGTAGAATTGCCGGCCCCGAGGGAACGTGGCCATTCGCTCATATTCCTTGCGAGCTTTTTTCAGTTGGCCGGTCCCGACGTAGGCCGACGCCAAGGAGTCGGCCACCGCGATGTTCAGCCTCGATCGAAGGCAGATCATCGGCAGACTCTGTTCGAGATACTCGACTGCTTTGGAATAGTCCTTGCGTTCGATTTCGATCACGCCCATGAGATGGAGAAAGAGCCTTGTCTTCTTCTTGTCCAACCCCTTGGCCGTTAGATCTTCGAGCTTCTTCGCTTCGCGCAATGCTTCGTCGAGTTGGCCGGTCCGCGCGTAGACGAGCCCCTTTGAGTAGACGATGAACCTTTGCCATTCGAGTTCTTCATCGACAAGCGTGGTCTTCCACAACGTGTCGAGCCGGGCGATGGCCTCTTGCGGATGCCCGGCGAGTGCGTCGAGATGAGCCAGCAGAGAGAGCCGGTCCCGCATCGTGCCTTTGTTTTTTCGTTTTCGGGCGAGATCATAACCTTGCTGGGCCAGGTCTCGCGCCTCGTTGAATCTCCCTTGCAGCAGACGCAGCTCGGACAAGCGGTAGAGCCCCAGTCGGTGGAACTCCGGCCGCGGGTCTTCGAAGAGCTTCTGGTACTGGGCCTCTGCCCGATCGAGGTTTCCGCTGTAGAGATAGACGTCGCCTTTGCTCGCGTGACAAGCGGCCACATTGGGATCGAGCGCAATCGCCTTATCGACGACTTCGCGGGCCAGACGATATTCTCCTCGATATTGATGGATCAGGGCCAAAGCGAGGTAGACGTCCGTGCGGTCGCCGAAACGTTTCAGGCAAGCCTTGAGAGTTTCTTCCGCCTGGTCGTATCGGCCCGGATTCATGTAGGTGCGGACCAGGTTCAGGTAGGCCTGGGGACGGCCGTCGCCGGACTGAATGACGAACTGGAACTCCGATGCGGCCTTGTCCCACTGTTCGAGATCGTAATAGAGCCGTCCCAGACCGTTGTGGGCATCGACGTCCTCCGGGGCGAGACGTAGCCACGCTCGGTATGCGTCCATGGCCTCGCCATAGCGGTATCTGGTCTTCGAGCAAGAACGGGCTTTGGCCGCATAGCGGTCCGGAGCCGACAGCCGGCCAGGCAGACCCTGATCCTCGCCGGCAACGGCCGAATTCTTGTGCCGTCGTTCCCAGTTGCGGGGCCGACGGGCGTTTCTTTCCGCGGCCGGCTTGCCCGTGAGGTTCTGGGGAAGGCTGCTGACAAATCCGGGAAACCCGTGGCCGATGTCTTTGACCTCGACGAACCATGCGTCGGGTGGATTGCCCCCGACCCAGGCTTCGTACTGATTCCCGTGTTTCTTTCGCATGAGCGCGGGATACCACATCAGGTCGCGCCAATAGGGAACGTCGTCGCAGTAGACGTACCAGGCCTTGACCTGGAGGATTTTGTTCGGAGATTTCACGCTGGCTCCGAGGCGTGTTCCGTTGCCGGTCCTCTCGACGCGCAAATCGCCGACTGTCGCGAGCGGCCGCCCGTCGAAAATGTGCGCGACCCACATCTGCCAGTCGATAAACTGTTTTTCCGACCGGGAGGCATGGCGGTAATTGGGGATGTACTCGATGGTCCAGGGTTTGGTCATCCGCGCCGCGAGTTCGTTGATGTTGAACATGCTAAATCCCGCCTCGTTCGTGGCGCCGAGGTAAAGGACGGGACACTTCACATATTTCTGCGTGGTGAACAGGACGAGCGATCGGGGATACTTCTCGCCCGGGGCGAAGGGAGGACTGACGGAGAAATCGGGGTACTTCTCGTCCTCGGAAAACAACCGCTCACAGCCCATGTACACGACACCGGCGATACGTTCAGGGTCGATGGCGGCCGCCGTGTAGGCGTAGTAGGCTCGCTTGCTGTGTCCGCCGATGACTGCCCGAACGTTCTTCTGTTTCAAAACGTCGGAAAACACGTCGAGGGCACGGAGATAAGGAATGGCACAGCGGAACAGGTCGTGATTGACGGGGTCTTGGGTGTCGTGGGCCAGCTTGCGGAGACCGGTGAGCCACGGCATTTCGCCGTCATTTCCGTCTTGATCACCGGGCACGACGATGCACATGGTCGGATAGCCCGTCCGGGCCGCGATCGGCTCGGCGCAGTTGCCGACCAATGTGTCGTCCGAGTAATTTCGGGCAACGACCACGACTTTGCCCCGCCGTTCGGGCGATGAGTTCATGCCGGGTTCGGCCGGCAAAAAAATGACCGCATCGTGGCCCATCTTCATCCCGTTGATTTCCTGGCTGATGAACCGGATTTTCATGCGGCGCAGCTTCAGACGGGGATCCGTGTCCGAGGTCACGACCTCATCGCTCACGACATCGTAGGTAAACGGAGGAAGGGACTGCCGACAACGTTCCCAAAGCTGCTTGGGCGAGGGAAGCGGCGATTCGGCGGAGGAATCGCGCGTGACGCCTATTGTTGCCATCACGGTCAATAGAAGAGTCCATCTCGTGACCACGGAGGATCGTGTTTTCGTGTTTGTCATGAAGCCTTCATCCGGATTGCGTTTTTTATGGCAGGCTGAATTTCGGCGAGGCGCCGCCGATGAATTTCTCCGGTCCGATCTTTCGGACTTGGAGATGGATTGATTTTCCTTGCGCGTCTTCGGGAATCGTGACCGTCTCTCGGCCCTTGTCCCAGGCGACGTCGGTTTTCAAGACTTTGTGCGCGATCTTGCCGCCGTCCTCGAAGCGCAACACGATTTCCACGCGGGCATCCGGCTCGAAAAGGGCCCACGGTCCGCGGGGAGTGAACTCGACCGTGTTCGTGCCGATCGTAGGCTTTCCGCCGTTGAGCACGACGTCGAACGTCAGGCAGGGTAGCCACCGGAGTCCATGCCGCCCGCCCACCATGCTCGGGCGCTCGCGGATGACCACGAAATCGTAGCCTTGCTCCCCCTTGCAGGCACTTGTGTAGACGCCGGTAGCCTCGTGATAGATGGACGATTTCGCGCAATCGGCACGGTTCTCTCTGTCGTTCCTGAAGAAGTGCTCGTTGTATCCCACGCCGATGCTGCTTGCGACGGCGCACGGATTTTGCCCCGGCGTGACCCTTCGCTTCATTAGCTCGTATTGGCTGTCTCGCGAATGAAGATGCGCGAAGTCGTCGTAGTCCAGCCCGTCGCATTCCCGATCGTCGGGCTTCTTCGGAGTTGCATCGAACCGCTGCCAGCCGTAGCCGGGGCCGAGATAGACCTCGTTGGTGTAATGGCCATGGATGATGTATTTCATGTAATCATCCGCGTTGAACATGCCGTCGCCGTTCGAATCGTGGAAAATGTCGGTGTCGTCGATATGGTCCTTGGCGGGGAGCTTCTGAAGCGAGGTGCCGATCCATCTTGCCGGATAGCCCATGTAGCGCATCACCGCCAGGAACATCCCGCCCGCGGCCATGCAGCCCGAGCGACGATTGTGGATGCCGATCTTAAACCGCGGATCGGTCATGATCATCTTATAGACGGCCGGACCGTTGGCGACGTGAAAATGCTCGTAATCGACGAAGTTGCCTCGGGAATCGCCGGAGCCGTCTTCGCTGGCGGGCGGAGCCGGGTAGTTGTAGTTGTCGCGGATGTACTCCGAAATGTTCCGAGCGGCCCAATACGGATTGGTCAAATCGGCTTCGACGCCGTACTTCTCGACGATGTACGCCTTGGCCCGATCGATGAAATCCTCGAAGATTTGCTCCTGATGAGTCCAATGAAATCTCGGGAGGCTGTCCGGGATGGCCGGATCGCCCTTCTTGAGATGTCCGAGGCGGAAATCCGTGTCTCTGAGTTTGCCGAGAGAATTGCTGGCCAAGTGCGGATAGACGAAATGCCGGTACTCCCTGGTCCAAAAATCCTCCTCAAATACGGTTTTGAAGACGTTGTGTTGACTTGCGGCAGTCGAATAGCAGACCCTCGTGACCCGACCCCGCGACGACGGGTCGTTCATGGGCAAATACGAGAGAAGCTGTTCGGAACCCACCTGATCGCTGACCGGCTTGGGAGGCGGGGATTCCTTCCGGACGACATGGCCGGCAAGGTAACTTCCCTGGCTCGGCAAAATCTCGCTTTCCAGCGGATGGCCGCAGCTATGGATGATCTTGCCGCAGTCTTCCCCTTTCGAACCGAGCGCCCGGCTAATCATCGTGAACTGAATCCGCCTCGGACGCTTGTAGCCAACCAGCGGTTCGTAAACATTGTCCTTGATCACGACCCTTTGGACCTGATCGAGACCTTCGCGTTGTTCCGCGACCCAGAGAACTCCCGCTCCGTAGGCCAGGCGTCTTTCGGTGTTGAGATTGCCCGTCATTTGAGGGGCATTGAACTTGAAGAACCCTCTGCCGGTCTCCGTTTCGGCCGCATAGATTTCCTGGTCCCGGTTGCTGGTCAGCTCTTCAATCGTGGCGATCAGATACTCGTGGCCGTCCATGTCCATCATGGTCAAACCGAAGGCATGATGACGCAACGTCTTGCCGCTGCCGGGCAGAATCTTCTTAACCAGATTACGGCTGCCTGCAACGGCCTGTGACCAGGGACCGTCGCCGCGAACCTCGAACCGCAAGATGCCTCTCGACCGTTGATCGTTGAGATTGGCGGCCTGCTTGGATGCATCGAAGCTGATATAGATCCTGCCCCGTTTGTCGCAGGCAAGATCAAACACCTCGGCGCCACGCAAATCGAACACCGGCCGGTTGAGGTCGACGGTCTGGACCTTCGGGTGGGCCGGTTCCGTAAAGTCGACTCGCCAGAGACTGGAGTCGAAGTTGTCTTTTCCGTTGGCGTCTTTCGTACCTTTACGACGAGAACTCAGGGTATAGAGAACTTGCCGCCCGACGTCGCCGGCGAGCGCCAACCCTCTCCCGTCGGTCAGAATGCGTCCCGTGTTGGAAGCCGCGGGAATGGCAAACGAAGAGACGAGCGTCAGAGCCGGCGGTGTCGATTCATGCGCGTAGATCTGTATCTCCTCGCCCGCCTCGGCCACGCCGTCTCCGTCGGTGTCGTTGTCCACGTCGTTGAGCACGCACAACCTACTGCTCTTGTCATCGAAGGCAATGCCCTCCAGGTTCGGATTCCCGTCCAGGTCGATCGGTCCGCCGATAGGGGTTCCGATGGGGCCGTTGATCGGATTCGATCGGACCGGAAGGACTCCTTGCGCTGTCCCGTCGGCGCCGGGGCATTTCCCATGCAAGACAACCATGACGCCAAGGGCCATCATCAGGCAAACCAGTCGATAGAATAGTCTCTCGGGGCTCACGAAATCCTCCCGTCTCATGGTCTTTGTTCAACGTTCATCCGCCGCAGCGCACAGAGCGGTCTTTGATGATTTGGGAATCCGGGTCTCCGGCGCAAGAGTCGCTTCCGCCGGTGCCGTGTCGCGGGGACTCGCCAGGCAGGCTGCGGTGGCAACGCATTGCGAAGGCAAACGCCCCTCTGCCCGCGGATGGACATTATTCCGAAACGAAGTACATCCCAAGTGCACCCTAGCATCCTCATGACGGTGCTGTCAAGAATGCGGGCCCGGCCATTCCTGTTCCATCGAGCCGCAGATATCTAGGCGGGTTGCCTTGTCCGTGTACTTCCGCGTAAGACAGCCCATATCTCGTGTACTGCCGGCCGGTTCGTTGTTCTCGTAAAATCGCACGCGGCCGCGATCGTTCGCGCCCAGCGGACCGAAGTAGTAGTCGAAACCCTGGGCACGGGGCATGCGGTCAAGGACCGCCTTTCGTCCGGAAATATCCCACTTGCCGATACAGCAGGTCGCGTAGCCCGATCGCTTGAGCACCTCGGCGATCGTGACCTCGTCGGTCGGCACCGACCAGCCGTCACCGCTTCGGATCGGATATCGTCCGGTGAGCAACGCCGTTCGCGACGGGCCGCACACCGTCTGCGCGTAGAAGTCGGTGAATCGGGTCCCTTCCTTGGCAAGGCGATCGATTCGCGGGGTCCGCAGGGTCTTCGAGCCGTAGCAGCCAAGATCGCCATACCCCTGGTCGTCGGTGAAGATGACGACGAAATTCGGTTTTTCGGCGGCGAAGGCATGCGGCGTCAGGAAACCGATGAGCAACGTCACCACCACAAAAACAAGCCGTCTTGTCGCGTGGGAATGGGGTTTCATTGGATCCCTTTCGTATTGATTGGAATGGATGCTCGACGTGTCGCCGTGCCAACACATGCACCCTATCGTCTCCGACTCGGTGCCGTCAAGAATCCGCATCTCGGAATCACCAGCGCACGAAAAACCCCGATGCAACCCAAGGCTACATCAGGGTTTATCAAGGTGGGCGATACGGGACTCGAACCTGTGACCCCTAGCTTGTCGAGCTAGTGCTCTAACCAAACTGAGCTAATCGCCCAAAGTGCGTCTCATGGAGACGTTACGACGTGTTTTCTTTGACCATTCTCGGAGAGTGGAACGAACCTCTCTCTCTCCGCAATGGGGACTTCCAGGGAGAGCTCCTTCGACCTGACTAGGCATCGGAGCCAATCCGTTCCACCCGAATCCTTTAACTGTGCCACGAGTTATCCGCTGAGTCAAGAGGGAGGCACCCATCTGCTTCGTCGAAAGGCCGCACGTTTCACGATTGGCCTCCCTATTGCCATAACCCTTTTTTTGACCTATATTTATCGTAACTGCCCCAGCCGGAGAGTTTCTGGGTCGCCCTTTGTATCGGCGACCAGCCGTTCGGGGAATAACTGCCAACAAGCTCTGGAGAACATGCTCAAAGTCATCCTGCCCGACGGAAACGTCTTGGACTACTCTCGTCGCGTTCGACCGATCGATGTTGCCGCCGATATCGGGCCTCGGCTGGCTAAGGCAACGCTCGCCGCCGTGGTGGACGGGCAGACGGTGGGAACCGATTTCTATCTTCCAGAAGAGGGCGAAGTCTCGCTCAGGCTACTTACCAAGAGGGATATCGAGTCCCTCGATATCATGAGGCACTCGTGTGCCCACGTGATGGCCCGGGCAGTCATGCGGCTCTTCGAGGGTGTGCAACTCGCTTTTGGGCCAACGGTCGACGGTGGCTTCTACTACGACTTCGCCTTGGAGCACTCGATTTCGGAATCCGACTTTCCGAAGATCGAAGCCGAGATCGCGAAGATCATCAAGCAGGACGAGGCCTTCGAGCGAGTCGAGTACCCGCATGCCAAGGCGATCGAGTTGTGCGAGGAGTTGGGCCAGACGCTCAAGGTCGAACATCTCAAAGAGGGACTGAGCGATCAGTCGCTGGTCAGCTTCTATCGGCAGGGCGAGTTTGTCGATCTGTGTCGCGGGCCGCATGTACCTAGTGCCGGCGCGATCGGCGCGCTGAAGCTGCTCTCGGTCGCCGGGGCCTATTGGAAAGGCGACGCCTCGAACCGGCAACTTCAGCGGCTTTACGGCACGGCTTGGTTCGACAAGAAGGACCTCGATGACTATCTCGCCAAGCTCGAGGAGGCCAAGCGCCGCGATCACCGCGTGTTGGGCAAGCAGTTGGAACTGTTTCTGATCGAACCCGAAGTTGGCTCCGGCCTGATTCTATGGTTGCCCAAGGGCGCGACCATGCGCCGCGAGTTGGAAACCTTCATCTACGGGGAACTACTCAAGCGGGGTTATCAGCCGGTCTATACGCCGACGATTGGCCGAGTTCAGCTTTACGAGACGTCGGGCCACTATCCGTACTACGCCGACAGCCAGTTCCCGCCGATCGAAATGGCCGACGGCGACCGCTATCTGCTGCGGCCGATGAACTGTCCACACCATATCAAGATCTACCAATCAAAACCCCGCAGTTATCGCGATTTGCCGCTGCGAATCGCCGAATTGGGGTTGGTCCACCGGTTCGAGCAGTCGGGCGAGTTGAACGGGATGACACGCGTACGAGGTTTCACACAGGACGATGCCCATATCTTCTGCACCGAAGACCAAGTGGCCGACGAATTTCGCGGCTGCTTGGATATGACGCAGTACGTATTGAAAACGCTTGGCCTGGACGAGTATCGGGTTCGCTTGGGTCTTCGCGACCCGGCAAGCGACAAGTACGTCGGGCGCGCGGAAGATTGGGACAGGGCCGAAACGGCCTTGAAGGAGGTGTGCCAGGAGTTCGATCTGCCCGACCTGGAGGTCGAGACTGGCGAAGCGGCATTCTACGGTCCGAAGGCCGACTTCGTGGCAAAGGACTGCATTGGTCGCGAGTGGCAATTAGGGACGGTTCAGTTGGATTACAACCTGCCCAGTCCTCAACGGTTCAACCTCGAGTACATTGGCGCCGACAACCACCCACACCAACCCGTGATGATTCACCGCGCGCCGTTCGGTTCGCTGGAACGGTTCACCGGCATGTTGATCGAGCATTTTGCAGGAGCGTTCCCACTGTGGCTTGCGCCCGAGCAAGCGCGGGTGCTCGTGGTCAGTCAGAAATTCGAGGAGTATGGCCGCCGGGTTGAGCAGACACTCAGAGAAGCCGGGCTGCGGGTCTCGGGCGACTATCGGCCGGAGAAGGTGGGAGCCAAAATCCGCGACGCCCAACTTGAATTGATCCCTTATATGTTCGTGGTGGGCGGTCGCGAGATGGAGAACGAGACGGTCGCGGTCCGCGATCGAAGGGAAGGGGATTTGGGGTCCATGGCACTGCCCGAGGCCGTTGAGCGACTTCGGACGGAGATTGCGAACAAGACCTTGCGGCAGTGACCGGCAAGCGAGAATAACCCCTCTGGAGGCTAGTTGAATCGTCAAGAAAACGGGGGAAATGGGTAGCTTTTTATATGGAACTAGTTGACTCGCTTGAAATCGTGCGAAATACTCAGAATCGTGGTAAGCCAATCGAAGTCACGCGGCTTCGTTCACACTCGCTGGCTTGAGCAACAAAACCCGAGAGCAAAAAGTCTATGCTAAAATCAAAGGCGTCTGGCGCTGAATCGAAGGGACAACGTATCAACGATCAGATACGAGTCGCAGAGGTGCGGGTCATTGGGGCCGATGGGGCCCAACTCGGTATTATTCCGACCACCGAAGCGCTCGAAGCGGCGCAACAGGCGGGCCTAGATCTGGTTGAAGTGGCTCCCACCGAACGGCCACCCGTCTGCCGTATCATGGACTACGGCAAATACAAGTATCAGCAGAAAAAGAGGCTGAATCGCACTCATTCGCACCAGACCAAGGTCAAGGAGATTCGGGTTCGTCCCAAAACGGGGAAGCACGACATCGAGGTCAAGACCAATCGGGCACGCGACTTCCTCCGGCACCGAAACAAAGTGCTGGTCACGGTGATGTTTCGCGGGCGCGAGATTGCCCATGTCGAGGAAGGTCAGCGGGTCATCAACCAAGTTATCGAGAGCCTACAGGACGTGGCCAAGATCGAATCGCCGGCCATGCGGCACGGCCGCCGAATTACCTGCACTCTGACCCCGAAATAGCCGTATCGTCTGTTCCCATCAAACGGCGGCCGGTTTCTATCATCGGCTTGAGTCCAATCGCATTGGCGGTCTTGAGCTACCCTTTCGAGGGGTCGCAATTTGGGCCGGATTTCTCGGCGTGCCCAGCCAATACCTCTTTTACATCACCGCCGTTATCCTATAATGGTTGGTTTGGCCGTTGTCGATCAAAGACCTCCAGTACAACACAAAACCATGCCGAAGCAGAAAACTCACAAGGGAACCAAGAAACGTTTTCGCCTCACGGCCCGAGGCAAGGTGGTGCATCGTCAGAGCGGTACCAGCCATCTTGCTGCCCGCATGTCGCACAAGCGCAAACGCAACCTTCGCGGAACGACCGTGGTCGACGTTACGGAAGTGTCGAAAATCCATGAGGCACTTTGCGGAAACGGCTACTGACACGGTTTGACGGACGCGGGACGGGCAATACAACGCTTCCTTCGCGTGACGGGGGAAGGGCCTTGTTTCCGCTGGAAAGACGGGAAAAGCAATGAGAACTACCAAGGGTGCGGCTCGAAATCGAGCCAAGAATCGACTCTTCAAGAAGGCCAAAGGCTATCGGGGTGGACGCAGGCATCTGTTGCGCTCCGCCAAGGAAACGGTCGTCCGGGCCGGTGCCTACGCTTTTCGCGACCGCCGCGTTCGCAAACGCGATTTCCGCAAGCTGTGGATCATCCGCATCAATGCGGCCGTGCGCGAACGAGGGCTGCGCTATAGCGAATTCATTCACGGCCTGAAAGCGGCAAAAATCGAGTTGGACCGCAAGATACTGGCCGACATCGCCGTCCGCGATCCGGAAGCCTTTGACCAGATTGTCGCGGCGGTCCAAGAAACCCTCGCCGCTTCGGCCTGACGCGCGCAACCATCCACAGCCATGGCACTCGCGGAATTCCTGAACACACTGGACGAGCTCGCCAAGCAGGCAACTGCCCAATTCGAGGCGGCTGCCGACGCCGTCTCGTTGGAAGCCGCCCGGGTCGAGTTTCTCGGCGCGAAAAGCGGTCGGCTCAAGGATGTACAAAAGGGCCTCGGCCAGGTCGATAAGGCTGACAAACCGGCTGCCGGCAAGCGATTCAACGAGGTGAAGCAACAGCTGGAAACTCTGTTTTCGGCTGCCACCAAGCGGATTGCCAACGGCGGCTGTGTCGAAACGGCAAGCGACTTCGATCCGACGATCCCGGGCAAGCGTCCCGTACTGGGCCATCTGCACCCGATCACCCAGACCATCGAGGAATTGGTCGATATCATGGGGCGATTGGGGTTCACCGTAGCCGAGGGACCCGAAATCGAGGATCTCTGGCACAATTTCGACGCATTGAACATCCCGCTTGAACATCCGGCTCGCGATCCGTTGGACAACTTCTACCTGGCGACGGCCGAGACTATGTCGGGCCAGAATAAGACCGAGCCGAAATGGATGTTGCGGAGCCAGACGAGCACGGTGCAGATTCGCGTGATGGAGAAGACGCAGCCGCCCGTACGGATCATTTCGTTGGGTCGCGTCTATCGACCCGACACGGCCGACGCGACCCATTATCCGATGTTTCATCAGATTGAAGGGCTGCTCATCGATCGCCACGTGACGATGGCCGACCTGAAGAGCATCCTGCGATTGTTTGCCGAGAGTTTCTTCGAAGACGACGTTCACGTTCGTTTCCGTCCGTCCTTCTTCCCGTTCACCGAACCGAGCGTCGAGGTGGACATGAGTTGGGCCGGCGACTGGATCGAGTTCGGCGGGGCCGGCATGGTCGACCCGAACGTGCTCCGCGCGGTCGGCTACGATCCCGAGGAAGTGTCCGGCCTGGCCTTTGGGCTGGGGATCGAGCGGATTTGCATGCGGCGCCACGGCATCACGGATATTCGCGAGTTCTACAAGAACGACGTCCGGTTCTTGCATCAGTTTTGAGAGGGATTTAGGTGGACGTGATTCAATTGGACAGGATTAACAAGATGAACAGGATATGGTTCTGACATCTTGTTCATCTTGTCAATCCTGTCGATTACTCCTTTGCCTATCCTGTCGACTCCCTTCTCTTAACGAAGAATGGATCAACGTGGACCGATTCAATTGCTGCGTCGCCAAAGACTACAGCCGTCTGAAAACCACTCCCTAATCCCTAATTCCTTATCCCTCCGATGATCGTCTCCTGGAACTGGCTAAAACAATACGTGCCGCTCGACATGCCGCACGCCGAGCTTGAAACGCGGCTGATGATGGCCGGCTTGAATCACGAAGGCACCGAGGACGTGGCCGGCGATCTGGCCATCGATCTCGAAGTGACCAGCAACCGGCCCGACTGCCTGGGCCATCTCGGCGTGGCCCGCGAAATCGCGGTCCTCTGGCAAAAACCGCTTTCAATTCCGACGGCCGAGCCCAAGGCCGACGGGCCGCCGGTCGACGATCTGGTCAAGGTGCAAATCGATTGCCCGGGACTCTGTGGTCGCTACACGGCCCGGGTGGTTCGCGGCGTGAAGATCGGTCCGAGTCCCGGTTGGATGACGCGGCGGTTGAGGACGATCGGACTGGCCCCGATCAACAACGTCGTGGACATCTCGAACTACGTGCTGATGGAGTGCGGCCAGCCGCTGCACACGTTCGACTTCGGCAAGCTCAAGGGCTCGCAGATCATCGTCCGAGAACCCAAGGCGGGCGAGACGATCGAAGCAATCGACCACCATACCTATCGGCTGGAGCCGGGCATGTGCATCATCGCCGACGGCGAGGATCCGGTGGCGATCGGCGGGGTGATGGGCGGCGCGGCGACCGAAATCGCGGACACCACGACGGACATCCTCGTGGAGGCGGCCGAGTTCGACCCCCTCTCGATCCGCCACACGGCTCGCGCCCTCAACCTGCATAGCGATTCCTCCTATCGGTTCGAGCGCGGGATCGATTCCGAGGGGATCGACTGGGCCAGCCGCCGCTGCTGCGAGCTGATTCTGGAGTTGGCCGGCGGCCAGCTTTGCGAGGGCGTCGTCGACGTCGGCGCGCCGTTGGCCGAACGAAAACCAATCGTCCTGCGATTGAATCAGATCGAGCGAATCCTCGGCATTCCTGTTCCCGCCGAGGAGGTCCGCAAGATTCTGGCCGACTTGGGAAACGTGGAAATTCGGGCCGAAGCGAAACAGGTCGAAGTGATCCCGCCCAGTTGGCGCCGCGACTTGACCCGCGAAATCGACCTGATCGAAGAGGTCGCGCGGATCCATGGTTACGACGAGATTCCGGAGGACGCGGGCGTGCCGATGGTGGCCTCGACGCGCCGCCGCGAAGACCGCGTGGCGTCCAAGATCCGAACCGTGTTGACGGCCGCCGGCTACGACGAAGCGGTGACGCTCAGCACGGTCGACGCCGAGACGGCCGCCACGTTCAGTCCTTGGACCGACGCCGAGCCGCTCGCGAGCCGCTCGCCCGTGTTGCGCGGAGCCGATCGGCTGCGGCTGAGTCTGGTTCCCAGCCTGTTGGAGGCGCGCCGGACGAACGAGGCACTGTCCGAATCGCGAATCGAGCTGTTCGAAATCGCCAAGGTCTATCTGCCCCGGGGCAAGAAGTTGCCCGACGAACAACGGATGCTCGGGCTTTGCAGCGGTGGTTCGTTCGAGGAGGTCAAAGGGGTCATCGAGGCGATGCTTGCCGCGATCAATCCGGCCGTCCATTGGGAAACCGCCGACGCGAGCTTCGACTTGTTTTCAAACGGGCGATGCTGCCGATTGCTCTTGGACGGCCAACTGCTCGGGATCTTGGGCGAGTTGCGGCCCGAGGGCCTCAAGCGTTTTGGCCTTCGACACGAAGCGACGGTGGCCGAATTGAATATGGCCTTGTTGGTCCAGATGGCCCAGTTGATTCCAACGTACACGCCTCTGCCGGCCTACCCGGCTGTCTCGCGCGATTTGAACTTGGTGGTTGACGAGCGAGTCCGCTGGGCCGATGTGGCCAAGACCGTTGCGGCCACCAGTGAGCCGTTCTTCGAAGAACTTCAATACCAGGACACGTATCGCGATCCCGAGCGGTTGGGGGCGGGGAAGAAAAGCCTGTTGATGACCCTCGTGCTCCGCGGAAGCGAAGGAACGATGACCAACGAGCAAGCCGACGAGCTCCGCAACCGCATTGTGGCCGCCTGCGGCCGCAAACACGGCGCGGAGCTGAGGGCATAGCGTCCCGCTGAATCAGGCCCAACCGTTATGCCCTGCAAAGTTCGACCTGAGAATTTCGGCCCTCGGCCAGTTCGATCACGGCAAAAAACCCCTTGGCGGCCGCGCCGCAGTTGACCACGGTCGTGCGGCCCCGTTCGGCGACGCCCCGAGCCTCGTGAATGTGGCCGCAGACGACCAACGGGGGCTGGATCCGATCGACAAATTCGCCGAGCGCCGTGCTACCGACGTGCCGCGCGAGGAAGACTCGATCGAGCGTGCCGCGCGGCGGCGCGTGAGAGAGCACCACGAGCCGCTCGGCCTGGGAGACTTGCCCGTGACCGGCGTCAAGGAACTCGCCCAGCTCTGCTTCGGAAAAATGATACATCCTCGGCAGCCACGGGGGCATGGCCGAAAGCCCGACAAAGCCCACGTTCCCGTGAAGCACGCCGCGCCCGAGCAGCCCGACGTCGAGTTCATCGAGGCGCGCGTCGATCAAGGCCGAGTCGCAATTGCCGGCCACGGCCAGCACCTTGGCGCCGGTCGCCTGGGCCAGCCGGACAACGGCTTGGGCATCGTCGGGCGAGCCGAAATGGGTCAGATCGCCTCCGAGCAAAATCACGTCCGCTGGAGCGGCGGCGAGAATTCGCGCGAAGGTGTCCGTCGCGCCGTGGATATCAGTGGCAGCCAGCAGTTTCATGTCTGATTCAACTCGCTCGGGTTCCGTCGACCTTACCAACCGGGGCAAGGTAGATCGTGAATTCGTCGTTCCCGTCGACGCGGAGCAACTGGTCCATCAACTCCTGATCATAGGCCCCGACGGCACACGTGCCCGAGTGAATCGCTTCACACGCCAAATAGAGGTTCTGGCAAACGTGGCCTACATCGATCGCGATGACCTTATGGGCAGCCAGATCATAACGCCATTCCATGCGGTACGGGATGGTCGTCCAGAAGAACACAACGGCCCCTTGGACGACGAACGACTGGCCCATGGCCGCGTGGACGATTTTCCGTCTCGCGTCCGGTTCCTGGAATTCGAACAGCAATTGGTGTTCCAACGGCAGATAGCGGTAGAAGCCCGATTCAAGCCCTTCGACATTCAAAACGCACACGTAGGTCTCCAGTGCGTGCCGGGCTCCGGCCGAGGGAACGACTCGCAGCACCGTGGCCGGGTCCAATTGGCGCCGGATGCCCTGCGTGGCCCAAAGCAGGAAGGATAGTTCGTCGAGCGAAAGCGGCTCACCGGAGAATTGTCGATGGCTCTGTCGCCGGCGGATGGCCGTTTCCACGTCGACCGGTCCGATGCCACTCCACGCGTCGGGCGCGACCAGATCGACGCGAGGCGTCTCGGCCGCAAACGGTTTCTCGACGGGTGGCGGCTCCACGCCCTGGTGCTGATCGGTTCGCGAGAAATCGATCGTCTTGCGGACCGAATCCTTGAGAAAATAGCGGTACCGCTGGAGAGGAGATTCTGCCACGACGAGGACCTCCAAATGCGTGGTTGGGTCATTTCTTCCGTCATTCTACGTAAGGGAGGGCGTCAGGGAAACCACACGTCTCGGCCAATTCAGGACCGTAATCAAGTGACCTGGGGACGGATGGGCGTTTTGTCTAAAATGGCCCGACGCTCCGGCATGCGACGCCCGTGCCAGGCAGCACTCAACAAGCCCTTCGTCTCCGGAGATGCCCCCATGGTCTCTTTCACGCGGCACTCGATCAATTTGTCGGCCGTCATGGGCTTGATGCTTCTCAATGCGATCGTGGCCGTTGGTCAAACAGTGTCGGTTGTACAACCGACTTTCGATCCAATGCTCACTGCCGAGGTGCGCGCCGACGCCCGGTTGCACGACGTTTGTTTTGTTTCGCCCCTGCTCGGCTGGGCCGTGGGCGATCGGGGTGCGATCTGGCACACTAACGACGGTGGGCAACACTGGCGATTGCAGCGTTCCGGCGTGGGCTGTCCGTTGCGCTCCGTCTGTTTCCTCGACGAGCGCGTCGGTTGGATCGCCGGCGGCTTTTCGCATCCCTATCGCCATGGCAGCACGGGCGTGTTGCTGATGACCGAAAACGGCGGCGAAACCTGGACGCCCACCTCGAAACTGATGCTCCCGGCCATCCGCAAGGTCCGATTCTTCGACAAAAAAACAGGGATTGCCCTGGGCGACGCGTCGGCCATGTTCCCCTCGGGCTTTTTCGCGACCAAGACCGGAGGCCTCGACTGGCGAGCGGTTCCTGGAGACCATCTTGCCGGCTGGACCACGGGAGATCTGATCGACTCGACGACCGGCGCGCTGGCCGGCCGCCAAGGAAACGTGGCCGTCGTGCGGCGCGGAGCCATCGAAACCGAACGTTCCCCCAGTTTCGGATTACGGACGCTGCGAAACATGCAACTGCTCCGGCCGACGTGGGGTTGGTTGGTCGGCGACGGAGCCTTGATCATGCTGACGGGCGATCTGGGGCTCTCTTGGCAATCGACGCCGGGCACGCTGCCGGAGGGAATCGATCAGAATTTCGATTTCACGGCGCTCGCCGTGCGCGGGCCGCGATGCTGGGTCGCCGGCTCGCCCGGCACCCGGGTGCTGCAATCGGAAGACGCCGGGCAAAGCTGGATCGCTTCGGCGACCGGTCAGAACGTGCCGATCCACGCGATCACGTTTGTCGACGATCAGCGCGGCTGGGCGGTCGGATCGCTGGGGACCATCTTGGCCACCCAAGACGGCGGCCGCACATGGCAACGCCAACACACGGGCGGTACGCGGGCAGCACTCGTCGGCTTCTTCAGCCGGCCGTCGGACGTCCCGTTGGAGTTGCTGGCCCAATTGTCGGGCAACGAAGGATACTTGGGCGTGGTCGAAGTGCTCAACCGCCGCGATCTCGAAACACGGCCGCGCGGCGTCGCTTCGCTCGAAGACCGTCTGCGAGAAGCGATCGTGCGTCTCGGCGCCAGCGACGCCGCCGTGGCTTGGCGATTTCCGCTGGAACAACCCGGCTTGGGTTTGGGCGACCAGGCCATTGTCGAACTCTGGAATCGGGCGAACGACGGTCGCGGCCTCGAAATGTTGCAGGCTCATCTGGTCCGCCAGATTCGGCTTTGGCGGCCCGAGGTTATTGTAACCCACGGTACCGACCCGACCGGCGACGACCCGCAGCGATACTTAATCAACCGAGCAGTTCTCGAAGCGGTCGGTCAAGCGAGCGATCCGACTTCCCATGTCAATCAAATCACGCATGCGGGCTTGGAACCGTGGCAAGTGAAGAGGGTCTATGCGTCGGTGCCCAACGGCACGAAGGGCGAGATCAACTTGAGTGAGGCACAACTGGCCCAGCGTCTGGGCCGCTCGCTGGGTGAGGTTGCCGCCGACGCGCGGGGATTGCTCGAAAACGAATTTACGCCGGGCCCCGTGACGCTTGGTTTTCGCTTGATGCTCGACCGGCTCGACCAAGCAGCGGCCCAAGACGATTTCTTCAGTCGCATCGTCTTGCAGCCGGGCGGCGACGCGCGGCGCAATTTGGCAAACTTGGCGCCCGAGACTCTGGCTTCGCTCCAACGCCTTGCCCAAAAGCGTCGTAACGTGCGCGCCATTCTGCGAAGTTCGGAAGAGGGTTCGCTCGGCGGTCCACAATTGCTCGCGCAGTCGGGCGAGTTGACCCGGGGCATGGATGACGGCAGCGCGGCCCAAGTAATGTATCATTTGGCCCAGCAGTATTACCGGCGGGGCCAGTGGCCTCTGGCGGCCGAGACGTTCGAGATGCTGGTCGACCGATGTCCCGAACACGCTTTGGCTGGCGAAGCGTTGGCCTGGCTGGTCCAGTATCACGCCAGCGCGGAAGCCGCGTGGCGCGAGCAAGGCACGCAGCGGGGAACCATTCAAACCAGCGGAGCACGGTCGGCCTCGATTCCTTCGATTGACCGCGACGCCGAGAGAGGCGATCGTCCCGCCAAGGCGGCCCGGTTCGCCAAACAGATCGAGCGGACACGGCCCGCATTGTTCGCCGAGCCCGAGATTGGTTTTCCGCTGTCGGTGGCCGATCGGATGCGGGGTTTTCCCGGTCAAGCCGAGCGATTTCTGATGAACCAGCGTCGCCGCGAGGAACACGACGCCTGGTGGCGTTGTGCACAGGGCGAAAGCTGGCTGTCCGAGCCCACCGGCGAGCCGCCGAAACCGATTCTCCGGTGCGTGGTGGCCGCCGTGAAACCGAAGCTGGACGGCCACTGCGACGAGCCCTTCTGGCAGCGTGCTCAGGGCGCCGCGATAGGCGGTCGCCAAGGCAATCACGAACCGTCGCCGGCCATCGTGAAACTAGCCTACGACGATCAGTTTCTCTACCTGGCTTGCCGGTGTCCGCAGGCTCCGGGCGCCGAGGACGCGGTTTCGAGCGGACCACGCGAGCGCGATGCCGACCTGTCGAGCCATGATCGGGTTGACGTGCTGTTGGACCTCGACCGCGACTACGTGACTTGCTATCGGTTGACCGTTGACCACCGAGGTTGGACCGGCGAAGACTGCTGGGGCGACGCCTCGTGGAACCCAACGTGGTTTGTCGCCGCGGCGGCGGAGCGTGGCACGTGGACCGTCGAGGCGGCCATTCCGCTCGATCAACTGACGGGCCGCTATCCCCACTCAGGCGATGTTTGGGGGTTGGGCGCGCAGCGTGTCATTCCGGGGCTGGGTTTCCAGTCGTGGAACACACCGGCCTCGACCACAATCGTACCCGAGGGCTTCGGCTATCTCGTGTTCGAGTAAACGCTGCCCACGTTACGACGAGGATTCCGAGGTCGAGGCAACCTGGTCGAGAGACTCTCGCTTCAAGATGCCCATGGCGTACAACTGTTGTAGGAGTTCCGTGGCACTGATTGGTTTTGCCATGTAACTCTCGCACCCTTCGCGAAACGACTGAAGGCAATGTTGCGAGTCGCGCAGGGCGGTCGTCATGATGACCTTGACGCCGTCGGACCCCGCAAGGCCGTGATCGGCTTCCGTCCGGCGAATGCCCTGCAACGCATCATGGCCACTCGCGTTGGGCATCAGGATGTCCAGACAGACCAAATCGTACGGCGTGCCGTTTTCCAATGCGATACGGACGGCATCCACGGCTTCCTGGCCGTCGGACACGGTGTCACACGAGCCATAGGCTGAGAGAATGTCCCGCAGCACTTCCTGCGAAATCAGGTCGTCATCGACAATTAAGAACCTCGGCATAGTCTTTTCCTTGTATAGAAATCCGTAGAGCCACCCCCTTGTCGGGGCTGCTTCCCGACTGCCCACACTATACTGAAGGATAGGTCGTGGCCGGCGAAATGCCAGTCTGGAAACGTGCACGCTTACGGAGTCTTTCCTAAGGACCGGGAGTCCCGTAATCCGGCGCGAACGGAACTCTCGTAGGCAAGGGGTGTTAGTCCGTTCTCCTTTTTCGCCTTGCCCACCCAGCGACAGACCGGCTCCGCGCGGCCTTGCCCAGGGAAAACACATCATGCCATCGCGATAATCGGAATAAGCGGCCAACGACCAGCGCGACCGCGCCGAATAGGCACGGTTTACCCGGTTTTCAGCAATAGCCGGCTGCCGGCCACGCACAAATAAGTCGTTCCGGCGACGACGATAATGGTGGGACCAGCAGGCAAATCGTTTGGGTAGTGGACGGCGAATCCCGCCATGACGAATGCCGCGCAGAAAAGCATGGCCAAGACCATCATATGCCAGAGCCGGCGAGAGAACTGACCCGCCACGGCCGCCGGCAGCGTCAACAAGGCAATCACCATGACGATACCCACCACGCGCATCAGCAGCACGACACAAAGCGCGGTCAGGCAGAGAAGCAGCAGGTAGTAGCCTTTCGCTCGAACGCCGCGCAATTCGGCGAATTCCTGGTCGAAGCAAACGGCCAAGAGCTTTCTGTGCCAGAAGAGTGCCAAGAGGATGACGACCACGTCAAGACCGGCGACCAGAGTCAGATCCTTCTGCGCGATGAGCTGAATATTGCCGAATAGATAGCTCATCGCATCGACCCGACCTGGCGTCTTCGCCAAAAAAAGCAGACCTATGGCCATTCCAGTCGCCCAGATCGCGCCAATGACCGTATCCTCGCGCTGCCGAGCGTAAAGACTTACCAACCCGATGACCAACGCGGCCGCCAACGCCGAAATGAGTGCGCCGATGGTCGGATCGCACCACGTGAGCCCGTGGGCCTTCTGCAAGTACAAGCTCGCGCCGATTCCCCCCAGGACGCTATGGGCGATTGCGCCGGCAAGGTAGGTGATGCGACGAGCAACGACGTACGTGCCGACGATGCCGAACGCCACGCTGGCCAGAAGCCCCGCGACGAGTCCATAACGAACAAACGGAAATTCAGGATCGATTAGAGCGTCGTAGAACTCACCCATGGGTTAATTCCTGTGGCGAGACGTGCTGGCCGTGTTGCACCAGCCGCATGTCGCGCTCATAAAGATCGCGGATAATTTCGCCGGTGATCTGGCTGGTCGGATGGACCACGACCCGGCGGTTGACGCAGATTGCCTTGCGGACCAGATCGGCCACGAACGCCAGATCGTGGGAGACCATGATGATCGTCATCTCACGTCCCAACTGTCGCAGAACCTCCAGCAATTGGGTCTCGCTCGCCGAATCGACATTGGCCGTCGGCTCGTCCAGGAGCAACAGCTCGGGTTCCGAGGCCAAAGCTCGGGCGATGAGAACCCGTTGCCGTTGTCCGCCCGAGAGCGTGGCAAACGAGCACCGTCGACAGTCGGCCATTCCCACTCGATCGAGTGCTTCCGTCGCGGCTCGGCGTCCGGCCGATCCGTGCCAGCCAAACAAGCCGGACCAGCCGGGTCTTCCCAAGCAACCCATCAAGACGACGTCCATGACGGTGACGGGAAATTGCGGATCGTGCTGGGCGTGCTGGGGCATGTAACCAACCCGGAGCCTCGCGTGCCGAGGCATCAGGCCGAAGACCCTCACCTTGCCCTCGTCAGGTTGCAGGAGCCCGAGGATGAGTCTCACGAGCGTCGTTTTACCGCCGCCGTTGGGCCCCACGATCGAGATCGATTCGCCCTGGGCAATCGAGACGCTCACGTGCTCGAGAACCCGAATCGAGCGGTACGCGAAAGAAACGTCTTCAAACAAAACGGCCGGCGGCAAAGGACTGGAGTTCGATTTCGACATGGCTTGATTCCTTGAAACGACCGCCGGCAACGTCTTGTTGCGGAACTCGGGCGGAATGGTCCGCCGCCGCGCTCATTTTTTGCCCAGTCCCGCGACGATTGCATCGGCAATCCGCTCGAGGTTCGCGATGACGTCTTCGGCCAGCGGGTCGACCACGGCGATCCGGCCGCCGATGGCCTCCGCCACCACCTTGGCGCCCTGCTGGTCGAATTGTGCTTGCACAAAAACCGTACGAGCACGATCCTTTTTCGCCTGGCGGATCAACTCGCGAAGTCGCCGCGAGGTGGGGGGTTTGTCGTCGACTTCAACTGCCTTCTGCTTCAGCCCATAGGCCTCGCAATAATAGCCAAAGGCTGGATGAAAAACGTAGACGGTTTGTCCTCGATAGGTAGCCAACTTCGCCCGCACTCGCGCGTCGGCTTTGTCGATCGACTCGTGCACGGTTTTCAACCGCCGTCGAAAGTCGGCCGCGTGGGCCGGGTCGACCTGGCCCAGCGAGTCGGCCATGTTCCTGGCCATGATCCTCAACCCCTCGGGCGAGAGCCAGATGTGCGGGTCCAACTCCGACTCATCAGAGCCATGAACGTGATGAGGATCTCTCCGATGGTCCTCGTGTTTGTGGGTACCCACGCCGGCGGGCCGACGCGTGAAACCTCGGGACGAATCGACGATTCTCAAATCGGGAAGATGGACGTGAATCTTGTTGAGCAAAGGCCTTTCGAAGGGGATGCCCACCCCAAAAAAAACCTTGGCATGAGCCAGCGCGAGCATCTGTTTCGGAGTCGGCTCGAAGACGTGGGGATCCTGTCCAGCTTCAACCAGGCAATGCACGACCACGTGGGGGCCGCCAATATCCCGGACCAACGAGGCCTGGGGCGGAACACTGACGAAGACAACCACGGGGGCCGGCAGGACCGGCGACGGACTGCCCAGCACAGCCACAATGGTTCCAAGAAATGCGACCGATAGGCTGCCTGGCATGGACACGTGCCTGCCCCGTGCCCATGATGCGAGGGCAGCCGGCAGGAACCCGGCTCTCAGGGCATTCCGCAACAGCCAGCCAATCATTGGCATTACGGACAACAATACTCGCACCATTTCCTTCACCCTTGCACCTGTTTCGTGCTCGCCGACGAGTTCGCCTCGGTAGAGCACACAAGATGTAATGCGTGACAGTCGCGGCACTCCCGCAAGTGGTGGTTCTCGGAAAACTGCTTCCAATGGTCCTTCTGGTCGGACGAAAGCGTTCCTGTCCCCTGGCACAAGGGACATACCCCGTCCATGGCGGCCTGAATGGCTTGCCGGATGAATTCCGACCGATTGGGCATGTCTCGCAACGCTTTCCAAAGCGATTGGTCTGCCTTGAACGTGATGATCTCCTGTTTCTTGTTTCCAGCCACGGCAGTCTCCTTCCGACTCACCCTCATTCAAGATATTACTTTATATTACAAAATCGACCAGCCGGCAATCACTACCTTGGAACAACCGATCGAATCCACCCAAGGATATGCTTATCACATTGATAAACATACGTGGGGAAACCTGCCTTACTATGGGGGCAGGTCAGCCGGCCTTGACAAGCTGGCACAACCTACGAAGCCGAACGGTTCAAACGCCGGTCCAAGGGTCTTGGTTCCATTGGAGCCAGAAGGCAGCCAGATCCTGCATCAGTTCGGTGAATACCGTGAAGTCGGCCGGTTTGCTCACGACGCTGTTGGCGTGACAGGCATATGCCTGCGCGACGTCTTCCTCGGCCGTGGAGGTTGTCAGGACGACGACGGGCGTTTGACGAAGTGACTCGGAGGCCTTGATCCGACGCAGCACGTCAAGGCCGTCGATGCGGGGTAATCGAAGATCGAGGAGAACCACGCGCGGCCGGGGACTCGTCGCCGGATCGGCATAATCGCCTTGACGAAAGAAGTAGTCAAGCACCGATTGCCCATCGGACAATCGCCGAACCTTGCATGAGGGCAGCTTTCGCTGAAGCGCTCGCGAGACCAGCTCGGCATGAGAGGAATCGTCCTCAACCAGCAGAATGAGTGGGTGACTATCGCTTCTAGCCAAGTCGTTCATGGTTCCTTGTCTTGTATGGGCAATGCAGCACAGGGCGGCAGAGCCGCCAGCCAATGGGTGATTCCGCACCACGGTAAAGGCTCACTCCCGTCGGTCGTTGGACTTGGTGAAGAAGTCCACGATCTTTGAAATTGGTAGCACAGAAAACGATGCCCTCACTCCGGTCCCTTCAACCGTGAAACTGTTGGAACCACGTGGTTCCTTGAGGCGTAGAGGCTCGACGACCGGAACATTTTTCGTCCCGCCAGACATCGGTTGCCAAAGAGACGGACTACCTTCTGGCATGCCAATCCAAGAATAATACCACTGAAGCACGAAGGGGTCTAGTCCGCCCGAAAGGGGTATCCTTACTCATTTGCAAACTGTCTCACGAATTCGCCCGACCCTGGTTCGTTGATCCCAAGCAGGGCGAAGAGTTACTCTTGGGCACGGAGAGAATCGGTATCCTCTGCTTCGTTCAGGATAGCAACCGTGAACGGCCTTTCTTATTGAGACAGTCTCGTGGGGCATCGACCGATTCGCGCAGCGACCTCATCAACGCTTGCATCGACCGTGGGCCGTGTCGGGGACTATCGCATAATCCAATCGATGCCCGACAACGAAGCCAAGGCCAACTGAAGCGACTGGGTCCCGTCGCGGCCGTGTCCTTGTGCCCTGAGGGCCAGATAGAGTTGGTGGGCCAATGCCAGCCCAGGCACGGCCAGTCCCATGCGCTTCGATTCTTCCAGGGCAATGCCCATGTCCTTGATAAAGTGCTCGACGAAGAAGCCGGGGTCGAAGTTGTTGTCGATGATCCGCGGAGCCAGATTCGACAGCGTCCAACTTCCGGCCGCGCCCGACGAAACCGACCGCAAGACCGTGGGCAGGTCGATGCCTGCGCGATAGCCGTAGAGCAAAGCCTCGCAGACCCCGACCATTGTGGTGGCGATCAGGATCTGGTTGACCATTTTCGTGTGTTGTCCGGCGCCCGGACCGCCTTGGCGCACAATGGTTTGGCCCAGGACCTCCCAACACGGCGCCAGCGAGGCAACCACTTGGGCGTCACCACCGATCATGATCGAAAGCGTTCCCTGTTGAGCGCCCACGTCGCCACCGGAGACGGGCGCGTCAATCGAACAAACTCCCTGCTTGGCGGCGGCGGCGGCAATCTCCACGGCCAGCGAAGGTTCGCTGGTGGTCATGTCGATAATAACCTTGTCGGGCTGGCAGCCGCTAAGAACGCCGTCGGGCCCCAAAATGACGGCTCGCACGTCGGCCGGATAGCCCACGATTGTGAAGATAACGTCGGCCGCCTGGGCCACTTGCTTTGGGCTGTCGGCCCATTGCGCGCCTTGGGCAAGGAGCAGTTCGGCCTTTTTCTTCGTGCGATTGTAGGTTGTGACCGTGAAACCCGCGCGGAGTAGGTGACCACACATGCTACGGCCCATCACGCCGGTGCCGATCCACCCAATTCGAGTCGTGCCGGGCGCAATGCGAGTCGCCGTCATGTCAACGTCCTTTGCTCGTCCCATGTTTACTCCGTCACGCCAAGTCCGCCCGGGTGGCGCCACGCGGCCGGGCACAATCCCCGGTGAACGGTTACCCAAAAAGATAGCGGGAGCCGCCCTAGCATGCAACCGGGGGCAAACCGAACGGGAGAAACCCGAGCGAGAAGCAATCCACTCAAGCGTGCATCATTTGGGCAAGTTGTGTAAGCAGCCAAGCGACAGCGATGCCAAGAAAGACGAGCATGACTCCAATCATCTCCGCGGCCCGACCGATAGCGCTTGGGTCCAAGCCGTTGTCGGCCTGGGACGACCCACCGATGTCCAAATCGAGTGACGGAAACCAGAAGTCTTTGCGTAGGCGGTGCCCCAGCCACCACACCCGTGCCCCAATGATGACAGCTCCCAAACCGAGACCGAAGGCCACGATCCGCGTTAGCCAGAAGATCTCGTCGGTCGCCGCCGAGGGATCGGACTGAGCAAGTTGATTGATTCGCTCCATTTCACAATGAAGGGCGACGATGACCCAGAGTCCAAGGAGGACGGCTGCCCCGGTAAGTCCACCAGGGTAACGGTGTGTTGTGTGGTCTGTCGACAGCGAACGGGCGTCGTCAGCCGGCAGAGGCTGGGAATCCATGGTATAGCTCCCGCGTTTGGTCACATGGTGCAAGGAAGTTTTTGATCTCCGCAAAAGTAGTGACACTGATGCTTTGCCAAATTGCCCTGAAAACTGGGCTCCGGTCCGCCGTCGGCCGAAGCCTATGGCGGAGGACGATGGTCATCCTGAGTTCACTACTCATGCTAATAGTCGCTGGGTGACCTTATGCTGGTCACTCAAAAGATAGCACAAAGTGCATACGCATTCGAAATAGTCGCGACTGTTCGCAAAACAAGTGTGTTCTTCCGAAACGCGCGGACGACACGCGGCGGCAAGTCGCACAAAATCGGAAGAACCTTGCACAATCCACACAATCAGACGCCCGACGCCGACTTGGAAGGACCACCGGAGACGATCACGCGAAGATCGCAGACGTTGGTGTGGGTGGGACCCGTCTTGAGCAACGCGCCGAGCGGCTCGAAGAAATGGTAGGCGTCGTTTCGGGCCAGATAGTCGGCCGGATCGAGGTTCCTTCGCGCGGCTCCTTTGACGACCGCCTCATCGAGCAACGCGCCGGCAGCATCTGTCGGGCCGTCTTCGCCGTCCGTGCCGCCGGAGAGCAAAACGAGACGAGTGGGGTTGTCATCAGCCCAACACGTCAGCGCCGCCAAGACGAGTTGTTGATTGCGCCCACCGCGGCCGCGCCGAGTGGCATCGACGAGTTTCACAACCGGCTCGCCGCCGCTGATCAAACAGCTGGGCTCGGCGGAATCCCCCATCGCCCGCGCCACGGCGGCAAGCCGGCAGCCGACCTCTTCGGCGGCACCTTCCGAACTGGCAGCGCTTTCGGCGGTGGTGCGATAGCCAAGGCGGCTTGCTTCGCACGCGGCCGCTTCAACGGCCGTGGCGTTGTTGCCGATGACCAGATTGGTTACCTTGCATGCCGGCGAAGTCGGCTCGATCCATGTTTTGCGTCGAAGAAAATCGAAGACCGCCGGCGAGATGCCCGCTTTCTCGGCTTCAAATGCATCGAGTATCTCAAGGGCATCACGGGCCGTCGACGCATCTTCGACCGTGGGACCCGAGGCGATCAGATCGAGCGGATCGCCCAACACATCGGAAATGATCAGCGCAACGAGCTGTTCGGCGTTGCACCGCCGAGCCAGGCCGCCGCCTTTGATCCGGCTCAGTTGCTTGCGGACCGTATTAAGTTGGTCGATCGTCGCCCCCGCGGCGCTCAGGTATCGCGTGACGGCCAGTTTGTCGGCCAAGGTGATTTGCTCGACCGGAGCGGGCAGCAACGCCGACCCCCCGCCCGAGATCAAGCAAAGACACAAGTCCTTCGGCCCAAGCGATTCGACGAGTTCCAGGATTCGACCGGTGCCGAACTGGCCGGCAGCGGTCGGTTCGTTCACCCCGGCCGGTCGGGCTCCGTGCAGCCAAATGTGGTTCAGGTCGCGAACACAATCATCAGGGACGTTGACCCAGCCGGCCACGTGTTTCTCCGCGAGCCATTCTGGTCCGAGAACGTCTTCGATGGCCGCCGCCATGCCGGCGCCCGCCTTGCCCGCCCCCACCACGGCAATCCGCCGGAGGCGATCGAGCGAAAAGCGGTCCTCGCCGATAACAAGCGTGGAGCCATCACGGGCGACGCTCTGGCGGACGAGTCGCTCCGAGTCCACGGTGCTCACGCCGGCGCGCCAGATTCGTATCGCGTCTTGCCTGAGTTGTTCGGCCGAGCGTTGCATGGCGGACTCTTCCATGGCCTAACTCAATCGCACACGAAGAATGCCCAACCACTCGTCCTCGTTTGCCATGACATAGTTGCCGTGTCGGTTAGCCGTTTCGGCCCGCAGCACCAGGCCTGCCATCATCGGCTCGTCACCCACTCGAAAGACACCCGCCACCGAACTCCAAACGGTCTTCTTGCCATGATCGCCCGGCAAACGCACGTTCTGGAAGAAGGCGTTGGCAAATCCGCGAGAACTAACTTGGCGCGGCCACGCGCGAATCAGCGGCTCGTGCGCCGCGGCCACCTGGTCGAGGCCGGGCACGATCGAGTCGATCACCTCGGGCAACGATTCTCGGGCCGGCAACTCGCTTGCCCTCCCCACCGGCGCCAGCACAATCGCGGCAAGCCGGACCGGCAAATGGAAGAATTCCAGTACGGGTGGCCCCGGCGGGCGCGGAAGGTCGGGCAAAACCGACACGTCAATCGCATAATCATCCGAGCTACGAGGCGAGGTTCGCCGGCGGCCGCGGATTACCACGACGAGCGCCCATCCCGCCAGAAGGAAGACTCCGATCAGAACCAGGGCAACCCAGTGTTCGTGGGCCAATGCAATCCAGTCGAAATCGACGGTATCGGTCGAGACGTCCACAACCGCGGTCTCCTGTCGGGGCGCACTCCCTGCCAAACCTGATCGTAACGGGCGAGCTGGATTCCCACAAGTCGCCCCAAGGGCATTTCACGACGGTCACCGCAGAGCAAAACGAAGGACATCCCCCCAAGAAGCCGAGACTTTTCGCTACGTTTCGAATGACAGGATCCTGCTCGGTGGTGTGCAGAGAGCGCGCGATAATCTCAGAAGCGATGGCCCGGGACCATTGGGTGCTGGACGACGGGCGCGCCGGCCGGTGAGATCACTTGAATCGAGACGTCGTCGATCCAGACTTCGCCCAAGCCGCACAACGCAAAGGTGACCGACATGGGCCCCGACCGGGGTACCGTCCGATAGAGCGTCAGCGGTTGCCAATCGGTGGTTTCGCCGATGCGTTCGGCCAAAGCGTCGCCCGTCAATGAATCGAACACCTTCAGTCCGTCCACGCTACCGGTCAACGGCGTCGGTATGTGGACCCAACTATCAATGCGAACCAGTGTGCCTGCTTCGACGTAGACCGCCGGACTGGTAACCCAAATCGGCGGTGTTTCGACCAAGGTCGGAGCCTCGTCGGGCGTAGCTGGTTTGATGATCAATCGCAAACCGGCTTGCCCCGAATGGGCCGCCCTCGCGACGATCTCGCCATTTGCTTCGAGGTTGGGCGTGGTGTGCTGGAAGTGTTTCCAACCGGCCGCCATGACCGCCGAAATCGACTCGAAATCGCCGCCCGCAGCCAGATTGGTCCCCATTCGCCACGAACGAGTTTCGTCGACCATGCTCCAGTGCCACGGCAAGGTCGAGAAGCAGACGGTTGCCGGACTCGCGACCGGCGAACGCAGTGAACGAACAGCCAGAAGCCAGTTCGACCGTTCCACAATACGCAGTAAACGCATGGCACGATCGGCGTTCAGGCAAGCCGCCTTGTAGTCGTGCGCCGCAATCGCTCCATCGCACGACTGCAGATACTTTCTGACACTGGAGACATGTTCGCCCATTTGCCACCGACCCGCGCCGCGCGAGGTAACGCGTTGCTCGACGTCTTCGACGACGTGCAGCTTGCGCGCGGCCAACTGGCGATACAAGCGTGCCGCGTGAGGACCCATTTCCCTGGCCCGCTGGCGAATCTCGTCGACGATTTTGTGGTCCTCGGCGAAGAGGACCATTGAGCAGAGCGAGAATTCACCGAGTGTCACTTGAACACCACCGGCGATCCGCTCCGGGTGCTCGACCGGCGGCAATCCGCCGGGCACGATCTCGTAAACGCGGTTCGTTTTGGGCACGCCGGGCACCACGAACTTCACGCGCTTGTCGGCTGCCTGGCCCGGCACGTACTGGGCACCTGAACCGGACCATAAAGGCACCAGCAGATGAGTGCGATGGTAGTGAAAGAGCGCGCCGGACACGTCTGGGTGAGTGGGGCTGCGCACCACCGCCACCAAATTGCCCGCCGCCACCCACGGCCGAACCAGTTCGAGTTCGAGATTGAGCAGTTCGACGGCCGCCGCACGGGCACGCGACTCGGCGTCGGTCGCGTCAAGCGAGCTGGAAG